>NZ_CP025025.1:3197443-3529030 GCF_002874535.1 Mesobacillus jeotgali
AAATAGTATCTCCGAACAAAACCTGCAAATACTCCCAGGCTCTTTCTGTCTGGTGTATATCCGCCATATCCGCCATCGAGCAGCCCGCTCTCATATCAGGCAGGTAGACCTTCTGGTTTTCGGTTGTCAAAATATCTGCCGTCTCGGCCATGAAATGAACACCGCAAAACACAATATGCTCCGCTTCCCTGTTCTCTGCCGACAGCTGGGCTAATTTCAATGAATCACCTGTCGCATCTGCGAATTGAATCACTTCATCCTTTTGATAATGATGACCAGGGATAAAAAGTTTCTTGCCCATTTTCTCCTTTATACTCCTGATCATGTCCTCAAGTTCCTGGACAGACATATTTTTGTACTTATCAGGAAGCATCCTAGATTTCGCTTCGAGCGCCTCCAAAATATTCATATTCTACAGCCCCTTTCGTTTCAGCCATCACTTTTGCGCTAATATCCAATGATTTTACAGAATGTGTAAGGAATCCAAGAGAAATATAATCCACATCACAATCCCTAAAGCTATGGAGATTATCGAGTGTAATCCCTCCAGATGCCTCTGTTAAAATTCCTGGTGGGACATTGCCAATCCATTCCTTGATTTGTTCGGGCGGTCTATTATCGAACATGATGCAGTCAACTTTTGATTCAATCGCTTCAAGAAGCTGGTCTTTTGTTTCAATCTCCACTTCAACCTTCACCATATGGCCGAGATTTGACCTTACTGCTTCAACGGCATTGCTGATTGAGCCTGCGAAAGATATGTGGTTATCCTTGATCATCACAGCGTCATACAACCCATAACGATGGTTGAAGCCGCCGCCGCAGCGAACAGCATACTTCTCAAGCATCCTGAGACCCGGGGTGGTTTTACGCGTATCACAAATCCTCGTTTTTGCGCTGTCCAAAACACTAACAGCCTCATTGGTTTTCGTGGCAATCCCGCTCATTCGCTGCACAAGATTTAGGACGACTCTTTCTGCCTTAAGCAAAGCGGAAACTCCGCCAGTAATCAGTGCTAATTCTTGGCCCTTTACCACTTTCTGTCCATCTTTTACATGCAAGATGATCTGACTGCTCTCATCAAGCAGCCTGAAGCCTGTTTGGATAATTTGCTCACCGCAGAAAATCCCTTCGTCCTTCGAGATCAACACCATGGTTCCTTTGCTGTCATTTCCGAAGATCAGTTCACTGGTAACATCACGTTCACCGATATCTTCAATAAAAAATTGTTCAAGTAGCAAGCGCAGTTTGATTGTATTCATGCTTACCATCCTTTACGTTTTTTCGTTGATGGATAATTTGTTGTTTCATCCAATTGGCATTATCCTCATGCGGAAAATCTTTTCGATAGTGCCCGCCCCTGCTTTCTGTCCTGTCCAATGCCGCCTTTGTTATTAAAGATGCGGTGATATACATGAACAGCCTATTTAATTCAGATGGCTGCAAATGGTCCAGACTAGCCTCAAGCCAATCATCCAGGCTGAACTGAGCGAGCCATTCATTTTGTAAAGTCAGCAATTCCTTTGTACGGACAATCCCTGTCCGATCCATCATTGTTTGTTTTAGTGAGTCGATGTCAGGAAGCTCACTACTGGAAACAGTTTGATTTTCCAACTTGTTTCCTGCTCTTTTAACAGTTTGATTTTGGATTTCCATAATGTTGTCTGCTCTTTTGACAGTTTGATTATGAAAACCTCTAATGATTGCATCATCTCTATTGGCATCTTGATGGCTATTGAGCCAATCAGCAAGATTTCCCCCAACAAACATGCCTTCTAATAAGGAATTGCTCGCGAGTCTATTTGCTCCGTGGATTCCTGTGCATGCCGCTTCACCAATCGCATATAGACCCGGGATGCTTGTTCGGCCCTGCAAATCGGTCTTGATCCCGCCCATAATAAAATGGCTCCCAGGCACAACAGGAATTAAGCCTTTATCAATATCTATCCCATGCTCAGAACAAAGCTTGCTGATCGTTGGGAAACGGCTGCAGAAATCAGGGATGGTTGTGATATCTAAATAGATTTGAATTCCTCTTCGCGAGTAGTCATAAATGGTTTGCGACACAATATGCCGCGGTGCCAGATCCTTCAACGGATGAATACCATCCATGATCCACTTTCCCTCAGCGGTTACTAGTACGGCCCCTTCACCCCTAACCGCTTCAGATATGAGGCCTCTCGTCTTTCCTTCTACATAAAGGAGTGTAGGGTGAAACTGGATAAATTCCATATCGGCCAGCTCAGCACCTGCCCTGTATGCCAGCGCCATTCCATCCCCTGTTGCAGTTTCGGCGTTAGAGGTAAAGGCAAAGACCTGCCCGCAGCCGCCCGTAGCAAGGACAACGTGGGTAGCAAGATAAGTTTCATTCGTTCCGTCCATGCGCTTAGCTTTAACACCTATACAGTGAGTTCCTTCACTATCTAAAATTAGCTCAAATACGAATGTGGATTGTTCAATTGAAATATTGGCATCGAGATTCGAAAGCAAAAAGTCGACCATATGCTTACCCGTCGCATCGCCTCCGCTGTGCACAATCCTCTTTTCACTATGAGCCCCTTCCATCCCCAGAAGCAATTTTCCATCTCCGTCTTCATCAAAACGGCAGCCTGATTCCCATAATCCTTTTATTAATTCCGGTGCTTTTTTGGTAATTTCAAGTACAGCTTCAGACTTATTATGGTGAGCTCCAGCTTCCAGTGTGTCGAGATAATGCAGGTAAGGGTCGTCGCCCGGTGCAATCGCCGCTGCGACCCCGCCTTGTGCAAGGTAAGAATTACCTGCTGTTAGCTCTTTCTTTGTGAGAATAATCACATTTAAGCTCTTTGCTAATTTATTGGCCAATTGAAGTGCGGCAATCCCGCTGCCAACAATGATTACATCTGCTTGTTTCATATAATGATAGCCTCCTGGATTAACAGGTGTCTTGACATATATATTTACACAGTTTTACACTGTTGACAAGAACTTTTATTTTGACAGAGGAGAAAGCAAGAACTGCAACGACTGTACGATATGTTACACGTTTGCCTCCTCTTGGACTGAGACCGGGAACATATGGAAGGATAACCAACCAAATTCTAATTTAGGAGCAAACCTATGAAATATTTTGATTACGCGGCAACTTGCCCGCTTGACCAGGACGCGGCAGATATTTATATCCAGGCTTCTACTAAGTATTTTGGGAATAGTCAAAGCCTCCATGAAGCTGGCAGTGCTTCTGCTAATCTATTGGAGAGCTGCAGACAGGAATTCTCGCGCTTGCTTGGTGTTGATAAGGCGGGGATTTATTTTTCAAGTGGAGGCTCTGAAGCAAATTTTCTTGGGATTATGGCGCTCCTCTCTGCTAAAAGAAAACACGGCAATCATATTATTACCGGGGCGGCTGAACATTCCTCCGTCTATAATTTGATGAAGAAGCTTGAAGGAGAAGGATGGGAGATCACATTCCTCCCATTGAACCGAAATGGCAAAATTGAGCTTACGAGTTTCATCGAAGCTGTCCGACCCGAAACTGTGCTCGTTTCGATTCAGCATGGCAACCCTGAAGTTGGAACGATCCAACCGATCATCAATTTGGCTGAATATTGCCGTTCTAAAGATATACTAATTCACACGGACTGTGTGCAAACCTTCGGAAAAGTTCCAGTTGTCCCACTGGCCGGCTGGGTGGATGCCCTTTCGATTTCAGGCCATAAGTTTTACGGACCTAAGGGAACTGGAGTGGCATATGTAAATCCTAAGCTTGCCTGGAAGCCCTATATTGATGGAACTGTACATGAAAAAGGGTTCAGGCCTGGCACGGTAAATGTCCCGGGAATCGCAGCGATGACCGCAGCAGCGCAAAAAGCAAATTCTCTCATGGATACAGAAACGAAAAGAGTTACTAAACTGAGAGAGGCTCTTATCGAATCCCTTTCAGATGCCAGGGAATCTATTGAGATTTTTGGTGCAGAGGGCGATGAACAGCTTACAGGTATTATGGGAATGGCGATCAAGGGATTGGAGGGGCAATATGTCCTGCTTGAATGCAACCGCAAGGGCTTTGCGATTTCCACTGGAACCGCTTGTCATACAGGTATGCTGTCACCGGCGAAGACCATGTCTGCAATGGGTATTGACGGCAAGCCGGCAAAGGAATTTTTCAGAATATCTTTCGGGAGGGAAACACAGCAGGAAGATGCAGTCAATCTTGGGAAAATGCTTGCTGCAATAACTGCACAAGTATCGACCGTTTAACTTCAAGCTGATTTTATGGTAAAATTTTCGAATGAAGAAGTCGAAGGAGAGATCGGATTATGAAGGAACCTACGAAAATTCTCGGAGATGAACGCCGTGCCTACATCCTGAAACGTCTGCAGGAAAGCAGTGAGCCCATCACCGGAGGCGAGCTTTCGGCGATAACGAATGTAAGCAGGCAGGTCATTGTTGGCGATATTACCTTGCTTAAAGCTAAAAACGAACCAATCATTGCTACCAGCCAGGGATATCTATATATGCATGCATCACGTCCTTCAGCAGCGGAAAGGACCATTGCCGTATCCCATGGCCCTGAAAGGACAGAAGAAGAACTCCTGCTTCTTGTCGATCACGGGGTAACCGTTAAGGACGTGAAAATTGAGCATCCCGTGTATGGGGATTTAACAGCTTCCATCATGGTTTCAAATCGAAACGAAGTAAAACAATTCATGGAAAAAATAAGAGCAACCAAAGCTTCCTATTTATCAGAGTTAACGGACGGAATCCACTTGCACACAATTTCTGCTCCGACGGAAAAAGCGCTGGATGAAGCAGAAGAAACGCTACGTAAAGAAAAATTACTTATTGATTTAGAATAGGGATATAAAAAAATCCATCAATTGATGGATTTTTTTATATTTTATGGCTTGAATAACTTCCAAGTATTTTAACTGTGCAGCCTAATGCCTCTAGTTCGGCAATGGCTCCTGGGATTAATACTTCATCCATTTTCAGATTAATATCGATAATGAAAAAATATTTTCCCAAACCCGTTTTCATTGGGCGTGATTCAATTTTGGATAGATTGAGCTTCCGCCATGAGAAAGCAGATAAGACCTGGTGCAGTGCTCCTGCGCGATCCGAAGGCAGTGTAATCATCAAGCTTGTCTTGGCCTCTTCAGTTGAAGCCATGTAAATGTCTTGAGTTTCCTTCGCCAACACAGCAAACACGGTATGATTATAGCTGTAATCATGGACATTTTGCTCAGCCACGACTAAACCATACTCCTCAGCAGCAAGGCTATTAGCGATTGCCGCGATGTTCCGTTCAGGATGGCTCTGTACATACTTAGCCGCTGCTGCTGTAGATGACATATGTTCAAGAGGAATTCCTTTGAATTCTTTATGCAAAAATTTATGGCACTGTGCCAGTGCGTGTGGGTGGCTGCAAATCAATTCAGCTTTCCTCCACCTGTCGAGATTATCGTGGTGAACTAGCAGATGCTGCCTGATGGGCACCACCGCTTCACCAACAATCTGAAGGTCTGTTTCATGGACTAAATAATCAATCGTGACATTAACTGAACCCTCAATGGAATTTTCCAATGGAACGATTGCTGCATCAATTTCTCCTGCTGAAGCAGCATCCATGCATTCTGGTATACTCACAAATGGAATCCTCTTAGCCTCTTTAAACAATTGCCGGGCAGCATAGTCCGTAAATGTTGCTTCCGGTCCAAGATAACCAATATTCAAGCCCATCTCCCCCTGCTACAAAACACTTTGTTTAAGCACCTGATCCCAGTACTTCAACTTTTTCTACAAATTCCAGTCTTTTTAGCCTTGCGAGCATCTCATCCATTTCTACTCTCATTTCGGTGACATTCAAGCTTAGTGTTACATTCGCCCTGCTTTGCAGAGGGATCGTCTGATGGATGGTCAGAACATTGCAGCCAGTAGCAGCAACCGTACTCAGCAGTTCGGAAAGTGTCCCAGACCGGTCTTCAAGCTGGAAAAACAGCGTAATGATCCGTTCCTTCACAACTGTATGGAACGGAAAGACCGTGTCACGGTATTTGTAAAATGCACTCCGGCTTAAGTCGACCCTTTGAACTGCATCCCAGACCGACTCTGCTTTGCCACGTTCGATCATTTCCTTTGCCTCAAGCGTTTTCTTCATCGCCTCAGGCAGGACATCTTCACGAACAAGATAAAACTTCCTATCTTGATTTTGCTTCATCTCCACCACCCCATCAGAATGCCAGCGTATTTATCTCCTTGCAGCCAAGATTCTCTTTTTAAAGAGGAAAGTCGATTAACCTGTGCTGGCTAATCGACCTTCTAAAATCACTTAAGCCTATTCCACGAATTCAAATTCATATTCAAGCAGCTTAACTGTATCTCCATCTTTCGCGCCTCTTTCACGAAGAGCATCATCAATACCCATGCCGCGCATCTGGCGAGCGAACCTTTGGACAGATTCATCCCTTGAGAAATCAGTCATCTTGAACAGCCTTTCAATACTGTCACCCGAAATGACAAATGTTCCATCTGATTCACGGGTAATTTGGAATTCCTGTTCTGCTTTTTCATGCTTGTACATCACGCGGTTTTCATCTTTTTCTAATTCCTCTTCTTCAATGAGAGGGAATTCCGGAGTCTTTTCAATCAGGTCAGCTACTGCGAACAATAATTCACGCAGACCTTCTCTAGTAACAGCTGAGATAGGGAAAACAGGGTGTTCGTCCCCCAGCTTTTCCTTGAACACTTTCAGATTCTCTTCCGCATCTGGCATGTCCATTTTATTGGCTACAATTACTTGTGGTCGCTCCGTCAGCCTCAAGTTATATTCTTTCAATTCATTGTTGATCGTTAAATAATCCTCATAAGGATCACGGCCTTCAGTTGCCGCCATGTCAATTACATGGATGATGACTCGTGTACGTTCGATATGGCGCAGGAACTGATGCCCAAGGCCCACTCCTGAATGTGCACCTTCAATAAGACCTGGCAGGTCCGCAAGCACGAAACTTCTGCCATCTTCCGTTTCAACCATACCGAGATTCGGGGCAATGGTTGTGAAGTGGTATTCCGCAATCTTCGGTCTAGCTGCTGAAACAACAGACAACAACGTCGATTTCCCAACACTTGGGAATCCTACTAGCCCTACATCCGCAAGGAGTTTCAACTCCATGATGATTTCTCTTTCTTGTCCTGGTTCACCTTTTTCAGAGAGTTCTGGTGCCGGGTTGGCCGGTGTAGCGAAACGTGAGTTGCCACGTCCGCCGCGTCCGCCCTTCGCGATGACAGCCTTCTGGCCATGCTCTACCAGGTCAGCAATGATCGCGCCAGTCTCGGCATCAGATACGATTGTCCCTGGTGGAACCTTTACGATCATATCCTTAGAATTTTTACCATGCTGGTTTTTAGACATTCCGTGCTCGCCGCGCGGTGCCTTGAAATGGCGCTGGTATCTGAAATCCATCAGCGTGCGCAGTCCCTCTTCCACCTGGAAGACTACATTTGCACCGTTACCGCCGTCCCCGCCAGCCGGGCCGCCCTTCGGAACATATTTTTCACGTCGGAACGCGACCATTCCATCGCCGCCGTCCCCGCCTTTTACATAAATCTTAACCTGATCGACAAACATTATGTCATTACCACCTGTCTGAAATTTGTTATCGCTTTTTATGTTTCCCTATAGTGATTTCATAAAAACTTCTATCGTCAATTCCCCATCGACCACGCCATCCGAGATAACTTTCAGATTTTCATTCGGTTGCTGGCCGAGAAAGCTTTTCAAGCGATTTTTATCATTTATTATTCCGCTAAAATCAAAAAAGAACCCAATTCCTTTCTCCTGTGGTTCAATTGTGACGGAGAGATGATTTTCTTGATATGGTTCAATCGAAGAATTCAATGTATCAAAAAGCTGCTCTGTCCAGCCAGTCAGCAGCTGGTCATCTAATCTGTGGAAGTTCTGGGAGTCCATTACTTCATATTCCAATTGGAAATGATGATTCTCCCAATTGCAGGTTAACAATGTAGAGGCAAACTGAGGAAGATGTAAATTAGATAGCTTTGCATCCTGCCTGGCTTCCATGATAATTTCTTCAATGATCTCTTTAGCCCGGTCCACTTTATTCAACGATAAATTCCCTTTAATTAGTTGAAGCTGATTCATCCAATCATGGCGTGCATGGCGCAAAACCTCGATTGTATCCCACTCTTTTTTCATACACATACTCCTACTCATAAGACTGCTTGGTGTAAGTATAACAAAAAAGCCATTCTGCGTAAGCTAATTATGTATTTAAGTTAGTTGGATTTCTTATATTATTAAAACAAGACTGTTGATTTTCGTTCCAGGCGCTTCACTTTCCGCGGGAAGAATTATAAAAAAGCCCAACTGCCGGCTTTTTCAAAAGCGAATTCTTCCTTGGTGGCTCGGGAAGCCTCCTCGTCGTTACACTCCTGCGGGGTCTCCCCTGACCCATGCTCCCGCAGGACATTGATTGAGCTTCCCCGAACCTGCCCACGCAGGATGAAAATGCGTTAGCATTTTCGGAGGACATTGAATTAGCTTCCTGAATTCACCCACGCACGAAGAAAATGCGTCAGCATTTTCGAGGAGTCTACGCGCCTTCCACTACAATCAACAGGTGCTAAATCAAACATTGGGTATTAAGCTACCACCAGCCATAAAATACAAGAAAACCCTAACCGCAGTGGTTAGGGCTTCTCTTTGGCTTACGCTTCTTGAGCTGCAGGATAAACACTTACTTGCTTGCGGTCACGGCCAAGACGTTCGAATTTAACGACGCCGTCAACCTTAGCGAATAGAGTGTCATCTCCACCTTTACCCACGTTTACACCTGGGTAGATTTTAGTTCCGCGCTGACGGTAAAGGATAGAACCACCAGTTACGAATTGACCGTCTGCACGCTTAGCGCCAAGGCGCTTAGAGATTGAGTCACGTCCGTTCTTAGTTGAACCTACACCCTTCTTAGAAGCGAAGAATTGAAGATCTAATCTTAACATTTGTTCCACCTCCTACTTTTTGAAGGTTAATTTTATGTGCTTTCCGTACTCTTTTTCCATCGATTGCAATGTAATGACCATGCTTTCAAGGAGTAATTGGATTTTCTCCTGCGTTTCCTCCGGCAAATTGTCGGGGATTTCACAGCGGAGAAAACCATCGGCACCTTGTTCAATGTCCGGGGTGATACCTGTCAATCCAATGATGGAATTGACTGTCCCAATTGAGATGGTAGAAACACCTGCACAGACAATGTCACTGCCATGGGCAGCGAATCCAGCGTGGCCGCTAATCGTAAACGATTGGATGCTTCCGGATTTTGTACGATTAATCGTTGCACGAATCATGGTAATCCGCCTTAATTAAGCGTTGATCTTTTCGATAACAACTTTAGTGTAAGGCTGACGATGACCTTGCTTCTTACGATTGTTCTTTTTCGCTTTGTACTTGAAAACGATGATTTTTTTTTGACGGCCATTCTTTTCAACTTTAGCAGTTACAGTTGCGCCTTCAACTACTGGGCTACCAACTTTAACGTTATCGCCACCTACAAAAAGAACCTTGTCAAAAGTTACAGTTTCGCCTTCAGCAGCGTTTAGCTTTTCAATGTAGATTGCTTGTCCTTCTTCTACCTTTACTTGCTTGCCGCCAGTTTCGATAATTGCGTACATTCCAGTGCACCTCCTCATTAGACTCAGACTCGCCATCAACAGGCGTTGCAAAATGCAATCTTAATTACCTGGTGTGAGCGGTTGTAGCACGGGTGCTACAAACAATAACATTAAAATACTACCATATGCCGAGCGAAAGTGTCAACATAATAATCGGTGTTCTTTTAAAGGCCAGCTTTGGTTCAACCGTGTTCTGTCGAAGCACCAACCTTAAGGATTTCATAAAAAGGTTTCGCCGCGTCTGACACAGAAAATTTTATCTTAATGCCTAATGCTTTTTCAAGCCTCAATTTATGTATGTCAGCTTCACCGGAAAAAGAGAGTATGACCTCCTTAGTCGCGGCTACATGAATTTCTTCATAATCAGAATTTTTGTACTCCCACAGAGCGCGCTCGAGTCTGTATGCGACGGATTCCGTACTAAGTACCTCTCCTGTACCCCCGCATGTCCAGCATTTCTCAGTCAGAGTCTCGGCCAGCGACTGCTTCGTCTTCTTTCTTGTCAACTGGAGGATGCCAAGCTCGGTAAAGCCGATGATCCTTGTCCTGCGATCATCCTGGTGCAGCTCTTTTTGAATGAGTTTCAGCACCTTGTCCCGTTCACTATCGGTCTTCATATCAATAAAATCGATCAGAATGATGCCAGCAAGATCCCTGAGCCTGATTTGCCTTGCAGCTTCGGCCGCCGCATTCAAATTCGTTTTCATGACAGTGTCACGCAAATCGGTTTTGCCGGAAAACTTGCCTGTATTCACATCAATCATTGTAAGTGCTTCTCCCTGGTCAATGACCATATAAGCTCCTTTTTCCAGCCAGACAATCCTTTTAAGCAGCCTCTCGATTTCCTGTTCGATATTATAAAAAGAGAAAATATGATCTTTCCCATTATAAAACTCTATTTTTATATCTTCTGTGATATGGTGCTCCATCCTTTTTTTAAAATCAAGGCAATCCGTAATCACTTCACCATTTGAAAAAGAAAGAAGTGCTGCCACAGCCTGTTCAAAAAAATAATCGCGGCTGTGAACGATTCCGGGCTTCTTCATTGCCGACATGGTCTTTTTCAATTGAATGTATTGAAGGCGCTGCTCATCAAGCTCTTGCATGATTGCTTCCTCGGTCTGGCTCAGGCTTTCGGTCCTGAAAATGAGACCTTCCTCGGGCGTTTTGACCTTGCTGGCGAATTCTCTCCACTTATTTCTGACCTCTGGTGATTCTGCCTTTTTTGAAACAGCTATGTATTTTCCCAGGGGCATATAGACAAGATTCTCACCCTGTAATTCAATGACTCCCGTCAGCCTCGCTCCTTTTGTCCCGGCCGCATCTTTTTCAACCTGGACCAGCAGCTTTTCTCCTTGATGGACATACGAAGAGATCGAGCGATTTGCTTTATTTTCGTCGTCAGATAGTACATAGGATGATAGCTTATCTTTTTGGAGAAAACCGCTTAACTCTTCGCCAAAATTGATGAATGCTGCGTTCATCCCTGGTATCACTTTTTCAACGATTCCAAGATAAATATTCCCGACCAGTGATTGTTGGCCTGGCTGTTCAATATATATTTTTTCGACTCCGCCATTTTTGACCAAAGCGAAGCGTTTCTCTCTCGAATTTGCATTGATAATTAACTGGTTCATTATTTCTCCTTAAGCGCAAAAAAATGCAGCGCAAAGAGTGTCTGCGCTGCTTTTATTATCCTATTTTAAAAGGTGTAAAGCAAATCTCCTATTTTCGCCGATAATAACTTCTCACTGAAAAAAGCATGGAGCAATTCATTCTCATCCATAACCATTTCCTTGCCGTTCTGCTGCTTGACGATGATTGGATGCTTACAGCCACGCTGGAACTTTTCAAGGACCTGGCCGACCATTTCATTCTCGGCTGCATTGATCGGCTTGAGCTCTCGCAAATCAACTTGTTTGCCATAATGTCTTTCCATCAAAAACCGCATGAAAATAAACCGTCTCTGCTTCCATTCATAGTAAAGCGAAAACGTCAGGAAACCGATGATGACCCAGACATTCAATGTCAACGGGGCGATGATGATAAGGATCGCCGAAAATATAATCAATGTTCCGGCTGAAACATATATCGTCCGCAGGTGAGCTTCCTGAAATGATTTGTTCATTGATAACAAAATGAACACCAGCTTACCTCCATCCAAAGGCCATATCGGGATAAGATTGAACAGAAGGATCATCATATTATATTGAATGAACAGCAGATGCCATTTTTCCGGAAAAAATCCTGCGTTAAACAGAACAAAGGACAGTCCTATCATCCAAACATGCTGCAAGGGGCCTGCCAGAACAACAATCAGCTCTTCTTTTAACGGCCTGTTCCCGTGCTCATCCATTTCAGCTACCCCGCCAAAAGGGAGCAGGGCGATTTTCTTGACTCTCCACGAAAAAAAAGAAGCTGCAGCACCATGTCCCATTTCATGAACAAAAATAATCAGCAGCACCATCATCAGCTCTATAAAATGCGCGGTCGCAACAGCAAGGGCGATGATCACCCACAATAAAGGATGGATGTATATTTTTCGCAATAACGCAATGGCTTTATTCAAACTTGATCACCTGGACGGGATCTACGAAGTCATCCCCTTTTTTTATGGCGAAATAAAATGAACCTTTTATCCCATCCGTACTATCCATTGCCGTGCCAACCTTTGCTCCTTTAGAAATATACTCATAGAGGGTCACATCGATTTTATCGAGGTTTCCGTACCATGTTTCACTCTTGTCTGCATGCTGCACAATGACCGTTTTACCAAACCCTTCTTTCATGCCGACAAAGTGGACAAGCCCTTCATCCATAGCTTCCACTCCGGCACCTTTACCAGTTTCAATCTGAATTCTCTGACCATTGTCGCCAAAATCTTCAAGAATCTTTCCGGAAGCAGGGAGTGCATACTGGTTGCCTGGAGTCAGATCCTGTTTGTTTTCTTCTTCTGCATTTTTGGCAGGCAGCAATGCCAGCGGCTTGCCAAACTGGTCTTCATACCAGTCTGAAACGGCAGCAAACTGGAATTCCTGGTCCATCGTTTGTTTCACATATTGCTGGATCGTTTCTGCTTTTTCAGATGGACTCCGAAAAATTATTGCAACAATCAAGACGAGGCATGCCGAAGCAAGTACCTTGAACAGAAATACTTCCTTCTTGAACAGAGGATGTCCGCCTTCACCAGGCCCCATATCATAAGATGGAACCCTGTCAAAACCGTGCCGTTCTTCCTCTGTTGAGAAATAGCGGTTATGGTTCATTTTCTCCATTCTTTCCCGCTCTCTCTTCCTCTTCATCATTCTTCTGCGTATATCATCAGTTCTCGAGTTCATCCAATCCCCACCATTCCCCTTGTACTCTAAGTTAGTACAAGTCTATGACCTGTCCAACAAGAGTATGACAAATTCAACTGTGTTTAATCGGATGAAACAAAAAAGGCATCTGACCTCGTATAAACGAGAAGCAGATGCCTTTTGATCAGCGGACTCCGAAGAACTTCTTAATCTTCGAAAATACGCCTTTATTATCGTTGTCTAATTGCTGCAATGGAACGGACTCTCCAAGAATCCTCCTCGCGATGTTCCTGTATGCAATGGATGCTTTGCTATTTGGATTCAGTGCGATCGGCTCGCCGTGGTTTGATGCTTTGATGACTTCATCATCATCGGCGACAATCCCGATTAAATCGATGGAAAGATGTGTCGTGATTTCATCTACATCAAGCATGTCGCCATTTTTCATCATATGGGTGCGGATCCGGTTGATGACAAGTTTTGGTGATTCAACATTTTCTTCTTTTTCTAGCAGGCCGATAATCCTGTCAGCATCCCTGACTGCGGACACTTCTGGTGTTGTCACGACGATCGCCTTGTCAGCACCGGCAACGGCATTTTTATAGCCCTGCTCGATTCCCGCCGGGCAATCGATGACGATATAATCATAATCCTGCTTCAGTTCATTCACCAATTTTCTCATTTGTTCGGGCTGAACCGCAGTTTTATCGCTCGTCTGGGCAGCTGGGAGCAAATAAAGGTGGTCATCGAAGCGCTTATCTTTTACTAATGCCTGATGGATTTTGCATCTTCCTTCGATTACATCGACAAGATCATATATAATGCGGTTTTCAAGCCCCATGACAACGTCCAGGTTACGCAAGCCGATATCTGTATCTACCAGGCAGACTCTTTTGCCTTGAAGGGCCAAAGCTGTACCTATATTAGCAGAAGTTGTCGTTTTGCCAACCCCGCCTTTTCCGGATGTAACTACTATCGCTTCTCCCACTTTAGAGACCTCCTTCAAATCTAGTTAAACTAGGTCTTTTCTTCATTAAAACTTGCAATCTATCAACAACAATCTGTTGACTTTCAGATATGTAAGCACATTCCATCACTCGGCTTTCGTCTTCAGGGACATGGTCTGGAGCCCGATTGATGCAATCACTGATCCTGAGCTGCGAGGGCTTCATGACAGAAGCAGCAATGACCGCTTCGTTATTCCCTTCCGTACCAGCATGTGCAACCCCTTTCAAGGCACCCATGATAAAAATATTTCCTGTTGCCTTGACCGTTCCACCGGGATTGACATCTCCAATTAGCAGCAAGTCCCCTGTAATCTCAAGAACCTGGCCTGAACGGATCACTTTGGCAACAGGCACGATTTCTGTTTCCTGACGAAGCCTCTCAGCTTCCTCCCTGGTGATCACATTTGTCTCAAGGTCCTCAACGATTAGGTTTCTCTTCTGACGGATCAGATCTTTCAGCTCTTCTTCCTGAGCCTTCGTAAGGTACCTGTTACCTATCTTCACCTTAACTGAAAGCAGCTGTTGCTCCTCCTGAACACGAGTTGAATTCGAAAGCTTCCTATCGAGTTCCTTCTTCAATTCATCATAGGAGCAAGTATCGTCCAAATGGAGCGTAAGTCCATCTTTTGTTCCTTTTATTGTCACATTTTGTGTTTTCTTCATACTGGATGTTCACCTCATAAGAAAAGCGCAAGCGCCTTGGTCAGCCTCGACAGGAATGAAACGTCCTGTGAGGAAGCAATTCCACAGCCTGTCAAGTATCCCGAATAGACTCCCTTTGTTGTAAAGCGCCCAGGCCATACCCTGGGTGCAGCCTACGTCCTCGAAAGGTCTTCTTTAGAAGAACTTTGACCAGAGGAGCAGGACGGGGCTGAAAAGTCTGTTTTATTTCACCTAAAAGGAATTCGACAAGCTTTCCCCAGATTCCTTTATTTGAATAGGCGTGATCATTATTTCCCATACTTCGCTGCTTCCTTGGTATCAAAAAATAATATCTACTTTTTCGAGGTGCCAAAATATAACCAGATAATCAGTCTTTAAGTCTGTCTGCAGCATTCTCGAACTGTTTTTTAAATGGATAGGCAGCCAAGATGATGAAAGCAAGATTTAAAATCAGGGTTGGGACTAGTCTTATTTTAACATAGGTCGAAAAGTCCAGGTCAGTAATTTTTATCAATAGCATCAACTCGTAGACTCCTACCTCCAAAAGCGCAATACCAAGAAGCGATAGGATTGAAACGATCAAAATATTGGCTTGAAGGATCCTCATCATATTTGCAAACAAATAGGCGATGAACGGGAACATGAATAGATAGATCCCGATGATTTCTGTGTAGATGACATCAAAAAGCAGTCCAAAGATAATGCCATATAGAATTCCATGTTTGGGGCTCAGGTAAGCCGTCAGAAATAAAATTCCTGCCATGAGAAAATGCGGTACAAGAATCCGGTCACTGTTGAATAATTCTGCAGGCAGAAGTTCGACAAACAAACTTTCCAGAATGAATAACAAAGCGAAAAGCGCCGGGAGCAGGAAACGGATCAATTGCCTTCCTCCTCACCTTCACTATCTTCCAAGCTTTCTTCAAGGTCCACTGAGACCATTGATTTTTTGACAACCATGACATGTTCCAAATCATAGAGGTTTGCTTCAGGCTTAATATATGCCGTTTGATTAAGGCCAAATTGATCCGGGACAACCTTGACAACCTTGCCGATTGGAAGGTCTTTCGGGAAGATTCCGCCCATACCAGTCGTAACGACATTCTGCCCTTTTTCAATTTCTGCATCATACGGAAGCCCTTTTAACAAAAGAAGTTCTTTCTTCTTGTCATACCCTTCGATTGTGCCGTAAAGCGGCTTTTCTGCCTGGAGAATCGCAGAAATTCGGTTGGTCGGGTCAATGGAACTGATCAGCTGCACGGTTGCCGAAAATGGTGTCGTGCTCTTAACCTTGCCGATTAACCCTTTTGCAGTGATAACGGCCATGTTTTTTTCAACACCGTGAGAAGCACCTTTATTGATGATGATCAGTTCATTCCAGCGTTCAGGACTTCTTGCAATCCTGACTGCCTGGATTGGTTCATAGTCTGCTAGTGATTCTTTCTTATCTAAAATTTCCTGAAGCTCCTCGTTTTCTTTTTCAAGGGAGTATACTTTCGCTTCAAGGCGGGCCATATCATCAACGCGTTTCTTCAACTCTTTGTTTTCCTGATATGTATTTTGCAAGTCTTGAAGGTTTTCGATTAAACCGGCAATATAATTTGCAGGCCTTGAGACAACGGATTGCACCCAGCTTGTAGAGTCTTTGACAAACTGCTCGGGCCATGTCAATTCTTCTCTTTCCCTTAAAGAAAATCCAATCAATGCCACGAGGACTATAATGCTCACAAGCAGCATTATCAGGCGTTTATTAAAGAAGAACTGTGGCATGATTTACACCTCTAATCTAAAAAAATGGATTACAGAAGAGGAGGGAAGTGGATTCCGCCCGCTTCCCTTCTTCCTATTTGTTAAGAAAATTATAAAATTATTTAGGTTTAGACAACTGCATTTGGTTTTCTTAATCCAGCTCCAGCGCCTAGCCCCTCGAGTCGCTTCGAGCCGCCCAATGAAGTCAAAGAACGACTTCACTGGTCGGCCCTCCAGCGCTTGTCGGGGCTGAACAAGGCGCTTGCGCTTTTGTTCTTACCTTGATTCTTTTGCTTTGCTCTTGAATAAATCGATATGATCCAATGCCTTGCCTGTACCAATTGCAACACAGTCAAGCGGATCTTCGGCAATCAATACCGGCATTTTTGTTTCTTCGCTGATGACCTTGTCCAAATTACGCAGCAATGCGCCACCGCCTGTGAGGACGATCCCGCGGTCCATAATATCTGAAGCAAGTTCTGGCGGCGTTTTTTCAAGCGTCAGCTTAACAGCATCAACAATGGCGTATACTGTGTCACGCAGCGCTTTAGCAATTTCTTCAGCCGTGATTTCAATGGTCTTAGGCAATCCTGTCAGCAAGTCACGACCGCGGATTTCCATATTTTCAATCCCATCGGCGTCTCCTGCTGAACCAACTTCCATTTTAATCGCTTCAGCTGTTCTCTCACCGATCATCAGGTTATAAGTTTTACGGATATAATTGATGATTGCGCCATCCATTTCATCACCAGCAATGCGCACAGATTGAGATGTCACGATTCCGCCAAGGGAAATGATTGCGACTTCTGTCGTACCGCCGCCAATGTCGACAACCATGCTGCCAGTTGGCTCCCAAACAGGAAGGTTTGCTCCGATTGCTGCTGCAAATGGTTCCTCAATCGTAAAGGCATCTCTTGCGCCTGCCTGGCGAGTTGCGTCAATAACCGCACGTTCCTCAACAGCTGTTATTCCAGAAGGAACACATACCATTACATAAGGCTTCCCGGCAAACCAGCCTTTGTTCTTCGTTGCCTGTTTGATATAGTATTTCATCATTGACGCTGTTGTTTCGTAATCAGCAATGACGCCATCCTTCATTGGCCTTAAGGCTACCACATTACCTGGTGTACGTCCGATCATATTTTTCGCATCATTACCGACAGCAACGATATTTTTTGTATCCGTCTGTAGCGCGACAACGGACGGCTCTCTTAAAACAATTCCTTTTCCTTTTACATAAACAAGTGTATTAGCAGTACCAAGGTCGATTCCTAGGTCTCTTGTTCCAATCCCAAACATATTTGTATCTCCCTTTCTTAACAAAAAATGCAATAAAAGAACAGGCAATCTATAACAAAATTAGTTGAATGTTCATAGGCAGATTTCCTGACAAAATTTTAACTATGTCCGCAAAAATCATAAATTATATTATATCGCAACGTCAATCAAAATCCTAGTATCATACATACCCTTTTTCCTTCAAACTAACATATTTATTTTCCCCAATTATTAAATGGTCTAGCAATTCTATTCCGACTATTTTCCCAGACTCTGCCAAACGTTTAGTAACTTCGATATCCTCCCTGCTCGGGGTTGGGTCGCCGGATGGGTGATTATGGACACAGATGACGGATGCTGCCGATCTGCGGACAGCCTCTTTATACACTTCTCTCGGATGTACAATTGAAGCGTTCAGGCTGCCGATAAAAATCGTCTGCCTGTGGATCACCTGATTTTTCGTATTCAAGTACAAGCAGACAAAATGCTCCTGTGTCAGGAAGCGCATATCATTCATTAAATATTTCGCACCGTCTTCTGGTGAGCGAATCACATAGCGTTCATCAAGGGTATGGTTGGCAATGCGCCTGCCAATTTCAACTGCCGCGAGGACATGGATCGCTTTTGCTTTTCCGATTCCTTTTATTTGGGTTAACTCTTCCAAAGTAGCATCTTTTAGGAGGCGAAGTCCCTCAAACTGGGCCAGCATTCGGTTTGCAAGCTGGAGGACTGATTCCTCCCGTGAGCCTGTCCCAAGCAACAAGGCAAGCAATTCATGATTGGAGAGGCTTTGGGGGCCATTCTGGACGAATCGCTCCCGCGGCCGCTCATTTTGTGGATAATCTCTGATCATTAATGAATTTGTAGACAATAGATTTTCCTCCCGGTCATTGATTATGACGAGGGAAGTGTAGAAGAAGTTTCTGTGGCTTTCTTTTAATAAGGAAGGTTGTAACCGATTTTTCTTAACTCCCTGATCAACCTGGATACAGGCAGTCCAACAACTGTGTAATAATCCCCACTGATTTCTTTGACAAGCATGCTGCCGAATCCCTGGATTCCATAGCCGCCTGCCTTATCGAATGGTTCACCGCTCTTTATATAGGTGTCGATTTCTTCATCTGACAATTCCCAGAACGTCACATCTGTTTTTTCATAAAAACGCGTTTCCTTCTCAGGGGAGATGATTGATACTCCTGTGTAGACTGAATGGGTGTTCCCAGACAGCTTTTTGAGCATCTGTAAGGCTTCTTGTCCGCTTTCAGGCTTCCCAAGGATTGTTCCACCGTGGACCACGACAGTATCTGAGCCAATCACGAAACAATCTGGATAATCTTGAGCCACAGTTCCCGACTTTCTGGAAGCAAGCTCCATAACCGCTTCAGCAGGACTGAGGGACTCACTGAAACTTTCGTCTGCATCACTGCTCGAGATTTCGAATTTCAAGCGGAGGTTTTCAAGAAGTTCTTTTCGCCGTGGAGAAGAAGAGGCTAAAATGAGGCGTTGCATAAAATCACCTTTCTTTACTTTTTGCATCAAAGGGAGATACAAGCTAATACTATCAAAGTTCATCGTTTCAAACAATCTAAAGTCCTTATTCTGGCAAAAAAAATCAGAGCCTGGCACATTTTGCCGAAGGCTCTGTTAATTTGTACAATTTTCCGGGAAATATTCTTTCTCCATTCCACCAAGAAATGATTGCCGGCAGATATTACTTGCCAATGGATTGATAGGCTGACAGGAATGTCAGGAGGCTTTTCTCCATTTCCGCCAGCTGATTGGCATCCTTACTTTTTTGGTAGCTTATAAAAGCAGCGCCCGCCCTCTCCATGCTCGCCTTAGCCTTCAGGACGGTTGGATCTTTTATACTCTTGTCTTCAATCTTGCTTAACATGTTCTGGTAACTTTCTGCCTTTTTCACTTCCTCCGGCGCAGCTCCCGTTCCACTCATCAGGATTGGATAAATATCCGGAGCCTGCTTGAGGAATTCCAATTCAGCTGCTGTTAAGCCCGCTGCCGTGCCACCTGCAATTTCAAATGGTTTAGCGAACACCTCAACACCCTTTGCCTTGAGTGCCTCTGCCTGTTGTTTGGCAGCCTCAATGCTTCCGGCAGTTCCTAAATAGACAGCGAACTGGCCACTTACAGGAAATAATTCTGCTGTGACTCCCTGGCCAGCCAGAAGACTCACCCTTTCCTTGGCAGCAGCCTCTGTTGTGAAGACACCATTTTGTACGATAAAGACAGGGATTGATTTTAATTCAAGCAATTCCTTCCCGGCTGCTGCAGGACTTTCTGCTGCCGGCCCGGATTTTGGCGTGGTTACTGCTGGTGCAGCTGTATCTGGTTCTGATGGCAGGAATTTAAGGAATGTTACTCCAAACGCCGTTCCGAGCAAAACGGCAAAAAGGACATTCATAATAATAGTAGTATAAAGACGATTGTTCTTTTTAGTCTTAGTGTTCCAAACCGAAATGCCGATGCTTTTCTTTTTCGGCTTTTTTTCCTGCTTCGGAGCGATTTTGTATTCTTTGATGATTTCCTCTTCGACAGGATCAGGCAAGATCCAGTCAAAACTTTCCTCAGTTTGTTCCTGGGCGGCCGCTGATTCATTCAACGCTGCATCATTGTCCAGCGGATATACCGTGCTCTTGTCTCCACGGATCTCATCGATCTGATAGCTGCTGCTTTTTTCGTTATCATATTTAGGTTTTTCTTCTTGTTTAGGTTTCTTTATGGTTCCATTACCCTTTATTTTTTTGTCTCCCTGAACCGGACGGTCCTTGCCATTAATCTTGATAGTGATCGTCTTTCCTTGCTTGTCCAATGCTTGTACCTCCCCCTGCCCGTTCCTATTTTGCTCCATCCTATCATATAGGCAAAAAAAAATAACAAGACTTTTGTCGTCTTGTTATAGAATGCTTTCGTCAATTTTTTTACTAGATTAGTTTTCGTCCGTTCCTTCTGTTTCATCGACATCCGACTGCTCTTGTTCTACCAGATTATCCTCTGAATAATCACCGAAAGTTGGGAACGGGTTTCGTTTGTTGGCAGGTGCTGGGGTTTCGATTTTTGGGTTGTCACCCTTTAAATCATCGAAACCTGATAGATAAAATGCATTAATTGTAATGTTCATTATAATCTTGTTTTCATCATCCGACAGCGAACGGATTTCTTCGGGACCACTGAACGAGATTGATTCTACCATGACGATACGCTGCAATTCTTCCAAGGTCGCAATGAATTTTTCAAGCTCAAAGTAACTCTCCGATTCGACAGTAACCTTTACTGATGTTTTTGAGACTCCATCTGGCATCTGGATAGGATGACTATCAACCTCTGACACTGTTTCGGTTCCCTGAGCTGTGTTATCGGAATCTGTTGTCCCCTGTTCGTTGTTCAAAGATTTTTCCCTATCGATAACCTGGCCGTCTTTACTGAACTCCATTGCAGTTATATAACTATTTGATACTACTTCTGCTTTTTCAAGATCAAGCACGAGTTGTTCAGTCATTGGATCAATAGGAAGAGTTTTTTGCAATTCCATTGTACTGTTAAAATCACTTGAGCTCGCAGTCGACAAACGGGTTTCCAATGTCTTGCTCAGCTGTTGCTCCGTTTTAAGCTGACTTTCTTTCAGCGCAAGACTATCTTTCATTGGAGATATATAAAGAAAGTGTGCGCCAAAATACAGTAATATCAAGAAGACAAACAAAGAAAGCAGGATTATTAAATGTTTCTTTTCTAATTGGAGGTTCATGTTCCATCTCCCCCTTTTGATGCAATCCCCTTAGTTTCTTTGAAAAATTCAGGCTTGAATGTTATTTCGAATTCTGCACTGTAACGTGGGAGAACTTTTACTTCCTCTTGCTCAGATGAAGTATTAGTTGTTTCCACCGCAGTTCCTTCAATCTTCGTCTCTGCTACAATATTCATTAGGGTAACATCCTCAACCCATTCGGAACCTTTTAAGGAACTTAAATAAAAAGCAGCATCTCTTGTGGCATCAAGTTGTATCTTGATTACCAAAGAATCCGCATTACTATATTCAAAGTTCTGGATAAATCCACGCTCAGGTAAAAGGGCAATTATATTTTGCAGGATAGGCACCGTATCAAATGGAAATTGTTCAGCCCAGTTGACCGCATCTTGAAGCTTAACTGCAGAGTTTGAACTATCCCCTTCTGCCAGTTTTGCCTGCTGGACCTCATTCAACTTCTGGATACTCTCTATTTGTTTATCAAGGGTTTCCATTTTTTTCTCATAGCTATTTCCCTGAAAGAAGACAATTGAGAAAGTGATCGTAAACCCAAGGATTCCTGCAATGGCCATAATGAGCATGGAAGATTTTTTATGTTCTTTTTTAGGTAGCAGGTTAATCTCTACAAGCATCATTACACCTCTTTTAATCCCAGACCAAGAGCCAGATTGTAGCAATTCGGCAATGTCTCCTGATCATTGTCAGGCATGCTTACCTTTAAAGTATCGACAGGAATTTCAAATAGCTCTTTCATATCAGCATGTACACGCTCGAGCATTGGATGATCCCCATTTACTAGAATTCTGGTTACTTCTTTTTTTCCATGGGTAAGGGAATAGCGGTAAAAATCCATCAGTTTTGTTACATCCCGATAAATCTCCTCGAGTTGATAAGTCAACTCCGAGAGCTCTCCAATATAGACCATTTTTTGATTTGAGTGGATGCCACCTTCACCAAACTTCACACTCCAATTTTCTTTCATATCACCTGGTATATGGCGCATGAAGACGGGGATGTGCTCCTCAAATACACACATGCTGACGACATCCAGGTCAAATTGGACGGAAAGCAATACCTCGTTTGCCCGATGCATATCCAGCTGGTGAAAAAGACGATAGATCGCAAGAGGAGAGATGTCTGCAGCAATGGGCTTAAGCCTGAGGCTCTTAAACAAATCCGCAAACTCATTTACATATTGTTCTGGCGCAGCAAAGACAAGGATCTCCTGCTTTTGCCCTTCTACACCTAGAGTGATGACATCGAACACTGGGTCCTCGAAGGGCAAGTGAATCGAAGTTCCTAACTCCAAATACAAATACCCATGAATTTCATCTTCCTTAACATCTGCTGGAATGGAAACCTTCCTGATAATGACGAGCGAATCGGGCACGGTAAAACGGATTTCCCTTTTGGCAATCTTCCAGTCATCAATGCACTCATCCAGAATGTTCATCAATGTATCCATATCCTGTATTTTGCCGTCCATAATAATTCCATTGGGCAAAATCCGCTGTCCAAAGTGAAGTGGAATGGGCGGATTCTTTTGTTTTAATTCAACATAGCGGACTGAATGATCATTGAGAACAAGGTTGACAACCTTGTTACTGCCAGAAAAAAGGGAAAACGCCATTTAGAAAACTCCTTATCAAAACACAGTTAGTAAAAAATTTAAGTACCAATCAATAATTTGCTCTCCAAAGAAGTAAGCAACAAGTGTCCCTATGGCTATGAAGGGGCCAAAAGGTATTGGCTGCTTCCGTTTGACCATTCCCGTAATCAATCCAAGGATGCCAAAAAAAGCGCCAAAAAAGGTGGAGAAAAAGAAGGCAAGCAGCATTGTCTTAAAGCCGACAGCAAAGCCAATCAGAGCGAAAAGTTTGATATCACCGCCGCCCATGCCACCCTTGCTGACGAAGGCGATTAATAGGAGAAGAACGAACCCTGCCGAAGCACCAACAAAAGAATCCCACCACGGAGTAAGAGGGTGATAGATTCGCAACGCTGCAAAAATGACAGCAAACACAATCAGTATCTTATCAGGGATAATCATATAAGCAAAATCAGAAACTGTAATGATTATGAACAACGAGATTAGCGTAAGGGCTATCACCAACTCAAAGTCCCAACCTATTAAAAAGAATGCGCCAGCAAAAAGCACACCCGTCAAGAGCTCAAACAATGGATAAACAGGAGAAATGCCGACCTTACACTGGCGGCATTTCCCTTTTTGAAATACATATGACAAAACTGGTACTAACTCAAACGCTGTCAGCTGGTGCCCGCACTTCGGACAAGACGAGCGCGGCGCTACGATTGATTTTCCTTCCGGCACTCGCAGGCCTACTACGTTGTAGAAGGAACCTAGGAGGAGGCCATACAAAAACATGAAAGTAATCATATATATTTTCTCAAATTAACTAATTAGATGCAGGTGGAGCTGGAATAGTTCTACTTCCACTACCATTATCTTCACTGATTGCATCTTTTGAGGCATTATTAAACTTAATTTCTACCGAACCATTTATTCCATCTCCGGTTAATAACAGTTTATTTCCAACATAACTAACTGTATACTCATTAAAATTATCTGTACTATCAAGATATTTTGGCTCTAGGACACTCTCGTCTATCCCAGCTGCTGTTATGGGAGTCTCTATTGAATATAATCTTGCAGCATCTATAATTTGTAAGGCTTCAGCTTTTATAGCATCTGCTTTTGACTTTTCAACAATATTCCCAATACTGGGCACAGCAATCGCCGCAATAATCCCCAAAATAACAATAACCGCTAGAAGTTCAACCAGTGTCAAACCTCTCTGATCCTTCATTCTTTTCTTAATCGCTTTTAACATGTCTCCCTCTCCTTATTAGTAATAATTTCCTATGACAAAAGTTATATGTATCTAACAATATTATAATGGATAGCTTGTTAGTTTCATATAATATAATCGTAGTTTTTGTCTTTTTTTGTTAGTTTTTAATTCACATGGTTAAAGATGTCGAACATAGGGATCATAATGGATGTGACGATTGTGCCTACAAGTCCAGCCAGTATGACGATCATGATCGGTTCAATTAATGATTTGAGTTGGTCTGTGCTTGTTTCTACTTCTTTTTCATAGAATTCGGCGACTTTTCCTAGCATGCCATCCAGCGATCCCGTTTCTTCCCCGATTGAAATCATCTGGGTGACCAGAGGCGGGAAAGCCCAGTGGTTTTTCATCGGGCCTGTCATTGATTGTCCTATTTCAAGAGAGTCCCTGGACTCGCGCACTACCCTTGAAACCACTTCATTCTCTACAACATTTTCAACTATCGATAATGCTTGGAGAATAGGTACTGAACTTGTGAACAAAGAACTTAAGGTCCTTGTCATCCGGGCAAGCACTGCTTTTTGCATCAGTTTCCCAAAGATCGGCATCCTTAAAATAGCGTAATCAAGATAGTATTTCGATTTCTTATTTTTTTTCGCAAAGCTAAGTGCAACCACGACAGCCAAGAAGAACAGAAGGAGCAGCCACCAGTATCCCTGCATGAACTCGCTGGCACCAAGCACAAACTTGGTAATCTCCGGCAATTCCCCCCCGAAATCAGCGAACATCCCAACAAACGTAGGCACGACAGATACGAGAAGGAAAATGACGACACCTATTGCAATCAGACCGATCACGGCAGGATATGTCAATGCCGCTACAACCTTTTGACGGGTATTATGCTGCTTTTCATAATGGTCGGCTAGGCGTTCGAGGGTCTCATCCATATTTCCACCCGCTTCGCCTGCTTTGATCATATTGATATACATGTTTGAAAAAACTTTGTCATGTTTGGCTGACGCCTGGGATAATTGGTTGCCTTCCCTAAGCTCCGCTTCAACATCAAGCAGTGCTTTCCTTAATGCTTTGCTCTCTGTCTGTCTGGCAAGAATATTTGTAGACTCAACAACCGATACACCAGCTTTCAACAAGGTTGCAAACTGGCGAAGGTAAATGACTAGGTGCTGAAGTTTAACTGGATTTCCAATGTTGATTTCTTTTGTTAGCAGAGTTTCCGGAACCTCGAATATTTCCGTTGTCCGGATTCCTTCATCACGAAGTTTTGCCAGTGCTTCACGTTTGGAACCAGCTGTTATTGTACCCGATCGCTTTTTAGTCCGGTCCCGTCCGGAGTATTTGAACCGTGCCATTTTTACACCAACTTCTCCTGTAAGTATGGTTCAGCGGCCTCTCTTGAGATAATCCCTTGCTGGAGTAATTCTTTAATGCTCATCTCAAGCGTATGCATGCCATAAATCCTTGAAGTTTGCATGATGCTCATGATTTGGTGAATTTTTTCGTTGCGGATCAAGTTCGCCACAGCCGCATTGTTGATTAGTATTTCTGTTGCTCCCCTGCGACTCTTTTTATCGGCCGTTGGAAAAAGCCTTTGCGATATGACCGAAACTAGAACAGATGCAAGCTGGATTCGGATTTGAGCTTGCTGTCCAGAGGGAAAAACATCAATGATCCTGTTGATCGTTGCCGGAGCACTTGAAGTATGTAGTGTACCAAGCACAAGATGACCAGTTTCCGCTGCCGTAATCGCTGTCTGAATCGTATCAAGGTCACGCATCTCTCCAACAAGGATGACGTCAGGATCCTGACGGAGTGCTGCCCGCAGGCCATTCGCGAAATTATTTGTATCGAAACCAACCTCGCGTTGGTCGATAATACTATTTCCATGTTTGTGGAGATATTCAATCGGATCCTCTAGTGTGACGATATGCTTGCTCATATTTTTATTAATATACTGGATCATAGCAGCAAGTGTGGTTGATTTGCCGCTTCCGGTCGGTCCTGTTACAAGCACAAGGCCTTGAGGCTTATCAGCAATTTTTTTTAGGATAGATGGCATTTCCAGCTCCTCAAGTGTAGGAATCCGGGTCGGCACAACACGCGCAGCGAGCGACACACAGCCTCGCTGATGATATGCATTGATTCTGAACCTTGAAATCCCAGGTATTCCATAAGAAAAATCGAGTTCGCCTTTTGCCTTGAATTGATCCCATAATTTTTCTGGAATGATCGCCTTTGCCATCCCTTCCGTATCTTCAGGGACAGTCACTTCGGTTCCGAATCTTTTCAAGTCACCATTGATCCTCATGATGGGCGGTATGCCGACAGTTATATGGATATCGGAAGCTTTTTGCTCGAAGCCCGAACTTAACAAGTGATCGATTTTATCTTTCATTCTTTCTCCCCGTTTACTCTGTTATTGCCACTCTTAAAACTTCTTCTGTCGTTGTAAGTCCTTGTTTGACCTTCAAAAGACCATCATCAATTAAAAAGATTGTCTTGTTGCTTACTGCAATCTCCCTCAGCACGTTAATAGGCTCCTCGTTCATGATTGCTCTCCGTAATTCCCCGTCGATCTGCAATACCTCATGGATAGCGATACGCCCTCTGTACCCCGTCATATTGCAGGAGGAGCAACCACTTCCCCTCCAAACCCTATCAATCTGAATGCCTCTTTTTAAAAAGATGTCAATCTCCCGTTTCGTTGGCTCATGTACTTCAGCACAATCCCTGCAGACTCTTCTGACAAGTCTCTGTGCTACGATTCCGCTTAATGAAGACGCCACCAGGAAAGGTTCCACTCCCATATCGATCATTCTTGTTATGGAGCTAAGCGCATCATTCGTATGGATGGTACTTAACACTAAATGTCCGGTCAAAGAGGCTCTGACAGAAACCTCTACTGTCTCTTTATCACGAATTTCTCCGACCATGATGATGTCTGGGTCCTGGCGCAGGATTGACCTCAGCCCCGCAGCGAAAGTCATGCCAACATTTGTATTGACCTGTATTTGGTTGATTCCTTCCAATTGATATTCAACCGGATCCTCGATAGTGATGATATTTACTTCCTCACTGTTCAGCTTATTGAGCGCCGCATACAGTGTCGAAGACTTGCCTGAACCAGTTGGGCCAGTGATCAAGACTATCCCATTCGGCCTGCTGATCATATCTTTAAAGCGCTCCAGATTGTGCTGGCTGAAACCAAGCTTTTCAACATCGTTCAACGAACTTCCCAGGTCGAGAATCCTCATAACAACCTTTTCTCCGAAAACAGTCGGCATGGTAGACACACGTAAATCGACCGGGTGAAAGTCAATATTGACCTTCATTCGTCCGTCCTGAGGAATCCGATTCTCTGTGATATCAAGGTTCGCCATGATTTTTATCCTGGCGATCAGAACATTTTGCATATGCTTTGGCAGTACTCTTTCCACCCTGAGAATCCCATCCACGCGATATCGAATAATGACCTTTGTTTCCTGGGGATCAATATGGATATCGCTCGCCTTGCTGGTGGAAGCATTCGAAAGCAGCTGGTTCACCAGCCTGATGATCGGTGAATCGGCTTCATTCAGAGTTTCTTCTTTGATTGTTTCCATCGGAGCATTCAACTCCAACAGATCTTCAAAGCCTTCATTGCTGTCATAGTATTTATTGATTGCCCTGAGGATATCATCCTTGGTAGCTATAGCCGTTTCAACATGAAAACCTGTTGAAAGCCTTAAATCGTCAACTGTAATAAAATCCATGGGATCAGCCATGGCGACAAACAGCTTATCCCCCTCTTTTTTCAAAGGAATGACTAAATTTCTTTTCGCCAAGTCCTTTGGTATCAAGGTGAGTAATTTCGTATCGAAAGGATAACGATACAAACTGATATGAGGAATGCCTAGCTGGAATTCCAGTACCTCGATGAGTTGTTGCTCTGTGATCAGTCCTTGTTGAAGCAATGCATCGCCCAGCTTTTGGCTTTCAGCTTTATTAGCCAGAGTATCCTGAAGCTGTTCAGCTTTAATCAGCCCTGTTTCAACTAACAGGTCCCCCAGCCGCTTTCGTGTTTGTCTCATTTTTATCACTCCCGTCCCGAATGATTATTTTGGCTGTTCATTCGGTTTACCCCATAGGCCGCCTTCATCTGCCCCTTGTTCACCATCATTAGCATGATCGTCATTTGGCTGCTGTTGTTCGCCGTCGCTGGCTGGTACAGTTGGATTTGTTCCGCTTGTTTGTCCCGAAGTACTGTCGTTTTGCTCAACTCCCGGAACCGTAACAGTATCTGAGCCAGTTGTTGAATCTGGAGCAGTTTGGATAACTGCTGGTGCTAACGGAAGCACTTCGACCCGGTGGATAGGCGGATAAAAGTCCTCAGATATGAATTCATTTTTTAAGAGTTCTCCATTTTCACCGTAGATCTCCCTGTTGACCTTGATCAGCAAACCCGCTTTTCCTTCTGTCTGGACGGACTTTTGTCCTTGCTTGAGATGAGGAGAATATTGCTTGATTATCCTTGGTTTGAATTCCTGCTTATCTGAGGCAGTTATCTTGTATTCATATATTGGAGGTGGCCCTGTCACCACCACCTCCAGTTCCTGTCCATTTAGATTCAACTCTACCTTATAAGATGTATCGGTTGGGTTATAAAACTTCAAATCAAGATTTTTGGAAAAATCCACTTTAGTTTCATAACCTAAATCAATATTTTTTGGCAGCTGGCTGCTTATGTGTCTTTCGACGATTGAAATATCAGATTGCAGGAATGCCTTGTATAAGGCAGAACCCATCTGACTGAAGGTTGAAGCTGAAACATTTGCCAGGCCGTTTTCATTTGCATAGGCAGCAAGCGAAAACATTGAATCTGGCAATATATCGATTGGAACTAGCTCTACAATGAGCTCTGACTCAACATTAGAAGAAAGCTTGACAGAAGCAGTCGAAATAATGGCTGGTTCTTCAGCAGGAAGAAAGTCCTCAAGCTTGATTACAATTTCCGGAATTAGTTTTTGTGCGGAAGCTTGCATTTTGATAGTTAGTTTTTCAGTATCAAGTTTGGCCATGATTAAGGAAGGTAAGTTCAGATTATTTAATTCCGCCTCTTCCCAACGAACATATAGTTCATTTTGTGCTCCACTGGTGGCAGAAGAAACAGAATTCTCAACCTCAAAAACAAAAGCGGTTGTGTTCACAGGGTAGTTTTGGCCTTTATAAACAAGCTGTACACTCGCCTGGGCTAACCAACTATCTACTTCCGTTTGAATATTAGCCGTTGCCTCGTCTTGTGACTTGTTTGAAACGTCAAAGCTTCCGATTATCGTATTTTCAGAGAATGCTTGCTTCGCTGACGTCCGTGCGCTGAATATGTCCGAGCCAAAATATTTATAGCTGAATATAAAGATTGAAAGAACAGAAAGGATCAGTGAAAACTTTACTATTTGCTGTCTTTTCACTATGGAGTCCTCCAAGCATAAAAATAGTAATACATCTAAAAATTGAGAATCTGCATCGTTGATTCAATGAATGTAATTTATAAAACACATTTCCATTTCCCTACATCATCAGACAAAAATTCCTTTCATCATGTGACAAATTTCCCTATTACCTATTGTATAATAGATTTAGTAGATTTAGAAGGTGGGAGGTCAATAGTATTGGGTAATAAGTTGGGGGACCAAAATGGACTGACTTTACTGGAAGTTTTATTGTCAATTGTAATTCTTTCCATCGTATTAACGTCCTTTGCAGGCTTTTTTAGCCAATCTGCATTGTTTGTGAAGAAAAATGAAGAAAAACTCAGTACTTCCCAGACCACCCAGAAAGTTGTAAATTTAATAGAACTAAACATTTCAAAAAGCAGATTACAAACAATTCCAGATTGTGCTGATTTAGAATGCACATTGAATGAAGACGCCCTAGAAGCGCTTTCCGGTCAAACCATTAATAGTACATATACTATATCGGCAAGTTTCACCCCTGGTGAAGAGAACTTAATCAAAGCCAAGGTAGCAATTATTGACAGTGACGATCCTGAAAGTTCTTCGGAAACATTCACATATATAAGAAGGTGAGCACATGAACAACCAAAAAGGAATGTCATTAGTCGAGCTTCTTGCTGTAATTGCCATACTTTTCATCATTTCAGGAATTATCTATGGAGTATTTTTTACTTTCAATAACAATTACGATCGCATTTCACAAAAAACCAGTATGGACCAGTCTGCCAATCTAGTACTGGCAACCATTAAACAGTATCACCAAACAAATGATTCTTACTGGATCAAATATGACCAATCAGGAAAGCAAGCTTACATTGGCCAAGACACAGCTAATCATTTACTTGGTGATTCCCTATATGAGATGGAGATAAAAGTTGGCTACCCAACAACAACAACCATTGATAACCTAAAGATAGATTCACAGCACCCGCTTTCAGTTCAATTGACCTTAACTGATCAAAAAGGGCAGAAATATGAAGTTGAAACGACAGTGAAAAGGTATTAAGGAGGGATAGAATTGGACTTAAAAAATGAAAGAGGCTATGCACTTGTCCTTGTATTAGTCATTATTACTATCACCTTCACCATGGCTCTTTCCATGAGCGGTATGGCGCTGTCTGCCCGCAAGCAATTCAATAAGACAGATGAGATGAACAAGGCAACTGACCTTGCGGAGATGGGAGTTGCACATTATGAAGCATGGCTTGCCAATACTGTCATTGAAGCTAATTCTTTTGCGGATGCAAAAGCTGATACGGCCATCAAAAATAATAATGGCAATAAGAAACCTCATCCACATGGGAAGGTAAAGAAATGCAAGAAAAATACAAACCGCTGTACAGCTGAATATGATGAGTATTTCCTGGAAAATCTCAAATCAAGATTAGGTTCACTGAACAATAGTCTGATTAGGACTGTCGAAGATGATAATTTGTACGAAGTAAAAGACATCACCGTTTCAGATATCCAAGCTGATGAAACCATAACCGTCAAATTCAAAAGCTACGGAAAAACGAAAAATGAAACTAAAATTCTTAATAGCACCATCACAATTGAAAAAAACGGAGAGAGCTTGGTGGGAGAGGCTAAGCCTGATAAATCAAGTTATCAAGTGGTTCATTCAACTCCAATTGACTTAAAAGGACAGGATAAGCACCTGACTTTTGACTCATCTACTTACTTTGAAAAAAGTATTGAAGTCCGGGGTAATCGCATCATTAACGTGAACGGAAATGCTTTTTTTAAAGATAGGATTATCTTCTCAGGCACAGCTGACATTTTTGTTTTCGGAGATGCTATTTTTACTGTTCCACCTGAATTTAATGGCAATGCTTATTCATTTTGTATATACGGAAACATCTATAAAATTGACAACCTGGGAAAATTGATTGAGTATACAGATTTCCCTTCTGGCAAAAATAAGTCCTGCCCGCGGCCAGCGGACGATGAATGGTATATTAACCCTGACGATGGAATAAATGTGCAGTACTAAGAATAGAAAAGGCTGACCCCCCAGGTCAGCCTTTTCTCATTTCACATACTCAGCAACCCGATTCCTTCCAGATCGCTTTGCACCAACATATAAAGCCCGGTCTGCATGCCTGATCAATGCGAGTGAATCTTCGGCATCCTGCGGGGCAGTGGCCACGCCGATTGATGCGGTGATATTGACTAGAATCTGCTTTCCTTCTTCATCCATTGATTGCAGCAGAGTGAAAGGCTCGTTGGCAATCAACAGCCTGATTTGTTCTGCCAGTTTTAGGGCATTACCTTTCATCATGTCAGGCAGCAGGATCACGAACTCTTCCCCGCCATAGCGGGCAACAGTGCCAATATCTCCGATTCTTTTCCGAAGCCGTTCACCAAGCTCGATTAAAATCTCATTTCCACTTTGGTGTCCGTATGTATCATTGACGGATTTGAAGTGGTCGATATCGAGCAGGATGAGTGATAAAAGGTCCCTATGGCCAAATTGCAATTTTTCGAATTCAGCTGTGAGCATATTTTCAAAGTAGCGATAATTGTATAGTCCTGTTAATGCGCAGCGTTCACTATTTTCCTTCGTTTTTTCGTGGTGCCTTGCATTTTCCACCGCAACCGCAAAATGGGAACATAGGATGTCGATAATCATCAGCTGCGATTTTTCGAATGCTCTTTTTTTGTTTGCGGCCAGGACGAGGACACCGATAACCTGGTTGTTCCTGACGATTGGTACACCGAGGATACTTTCAGCACCTGCCGGAATGTAGCCTGAATTAATATGCTTCCATTGTTTTTTCGAATGGAAAAGAACAGGTTTTTTCTCTTCCCATACAAGCCCGCTTATTCCCTTGCCTTTTCCAAGAGGCTCAGCTACAGGCTCCATCACTTCGCCGAACTCTACCTTATGGATCAGCTTTAGGTCTTTGTCATCAACAACATCCAAAATGTAGGCATAGTCAACTGGAAGCATCTCGATCACCTTTTGAACAAAAAGGTCGAGAACATCATCCGACTTCAGCCTCTCAGCCAGCTGGTGGCCAATCTCAGAGGCACTCTGTAAAAAGTAGTTCACCTTATCACTTGAATAATAAAGACTGAGAATGATAGATAGACTCGCGAAAGGAATCCCGACGAACAATAATGAATAGATCCCCATCTCACTTTGGTATAGTTCAAAGAGTATAAAGCCGATAGGGAATGTAATCAAAGTCGTAACGGTTTCCCAGATGAAATCTTTTCCAAAATAAGGTCCCTTAAGTTTTAGGACAATTGCTTGCAGCAGGATCAGGAATAAAGTATTCACTCCATAATTGCTAATTCCGTAGACCGTTCCCAAAATATAAGTATATGGATCATCGGTCAAATGTGCTCCATGTGTCCCTCCAAGGCCGTAAAAGATCAATCCGCTCACTAATGATACGATAAAGAACATGAACGAATTCAGCGGAAACCTATATATATCGGACTTTTGGACACGAAGCCTCATTAACAAAATCAGTACAGAAATTTGCATCAGAACCATTTCCACAAAGATGCCGTATGTCAGGAATACTGCTAGTGACACCCATTGGATCAGGAAGATTGGCGTATTGTTGACGACCATTGGCATGGCAGCCACGACGGCCATCAATAGAAGGAAGGTGAAAACCTCCCACACTGATAGATCACTTGGAGGCGGATAGACTTGATAAGTCACCCAGAGCCCAACCGGCACGACAAGCAGCCAGCTGAACCATATTGATTTTTTAATCATGGGAGTCATCTTTATCTATCCACCTCCTTTCTAGGAAAAAAGTCACACTTTTTAAATAGTTTAGCAAACTTTTTATGCAATGTCATAATTTTCTTATTTATTTTTCAACACGTTCATTATGAAAGGCTTTACCTCTGATAAAAAGTAAAGAGAGCCTGTGACAATTAGAATTTCATCTTTGTTTAATTCAATTATTTTCTTATCAAGATAGTCCTTATAATTAACAGTGATGTTTATATTCCCGCTGTTGCTTCCAACTTCCATTAGCTCTTCCGCAGAAGCTGCACGCGGAAAGTCGAAGGTTGTAAAAGTAAGCTGGTCAGCAGCCTCTTCTAGAGACGCGATCATCTTGTCCAATTTCTTATCTTTTAGAGCCGCAAAAAGGATACTAATCTTTTTATCGGCAAATCGAGAATTAATTTCACTTGCAAGCGCATTTATTCCTTCTTCATTATGCGCGCCATCGATCAGGACTAAAGGATTTTCACTTAAAATCTCAAGCCGGCCAGGCCAGTATGCTTGAGTCAGGCCATGCCTTATATCCTCGTCCTCAATCATAAAGGAGTAGTAGTTTGCAAGGACCTGGCTAGCCATTACAGCACAGGCAGCATTGTCTACCTGATGAGAACCGATCATGGATGTTTCCAGCTTCTGTATCTGGCCGAACATACTGTAAAATGAAAACTGCTCTCCCCGCTCTAAAGACTCTCTTGAGTTTGTTGAAAACTCATCGCCCAGCTGGTACATCGGCGATTTTCCTTCGAGTGCTTTTTTCTTAATCACTTCGAGCGCTTCTGGCTGCTTCACTCCAGTAATGATACTTACGCCATTCTTGATGATCCCTGCTTTTTCAAAAGCAATTTTTTCATATGTATCACCAAGGATTGCTGTGTGGTCGAGCCCAATGCTCGTGATAATCGATAGCAGAGGGTGAATGACGTTAGTCGAATCGAATCGGCCGCCAAGACCTACCTCGTAAATGACAACATCCACTGGGGACATTTTCGCAAAGTAGTATAGAGACATTGCCGTGATGACTTCGAATTCAGTCGGTCCACCCAGTTCAGTCTGATCCAACTCATCTGCCAGAGGCTTGATCACATTGGTCAGTTCAATCAGTTCCTGATCATGGATAGGCTGACCGTTGATACTGATTCTTTCATTGAATTGCTCAAAGTATGGCGAGGTAAAAGTTCCAACTCTATATCCTGCCGCTTGCAGGATCGAGCGTAGGAAGGTGACGGTGGAGCCTTTACCATTAGTGCCGCCGATGTGGATAGTTTTAACCCTTCGTTCAGGATGATCCAGCCTTTCTAGCATCCATTCCATCCTTGAAAGTCCTGGTTTGATTCCAAGTCTCAGTCTTGCATGGATCCATTCAATTGCCTGTTCATATGTATCAAACATGTTACACCCCTCAATTCAAGATGAAGACGAACCAGTACTGGTTCGTCTTCAAATTTATTATCTATAATTAATTTCTCAATTCGTTGATGCGTGCTTCGACTGCTGCACGTTTTTCCGAGTAGTCTTTTTCCTTCGCGCGTTCTTCTTCAATGACCTTCTCAGGAGCTTTTTTGACGAAGCCTTCGTTCGCCAGCTTCTTCTGGACACGTTCTACTTCTTTATCAAGCTTCTCTTTTTCCTTTTGAAGGCGGGCGATTTCTTCATCAATGTTGATCAGCCCTTCAAGAGGCATGATGATTTCGAGTCCTGTAGCAACTGCTGTCATCGCTTTTTCAGGAGCATTGACTTCAAGACCGATTTCAAGGTTCTCTGGATTACAGAAACGAACGATGTAGCCCCGGTTATTTTCAAGCATGCTTAATGTCTTTTCATCCTTCGCCTTCAGGAACATATCAACCTTCTTGCTAAGCGGTGTGTTTACCTCGGAGCGAATATTCCTTACAGCGCGGATGACTTCAACAAGAAGCTTCATATCGTCTGCTGCCTCTTTATCAGTCAGAGCCGGGTCAACCTTCGGCCAGCTTGCAACCGTGATGGACTCTCCTTCGTGAGGCAGGTTCTGCCAGATTTCTTCGGTAATGAATGGCATGAAAGGATGCAACAGGCGCATCGTGTTGTCTAGAACGTAAGCAAGGATGGACCTTGTCGTCTTCTTGGCAGCTTCGTCTTCGCCGTAGAGAGGAAGCTTTGCCATCTCGATATACCAGTCACAGAAATCATCCCAGATGAAGTTGTATAGCGCTCGGCCAACCTCACCGAACTCATAGCGATCTGAAAGTCTTGTAACAGTTTCGATCGTTTCATTCAGCCTTGTCAAAATCCACTTGTCAGCTACAGATTTCTCACCGCTCAAATCGATTTCTTCGTACTTCATGCCGTTCATGTTCATCAAGGCAAAGCGTGATGCATTCCAAATTTTATTGGCAAAATTCCAGGTTGCTTCTACCTTTTCCGTGCTGTAGCGAAGGTCCTGTCCCGGTGAGCTTCCTGTTGTCAGGAAGTAGCGGAGTGAGTCAGCTCCGTACTGGTCAATGACATCCATTGGATCAACACCATTGCCTAGTGACTTACTCATCTTGCGGCCGTCTTCTGCACGAACGAGTCCGTGGATCAGTACATCCTTGAATGGTCTCTGTCCAGTGAACTCAAGTCCCTGGAAGATCATCCTTGATACCCAGAAGAAGATGATGTCATAACCCGTAACAAGTGCATCGGTTGGGTAGTGACGCTTATAGTCAGCTGCTTCCTCATTCGGCCAGCCCATTGTCGAAAACGGCCAAAGCGCTGAGCTGAACCATGTGTCAAGAACGTCATTATCCTGTACCCAATTATCAGGGTCTGCTGGCGGCTCGTGATCAACGTATACCTCGCCTGTTTCTTTATGGTACCAGGCAGGGATTCTGTGGCCCCACCATAGCTGACGGGAAATACACCAGTCACGGATGTTTTCCATCCAGCGCATATAGGTATTTTCGAAGCGCTCAGGTACGAAATTAACTTTCTCTTCTTTGCTCTGAAGGGCGATTGCTTCATCAGCAAGCGGCTGCATTTTAACGAACCATTGAGTTGATAGATACGGCTCGACTACTGCTCCGCTGCGCTCTGAGTGTCCAACAGAGTGCATGTGCTCTTCAATCTTGAAAAGGACGCCAGCATCCTGAAGGTCCTTGACGATTTGCTTGCGGCACTCGAAGCGGTCCATGCCCTGGTACTTGCCAGCTTTGTCGTTCATTGATCCATCTTCGTTCATGACTAGAACTCTTTCGAGATTATGGCGGTTGCCGATTTCAAAGTCGTTAGGATCATGTGCAGGAGTGATTTTTACCGCTCCCGATCCGAATTCCATATCAACATAATCGTCGCCGACAATCGGAATTTCACGGCCAACGATTGGCAGGGTTACTGTCTTGCCGATCAACTGCTTGTAGCGGTCATCTTCCGGATGAACAGCAACTGCAGTATCACCGAGCATCGTTTCCGGTCTTGTTGTGGCTATTTCGATGTGACCGCTGCCGTCTGCCAAAGGATATCTCATGTGGTAGAACGCACCCTGGACATCTTTGTGTATAACCTCAATATCAGATAGAGCCGTTTTAGCAGCAGGGTCCCAGTTGATGATGTACTCTCCGCGATAAATCAGTCCTTTGCGGTATAAAGAAACGAATACTTCTTTTACCGCTTTCGAAAGGCCTTCATCCAATGTGAAGCGCTCTCGACTGTAGTCTAGCCCAAGTCCAAGCTTTGACCACTGCTTGCGGATATGCTGTGCGTATTCCTCTTTCCACTTCCATGATTCTTCCAGGAACTTTTCACGGCCAAGTTCGTAGCGGTTGATTCCCTGGCTGCGAAGTTTCTCGTCAACTTTAGCCTGTGTCGCGATGCCCGCATGGTCCATACCTGGAAGCCATAGAACATCGTAGCCCTGCATCCGCTTCATTCGTGTAAGGATATCCTGAAGCGCTGTATCCCACGCATGGCCCAGGTGAAGCTTCCCAGTTACGTTTGGCGGCGGAATCACGATTGTATAAGGCTTTTTCGTTTCATCACCCTTCGCTTCGAAAAACTTCCCTTTGATCCACCATTCGTAGCGTCCTTGCTCAATCGAAGACGGATCGTATTTAGTCGGCATAGACAAATTCTCTTCCATCAGTTTTTCCTCCATTCAAATGCATTTCCTTTTGAAAAATAAAAAACTCCATTCGCCATAAAAGGACGAATGGAGTTTGTTCGCGGTACCACCTTTTTTCCCAGCAACGGTAAAAACACCTCAGTTGCTGGCTCAAATCTTGATAACGGCTCTTCACCGTCGCCTGTTACTGAGAATATATCCGTTCCCAGGCGATGCTCAAGGGCGACCTTCCATGGTTCCTGCTTAGAAGTCCTCTCAGCTACTGGACTCCCTCTCTTCAAGCTGGCTGCTCATGTACTCTTCCCTGTCAAAGCTTTACTTTATTTGTGTTTTTGTATATTAGATATACTACCCAAAAAAGGGGATTGACGTCAATCATCATTTCCTGTTTTTTATTATTTTATACTTTTTCCGCCTCTATGTGCGAACAATAAGCACATTTTGGGCAAGTCACTCATAGAATGAAAAAAGGGATACCTGATTGTTTGGAGGGATGGCGATGAAGAGACGAAGGTATAATCCTTATACACTCCCGCGGTGGGCGAGGACGGCGCGTGCAGTATGTGCCCAGCTCATTATTCCTTTTTGTGTTTTCCAGGGAATACGCACCCTGTTTTTCCCGTCGACATTTGATGTATTCTTGCTATCGATTTTCATCCTGATTGCACTGGCAATAAAATTCGAAATGATTTAAGGAGCCCTGGAGCATCTTTTAGCTCTGGGCTCCTTCTTGTTTTGCCTGCTCCTTTTGCTTCTCCAGTTCGTCTATCTTAGTCACTACATAACCTGTATTGCTCAAGAGCCAGTACTGACGCTGCAGCTTTTGGACAAACTTCCTCTCATCCACTTCAGCTTTGCGCTGATGGTATAGTTCCGCGACACGGATAATCCCCGATGGAAAAGCCAGATAGCTCATGAATAACTGCATTTCATCCTCACGGAATGGAAAATACTTCAGATAGACATAAATCCAGTCGATGATCTCGTCTCCATATTTGGGCTGTGTCTTAAGCGACCTTGCTAAAAACGGCAGCAGATCCTGGATCGGCGACCCTTGCCGCGCCTTCTCGAAATTGATGAAATACCCGTAACCTCTTTCATCGAACAGGAAGTGTTCAGGAGAGACCTTCCCGTGAAGCGTTACCGTCCTGGTTTTCTTTTGCTCCTTCGTTTTTTCATTCCAAGCCTCAAGTTTCTGCTTCGCGAACTGGATTGCCTGATGGATTTGAATGTAATACAGGCAGAATGTCAGTTCAAACGGGGACATATATACTCTGTTCTCACAACTCTCAAGGAATCCATTTATGAATTCTTCTTCTTTTTCCCATTCTTTTAACGTCTTTTCGTAATGCTCTTGTTTAACTTCCGTACTGATTTCCATTTCCTTTACTGACAAAGTATGCATCCTCGCCAGTTCCCTGAACAACTGTTGGTGTCTTTGTGATTGGTCCTCCCTTGTCTCATTCGGCATCCAAGGCATTAAATAATACAGTGACTTATTATGCAATACTGCATATCGTCCGTCGTTTGCCGGATAGACTGGAACAATCCTGTTATAGCCTTTTTGATAAAGAGTTTGAATATGTTTGATAAAATCCGTCCCCTCATACGGGTGGATTTTTTTCAAAGCGAACGTCCCCGATTTCGTATAGACTTTTTTAACTTTGCCAAAGTCCTCTGCAAAATACGATTCAATAGGATACTGCTTTAACACTGCAGATTCTTCTTTTAAAAAATTGCGATCATCCATGGGATCTCGCCTACTTTCTGGACTCTTATGCACAAACAGTGCTAGGCAGGTGCTCAAAACACCTGCCCATACTAAAAGCTATAGCAATCCCAGCCAGCAGCCAAGCCAGCCCTGACAACCAGCCTCCTTTTGGACAAGGCGTTGCTACAAAGAAAAGCGCAAGCGACTTGGTCACCCCCGACAAGCGCTGGAGGGCCTGACAGTGAAGTCGTTCTTTGACTTCATTGGCAGGACCGAACTCGAAAAGCAAAGGCGACTGCCCAACTCCGCCAAGCGCTGGAGGGCCTGACAGTGAAGTCGTTCTTTGACTTCATTGGCAGGACCGAAGCGTCTCGAGGAGTTAGGAGCCGTAGCTAGACAAGCGTCTCGAGGGGGTAGGCGCTGGAGCTAGACATTAATCAAAGTGCATAGCTATTATACTTTCTTGTAAATTGAATAATTAGGAATTCTGAACTGCAACTCCAGGAACATATAGCACCTGGCCTTCATGGACCTCATGGTCGATGCTCAGATGGTTCACCCGCAGAAGCTGCTGCACTGGCACATCATAGCGTTCAGAGATTGACTGAAGAGAGTCGCCTTGCTGAACAATGCACACTCTGATTTTGGCAACTTCTGTTTCTTCTTCCTTCCTCGCCAAAAATTCGGCGATTGAAATGCCTTGCTTCATATTCGGCTTTTTCTTTTTTAGTACTGGAGAAGATGAGCTCTCCGGGGATTCCTCCATTTTAGCAGGAGGGTTTTCTGCCTCCGGCTCCACTTCCATTTCAACCTCTTCAACTTCCTGCTCAACTTCGACATCTTCAACAGGCTCCGGTTCGCCTCTGAAGTCACTAAAAGCATACTCCGGAACTGGTTGGTGTTCTCTTTGCTCCTGAAATTCTGGTTCAGATCCTTCTTCGGCATCAGCGGCTTTCTTTGCTTCTGCCCTGAATGGTGCATACAATTCTTCTTCATAAGTAGCTTGCTCTTCCTGTTCATTCAATGTTTCATTTTGCTGGACAAACGAATAGGCAGGTGCTTCCGGGAAGTCTGGTTCAGCAACATCTTCTGTTCTATAGCTAACTGCATCTGCAACGGCTTCTTCTTCCACCTCAGCATCAACTTCTGCAGTAGCCTCCTCACGGTAACTGACTTCCAGTTCCTCCACTTCTTCACTGTCCGTCTCCTGATCAGCTTCATGCTGCTGTTCGCCGTATAAGCCAGTAATGGCAAGGTCAGCGTTCAGCTTCAGGCGGTCTTTTTCCGGAAAAACATAATCGAATCCTTCTACCTGAATATCAATGTCATAAATACTTTCAATCCGGTTTTTCGGGATTGTGATATCCACCGGGAAACGATGAAGGAATTCATAGACGCCTTCTTCCCTCTCCATGACAGAATGGACGTACTTAAGAGCAGAGAGTTGTTCCTCATCATTCTCTTGCTGTTGTTCGTGGCATGTATATTCCCCAGTCAACTCCAGCGATCCGCGTATGGATACGTATTGTTCATTCTCCTGGATGGTTATATTCGGATCGAGTGAAATCGAGACAAGCTCCGCGACTTCCTGTCCTCTTTGAAACCACACTGACTCTTCTAATGAAAATCGCAGGCACGATTGATTCCCCTGAGACAAAGCGACTCCTCCTTTCATTCCTTAAACGTAAAATCACTATGTCATTAACACTTTATGAGTCTGTATTTACTTTTATGATAATTTAGAACATAAAAAGGAGTTGATATGTCCAGGCGTCTCCTGGAAAAATAAATTTCGAATAAATCATTTCTAATGCCTGTTTTTCCTTTATCATGCAGGTGAAAGAATTCATAAGCGGAAAAATTCCTGCTATTTTTATAAATCACCCTTATAAAGCCAAAATAAGCGGAGATTTTCCGGTTAACTGGCATAAATTTAATTAAATTCAACGATTTGGTTTAAATAAGCGGAAAAACTTCCCTTATTTTTAAAAAAACAAGGGACATTTCCAATTTAAGCGAAATTATTCCGGTTATTTTTTTGAAATGTGGAATCTACAATCAGCTAAAACAAAGCCTTACTTAAAGATTCCCAGTTTCTCGAAAAAAAAGACACCCTTCATTTGAAGAATGTCTAATTAATTTATTTATTCCGCAGCTTCGCAAATGCTTTCTCTGCTGCTTCAATTGTTTTTTGCAGGTCTTCGTCTGTGTGTGCTGTTGAGAGGAATAATCCCTCAAATTGTGATGGTGGCAGGAATACTCCTTCGTTCGCCATTTCACGGTAGTATGCTGCAAAGAATTCAAGATTCGATTGTTTGGCTACTTCATAGTTGATGACATTTTCATTCGTGAAGAAGATGCCAATCATCGATCCTGCGCGGTTGATTGTGTGCGGAATTCCGTATTTCTCTGCTGCTGCTTTCAGTCCTTTTTCAAGGATATCAGCTTTGCGCTCAAACTCTTTGTAGGATTCTGGCGTCAACTGCTTCAATGTTTCCAGGCCAGCTGTCATCGCAAGCGGGTTTCCAGATAGCGTTCCCGCCTGGTAAATTGGACCGCTTGGTGCGATTTGTTCCATGATCTCTCTTTTACCGCCGTATGCGCCTACTGGAAGTCCTCCGCCTATTACCTTACCAAGGCAAGTAAGGTCAGGAGTTACATTGTAATATCCCTGAGCACAGTTATAGCCCACGCGGAATCCTGTCATGACCTCGTCAAAGATCAAAACGGTTCCGTATTGTGTGGTGATTTCGCGAAGACCCTCAAGGAATCCTTCAACAGGTGGTACGACACCCATATTCCCGGCTACTGGTTCAACGATCACGCCGGCGATATCATCACCATATTGCTCGAATGCATAGCGGACGCTCTCAAGATCGTTGTAAGGTACTGTAATCGTGTTCTTGGCAACTCCCTCAGGAACACCAGGGCTGTCAGGCAAACCAAGCGTGGCGACGCCTGAGCCAGCTTTTATCAGCAATGAGTCACCATGTCCATGGTAGCAACCTTCGAATTTCAGGATCATATTCCGTCCTGTATACCCGCGAGCAAGGCGCAAGGCGCTCATCGTTGCTTCAGTTCCTGAAGAAACCATTCTTACCATCTCAATCGATGGAACACGGTCAATGACTAATTGTGCAAGCTCATTTTCAACAACTGTAGGTGCACCAAAGCTTGTCCCAAGCTCAGCGACTTTCTTGATTCCTTCAACCACCTTTTCGTTCGTGTGGCCAAGAATCAGTGGTCCCCATGATAATACATAGTCAATATATTCATTGCCATCGATGTCATAGATCTTAGAACCCTTCCCTTTTTCCATGAAGATAGGATCCATATTGACTGACTTGAATGCGCGGACGGGGCTGTTTACTCCTCCAGGCAAAAGTTCCTTTGCTTCTTTAAAAGCTGCAATCGATTTATCATATGAGCGCATATTATCCCTCATTTCTATTTAATAGACTCTGGCAATTCAGTTAGTTCTAGTCTCAAGTAACTTTTATAATTACTGTTCCTTCAGCCAGCGTGCTGCATCCTTCGCATGGTAGGTGATGATCAGGTCTGATCCGGCGCGCTTCATTCCTGTAAGCATTTCCATGACGATGCTCTTTTCGTCAACCCAGCCGTTTTGTGCAGCCGCTTTGACCATTGAATACTCACCGCTGACATTATAGATGACAACAGGCAGGTTGAAGTTGTTTTTCACATCGCGGACGATGTCCAGGTATGGCATGCCCGGCTTGACGATCAGAAAGTCCGCTCCTTCCATGACATCAGACTCTGCTTCGCGCATAGCTTCAATGCGGTTTGCCGGATCCATCTGGTAGGATTTGCGGTCGCCAAATTGAGGTGTGCTTTCAGCTGCTTCGCGGAATGGACCGTAAAAGGCTGAAGAATATTTTACAGCGTAAGACATGATTGGAACATCATGGAATCCTGCTTCATCTAAAGCAAAACGAATCGCTGTAACAAATCCGTCCATCATATTGGATGGCGCAATGATATCTGCTCCGGCTTGTGCCTGGCTGACAGCCGTCTTTCCAAGAAGCTCAAGGGATGGATCGTTCAGAACTTTGCCATCCTCGATGACACCGCAGTGGCCATGGCTTGTGTATTCACACAGGCATGTGTCGGCGATGACAACCATATCAGGAAAATCCTTTTTGATGACTCGGATTGCTTCCTGCAAGACTCCGTGGTCATGGTAAGCCTGGCAGCCTACTTCATCTTTTTCGTCAGGTACGCCGAAAAGCAGCACAGATTTAATGCCTAACGAATCTACTTCTGTCATTTCTTCTTTTAAGTTATCAAGGGATAATTGATAGACTCCCGGCATTGAAGAAACTTCTTTTTTCACATTTTCTCCTTCAACGACAAAAAGCGGGTAAATCAAGTCTTCAGTGCGAAGATAGTTTTCACGTACAAGTGCGCGCATATTCGCTGTTTGGCGAAGGCGGCGGTGACGGCTGAATTCAAGGTGTTTCATGGATTACCCTCCAATATTCATATAATTGGCAACGCTTTTCAGCATCTCTTCAACGGTGTATTTTTCCGGCATGGCATGGACCTTCAATCCCCGCTGCTCTGCCTTCCTTTTGGATACAGGACCGATGCAGGCAACGATGCAATGATCCAGCTTGCCCCCTAAGTTATGTTCCTCTACGATTTTCATAAAATGATCAATCGTCGAAGGGCTTGTAAATGTAAGTATATCAAGACTTTCTTCTGTTAGCATCTTAACGAGCTTGCCTTTGCTTTCTTCAGGCAGGTAAGTTTCATAGATGATGACTTCATTAACGATCGCGCCTTTTTCCCTCAATGCGGCCGATATATAATCACGGGCCAGATTCCCTTTTGGGATCAGGATCCGCTCGCCCTGCTTGACATGTGGTAAAAACTCATCGACAAATCCTTCGGCAACGTATTCTTCTGGAACAAAGTCGACCTTTTCACCCATGTCCACTAGTGCTTCTTTCGTTTTTTCACCAATCACGGCTATTTTAGGCAAAAGAGCCTGTCCCTTTTTCAAAAAAGAATAAAAGGTTTCCACCGTCACATTACTCGTAAAAATGATCCAATTATAGGTATGTAAATCAGCAAGTGTTTTAAGTAGTTTTTCAGATGCTTTAACAGGCTGAAAGGCAATAAGAGGGATCTCCACTGGAATCCCTCCATTTCTTTTAACCAAATCGGAGAAAGACTTCGCGTGAGCCTTCCCCCTTGGAATCATGACTGTTTTATTTTGCAGCGAATGCGCTGGAATCATTCACTATCAAGCTCCTGTTTCACCTTATCGATCAAGTCCTTCGCTCCCTGGCTGATCAATTTATCAGCTGCAAGCTCACCAAGTTCTTCTGGGTTATTTCCAGTCACAATCTCCTTGAAGATCGTCTTTCCATCTGGAGAACCAACTAGAGCTGTCAGGACGATTTCTTCGTTATCGTTAAAATGCGCATAACCAGCGATCGGTACCTGGCAGCCACCTTCCATCTTGTGAAGGAATGCTCTTTCGGCTCTAACCGTCGCGCTTGTTTCAGCGCAAGTGAATTTTTCAAGCAATTGAAGAAGTTCTTCGTCGTCACCGCGGCACTCAATTGAAAGTGCTCCCTGGCCGACAGCAGGTACACAAATATCCTCATCAATGAACTCGGTTACTGTATCACTAGCCCATCCCATGCGCTTCAAACCGGCAGCAGCAAGGATGATACCATCATAGTCTTCAGTTTCAAGCTTACCGATTCGTGTATCAATATTACCGCGAATCCACTTCATTTCAAGGTCAGGACGCTGAGCTAACAGCTGGGCGCTACGGCGAAGGCTGCTCGTTCCAATGACTGAACCTGGTTTCAAGTCTTTAAAAGCAACATGACCGTTGGAAATCAGGACATCACGATGATCTTCCCTTTCTGGAATTGCACCGATGACAAGTCCTTCCGGCAGTACTGCAGGCATGTCCTTCATGCTGTGGACAGCCATATCAATTTCTTTGTCGAGCATAGCCTGTTCGATTTCCTTTACGAAAAGACCTTTTCCTCCGACCTTTGATAAAGTCACATCTAGAATTTTGTCTCCTTTTGTGACGATTTCTTTCACTTCGAACTCAAAAGGAGCACCTAGTTTTTTCAGCTGCTCAATTACCCAATTTGTTTGTGTCAATGCTAGCTTACTCCGTCTGGAGCCAACGATAATTTTTCTCATGACAGCCTCCTATTATTGGTACCAAAAATGGAAAGATGATAATTTTCCGAAAAGGAAAAAGTTGATTAATACAATCAGGAACGATGCGACATTCCAAAGGGCAAGCGATTTTCCATACATCTCTTTGCCAACCCTCAAATACAGGTAGATGCTATAGACAGCGAGTACGATGAATGATCCTATCAGCTTGGCATCATACCAGGCAAGGTCAGGCACCTTGATCCACGCCCACTGCAGCCCGAGAATCAGGCTCAGGATAAGCATCGGCACTCCGATGACATTCAATATGTATGACCAATAATCCAGTTTTGTTAAATCGGTGATCCTCCATAACAGCTTACCCCACTTCTTCCGCTTTAAAAGGTCATATTGAATGAGATATAGCAGCGAAAAGACCACTGAAATAGAGAATGCCCCATATGACAGGATCGCCATGGTGATATGGATGAGCAAAAGCTCTGATATCAACTGCTCGGACATGACATTGGAGTCATACTGCACGGGTGCGAAGGTGTGGATCGCCATAATGATGAATCCAAGCACATTTGTAAAAAAGACAATAAAGTCTACTTTTAATAGTTTATTGATTGCCAGTGAAAGCGTTACCAGCACCCATGCATAAAAGTAAAGCCCTTCAAAGAGGGTCAAGACTGGGAAACGGCCTTTGTCGACCATGTAATATAAAAGGAAAATTGTCTGGAATCCCCAAACAAATGCAAGTAACCAGAAAGCAACTTTGTTTGCCCTCCGGTTACTGTTAAGAAAATCGATAAAGTATAAGAGCACGCTTGCCGCATAAATCACAATGGTTATTTCATGGAGACGCGTAATATAAAGATCACCCATGGGCACTACCTCTCTTACGGCTGAAAAGAAGCCTGAGGCGAAGGAACTTTTACCTGCTTGGTTTCAGCCGTTTTCATTCCTTCTTGTTCAGCGACGAGCTGTTCAATATTGAAAATCTTCACGAATAGATCGAGTGCTTCATCTGCATCAGGACCAGCCGCAAGCTCTTTTGCCTGCAAAATTGGATCTTTAAGAAGCTGGTTGATGATGCTCTTTGTATGCTTGTTAAGGACTTTAATATCACGATCAGATAGATGTGGCAGTTTCCGTTCGATACTGTTCATCGTTTCTTGCTGGATTGATAGGGCTTTGACCCTCAAAGCAGAAATGACCGGTACAACACCAAGTGTATTCAGCCACTGTTTGAATTGGACAATCTCACTTTCAATCATAATAAGAATCTTCTCTGCAGCCTTCTGTCGTTCCTGCAGATTGGCTTCAACAATGCCCTCTAGATCATCGATATCATAAAGGAATACATTTTCCAGAGTCGCAATTTCCGGGTCAAGATCACGGGGAACAGCGATATCCACCATGAATAATGGTTTTCCTTTTCGCTTTTGCTCGACAATTGCCATCATATCCTTTGTGACGACAAAGTTTTTCGCACCTGTTGAACTGATAAGGATATCTGCATCCACCAGCGCAGTCTGGAGCTCATCCAATGTTTTGGCCATACCGGAAAATCGATTAGCCAAATCTTCAGCTTTCTGGTAAGTACGGTTGATCACCGTTACTTTCTTCGCTCCATTAGCATGAAGGTTCTGGATAGCCAGTTCGCCCATTTTTCCTGCACCAAGAATCAGCACATGCTTTTGATCAAGAGAGCCAAAAATCTTCTTAGCAAGTTCAACAGCTGCGTAGCTGACAGAAACAGCGTTCGCACCGATATCTGTTTCGGAATGACCACGTTTGGCAATAGTGACTGCCTGCTTAAATAGCTGGTTGAAGACCGTTCCAGTAGTGTTCTTTTCAAGGCCAAGCATGAAGCTTGAACGCACTTGCCCCAGGATTTGAGTTTCACCCAGCACCATGGAGTTCAAGCCGCAAGAAACCTTAAATAAATGTTCAATTGCCCCATCTTGTTCGTAAATGAACAGGAACGGCGTAAATTCTGCCTGAGGGATCCCGAACCATTCAGATAAAAACTCTTTGATATAATATCTGCCTGTGTGAAGCTGGTCCACGACAGCATATATTTCTGTACGGTTGCAAGTTGATACGATGACATTCTCAAGGATGCTCTTCTTTTCCTGAAGGGCACTCATCGCTTCACCAAGGTTACCCTCGTTGAATGTCAATCTTTCGCGGATTTCAACAGGGGCAGTTTTATAGTTTAGACCGACAACGATAATATGCATTATTAATTGACACCCCCACATAGAAATTGCATAATTGGCTAAGGCAATTATACACGACGTTTTTTACCTTTTAATGTTGTAAATGTGAACAACTATTGAAAAAACATATATATAATAGCATTGATTAAATTGAACTATTTCGTCTGTCTGTTTTTTATACTTTTATACTATATCAAAAGCAAATAAACATACTCCCTAATGTACCTTATCAAAGTTTGTCCCTTAATTCAAGTGAGCCTTTCTGGAAGTGGTGAAAGAATGAAAAATCAGAGAATTATACCAGGAATGATATTAATCGGATTTGGAATCTATTTTTATCTTCAGCAGCAAAATGTTTCGTTGTTCAATGAATTTTATACTTGGCCGACACTTTTGATCATTGTCGGGGCTGCCTTTTTAGTTCAAGGATACTGGGGCAAGGATTATGAAGCCATCTTTCCAGGTGTGATCCTCGTTGGCTTCGGTGTCCACTTTCATGTGGTCAATAAATTCGACCTCTGGCCCGATCACCTCGGTGCATTCATCTTAATAATTGCTCTCGGATTCTTGCTGCGATACCAGAAAACAGGCAATGGCTTGTTTCACGGAGTCCTCTTTCTCATTTTAGCTGGTTTGCTTCTGTTTTATGACAGAATCACCGGATGGCTTGGTTTATTGGAAAATGGAGTCACGACAGCATGGAGATTTTGGCCGGCAGCATTGATTCTTATTGGTGTTTACCTTTTATTTATAAAAAAGAAATAATAAAACTGGTCAGGCTCAGGAGCAAGAAACTAATCTTCGTTCAAAGAGTAAATACTTAATAAAGTAATAAAAACCCGCACCGTGTTCATCAACGGTGCGGGTTTCTTATTTCCAACGATTATTTCATGAAGCTCCCTAATACTGACCAGGCTTTGTCTTTCCCTTCTCCTGTTTCTGATGAGAAAAGAATGATCGTATCGTCCGGATCTAAATCAAGGGTTTCTTTTGTAATCTTCAAATGCTTTTGCCACTTTGACTTTGGAATTTTATCCGCTTTAGTGGCAATTATGATGACCGGAATCTCGTAATGTTTAAGGAAATCATACATCATCACATCGTCTTTTGAAGGCGGATGTCTAAGGTCAACGATCAACAGCATCGCCTTTAATTGTTCGCGTGATGTAATATAAGTTTCAATCATTTTGCCCCAGGCTTCACGTTCGGACTTGGATACTTTAGCATACCCGTATCCTGGAACGTCAACAAAATGAAGCATTTCATTGATTAAGTAAAAATTCAAGGTCTGTGTCTTACCAGGCTTGGAAGACGTTCTGGCAAGGCTTTTCCGGTTAAGCATTTTATTGATAAAAGAGGATTTACCAACATTCGATCGGCCTGCAAGGGCGAATTCCGGAAGATTACTTTCCGGATATTGATTCGGCTTAACGGCACTGATCACGATTTCTGCACTATTTACTTTCATTGAGAATCACCGCTGGCGAGAGCGTGCTTCAGTACTTCATCTAAATGAGAAACTAACACAAATTCAAGCTCCTTACGTACACTTTCTGGAATATCATCAATATCTTTTTCATTATCCTTTGGACAAATAACCTTTGTTAGGCCTGCTCTGTGGGCGCTCAAAGATTTTTCCTTGAGACCGCCAATTGGCAATACACGTCCTCTAAGCGTTATTTCTCCTGTCATTCCCACTTCCCTGCGGATCGGTTTTCCTGACAGAGCAGATACAAGCGCAGTTGCAATCGTAATACCCGCTGAAGGACCATCTTTCGGAACAGCACCCTCAGGAACATGGATATGGATATCATTTTTTTCATGGAAGTCCGGGTCAATGTCCAGCTCCTTCGCCTTTGAACGCACATAGCTGAAGGCAGCCTGGGCAGATTCCTTCATAACATCCCCAAGCTTTCCAGTAAGGACGAGCTTGCCCTTTCCTGGCGACAGGGAAACTTCTATTTGGAGTGTATCGCCACCAACTGTTGTATAAGCGAGACCAGTGGCAACACCTATCTGGTCTTCCAACTCAGCCTGACCATACCTGAACTTCGTTTTTCCAAGGAAGTCCTCTACGTTCTTCTCGCTAACGATCACACGTTTTTTCTCTCCAGAAACAACGATTTTCGCAGTTTTTCTGCAGATTGATGCGAGCTGCCTCTCAAGGGAGCGCACACCAGATTCCCGTGTATAATAACGAATTACTTTCGTAATCGCTTCATCCTTCATCTGAAGCTGGGATTTTGACAGACCATGGTCCTTGATTTGTCTTGGAAGGAGATGATCCTTGGCTATGTGCAGCTTTTCCTGCTCTGTATAGCCTGCAATATTGATAATCTCCATTCTGTCGAGCAATGGGCCAGGTACTGTTGAAAGATTATTGGCTGTAGCGATGAACATTACTTTTGAAAGGTCATATGGCTCTTCAATGTAATGATCGCTGAAATTATGATTTTGTTCGGGATCGAGCACCTCTAGCATCGCTGAAGAAGGATCTCCGCGGAAATCATTGGACATTTTATCGATTTCATCGAGAAGGAACACTGGGTTGATCGTTCCAGCTTTCTTCATTCCCTGGATGACCCTGCCCGGCATAGCACCGACATAAGTCCTTCTGTGGCCGCGAATTTCTGACTCATCACGGACACCGCCTAAAGACACCCTTACAAAATTACGGTTCAGGGATTTAGCGATCGACCTGGCCAAGCTTGTTTTACCGACTCCCGGAGGTCCAGCCAGACAAAGGATTGGTCCTTTTAATGAGTTCGTCAGCTTCTGGACAGCAAGATACTCAAGAACCCTTTCCTTTACTTTTTCCAGTCCGTAATGGTCCTTATCAAGGATCTTTTCAGCTTTGCTGATATCAAGATCATCCTCTGTCGACTTTGACCAAGGCAAAGCAACAAGCCATTCAATATAATTGCGGATTACTGCGCTTTCTGCAGAAGTCGTCGGCACCTTTTCGTAACGATCGAGTTCCTTCAAAGCAGTTTCCTTCACATTTTCAGGCATTCCGGCAAGCTCGATTTTTTCGGTAAGCTCAGCAATTTCTCCTGTCTTTCCTTCCTTCTCACCAAGCTCCTTCTGTATGGCCTTCATCTGTTCACGCAAATAATATTCCTTTTGCGTACGTTCCATGGAACGCTTTACACGCTGGCCAATCTTTTTCTCGAGGCCAAGCACTTCTTTTTCATTATGGATGATTTCAATGACACGATTCATCCGGTCCTTGATGTCAATCGTCTCGAGAATTTCCTGCTTCTCTTTAAGTTTAAGCGGAAGATGGGAAGCGATGATATCAGCCATCCTGCCCGGCTCTTCAATATCAGAAACAGATGCATACGTTTCCGCAGAGATTTTCTTGGACATTTTTATGTATTGTTCGAAATACTCGAGCATTGTCCTCATTAATGCTTCATCTTCGACATCCTTTGTTTCATCATCTTCAAAGGTTCTTACTTTACAGGAATAATGGTCATTCTCATCAAAAAGTTCAATGATCTCAGCTCTGGACAATCCTTCAACCAACACGCGGATCGTTCCGTTAGGGAGCTTCAGCATTTGTTTGACGCGAGTCAATGTACCCATCTGGTACAAGTCCTCCTCGCCTGGTTCATCTATGGATATATCCTTTTGGGTTGTGAGATAGATTAAATGGTCATCCACCATTGCCTTCTCCAATGCCTGTACCGATTTTTCTCGTCCTACATCCAAATGCAGAACCATCGTCGGGTACACAAGCAAACCGCGCAGCGGCAGAAGTGGGACAGTGTGCTCATTCTTATTCGCCATGACATTGCACCTCCAACATGCATTGTATCAAACCATAAGTATAATATACTTTGTTGTTCAATTCTATCGTATTTAATTTCAAGTGTCTAATAACAAGAGCAGGTAGCACCGTTTTGCCTCATTGATTAGTATCCTGATATTTATGTGAAAATATGTCCACATCTGAAGTTACTTTCAAAACCAAACGGAGTCGTATTTTTTTGAAAATAGCAACTTCAGCATCGCAACCTTCATTACACCCTCTTTCCTTTTTCAGGGAAAAATAAACACGGTTTTAATGTTCGGTTAACTATAGAGCTAAACACCAGTAAATTAGCGTAAAAAAAGAACGCCGGCAAGCGTTCTTTTTCATCATTCTAGCTCGTTTCTTTTGCCGTTAAGTCACTGGCAGCCTTGATGATTTGCTCCCTTGGATGGTCTTTTTCAAGAGCAATTTCAAATACTTCATTCAGGTGTGTGACTGGAATGATTTCTATATCTGTGATTTCATTAAGTATGGTCTGCACATTTTCCTTTGGAATGATCACCTTTTTGGCACCTGCTTTTTTCGCCGCCTTCACCTTTGGATAGACACCGCCAATCGGCTTTACATTCCCATGGATACTGATTTCTCCTGTCATCGCGACCGTATTGTCCATCGGAATTTTGTAGATGGCTGAATAAATCCCTGTTGCCATTGCAATCCCTGCAGATGGACCATCGATTGGGGTACCGCCAGGGAAGTTTACATGGATGTCAAATTCATCAGCTGGAACACCCATCGATCTTAGAACAGTGATGACATTTTCAATCGAACCTCTTGCCATGCTTTTTCTGCGTATGGATTTTCCCTGTCCGCCGATGCTCTCTTCATCGACGATGCCAGTGATATTGATTGAGCCTTTATCCTTCGCTTTAATTACAGTGACTTCGATTTCAAGAAGCGCACCCGTATTTGGCCCATAAACAGCCAGTCCATTGACAAGGCCAATCGCTGACTTTTCATTGATTCTTCTTTCCATCCTTGGTGTGAGCTGGCTCGAATGGACGACCCATTCAATTTCCTCTTCTTTAATGTAGGTTCGTTCTTCGGTAATGGCCAGTCCAGCAGCAATCTGAACCATATTAACAGCTTCTCGGCCATTTCGTGCATAATTTGACAGTATTTCAATTGCCTTTTCACTCATAGTCAGTTCTACCTTTTCAGCTGCATTCCTTGCTACTTCTGAAATTTCCTCCTGTGATAATTCCCGGAAAAACACTTCCATGCATCTCGATCTGATTGCCGGAGGGATTTCGCTTGGAGTTCTCGTCGTCGCGCCTACAAGGCGGAAGTCTGCCGGGAGCCCGTTTTTGAAGATGTCGTGGATATGACTTGGTATTTGTGTGTTTTCCTCATTATAATACGCACTCTCTAAAAATACTTTCCTGTCTTCCAGTACTTTTAAAAGCTTGTTCATCTGGATTGAGTGCAGCTCACCAATTTCATCAATGAATAAAACCCCTCCATGGGCATTAGTCACCGCACCCTGTTTCGGCTGAGGAATGCCAGCCTGTCCCATCGCACCGGCCCCTTGATATATCGGATCATGAACAGAACCGATCAACGGATCAGCAATTCCTCTCTCATCAAACCTGGCCGTTGTAGCATCCAGCTCAACAAATACTGAAGATTTTTTGAAGGGGGATTTTTGGTTTTGCTTTGCTTCTTCTAATACGAGCCTGGCCGCAGCAGTTTTCCCTACTCCTGGTGGTCCATAAATGATGACGTGTTGCGGATTGGGTCCACATAACGCTGCTTTAAGTGCTTTGATTCCATCTTCCTGTCCGACAATATCCTTGAAGCTGGATGGCCTGACTTTTTCGGCAAGCGGTTCACTCAGGGAGACCGATCTCATCTTTCTTAACTGTTCCATTTCCTTTCGAGATTCCCGATCAATTGATACTTTTTGCGTCCGCTGATTCCTGAGTAAATTCCAGAAATACAGTCCGATGATGATTCCGAAAAACAGCTGTATAAACAAGGCGATTCCGGTCCAACTCAATTTACATTCCCTCCCGTAAGTTGATACTATTGGCTTTAACCTAGTATCCCCCTGAGACTGTTGGAATAAACAATATTTTCAAGTGAAATTTTCCACCTGGAATGACGTTAGTTTGATAGGAATTAACGTATTTCTGCCAACTTTTTTTCGCTGAACCTGTCCGAAGTTAGATCTAGTTCTGACAGCTTTTCTTCATTACGCATCAAACCTGTCTGAAATTGCCTCATGTTCTGACAGCTTTTCTTCTTACCAGACCAAACCTGTCCGAAGTTGCCTCATGTTCTTACAGCTTTTCTTCTTACCACACCAAACCTGTCCGAAGTTAGCTCATGTTCTGACAGCTTTTCTTCTTACCAAACCAAACCTGTTCGAAGTTAGCTCATGTTCTGACAGCTTTTCTTCTTACCAGACTAAACCTGTCCAAAGTTCGCTCTGGTTCTGACAGCTTTTCCTCTTCCACCACCTAACCTGTCCGAAGTTGGACTTCGTTCAGACAGGTTTTCCTCTTCCACCACTAAACCTGTCGGAAGTTGGACCTGGTTCTGACAGCTTTTCCTCTTTTCACACCAAAGCTGGCCAAAGTTGGCTACGTTTCTCATATCAATCTTATTTTAAGGAGAAAACTGTAGATACAAAAAAATCCCGGTGAAATAATCACCGGGATTTGTGTATTAAGCTGAATTTCTTTCGTCTTTAAGGACTGTTCCGTCCTCTAATACTAGCTTTGGCGGCATGTTGTTTTCGACTGTTTCCTTTGTGATGATACATTTTACGATATCTTCACGGGATGGAAGGTCGAACATGACGTCCAGCATGATGCCTTCGATGATTGAACGAAGTCCGCGTGCACCTGTCTTGCGTTCAATTGCCTTTTTGGCAATTTCAATTAGTGCATCGTCTTCGAATTCAAGTTCGACATCATCTAGGTTTAGCATTTTTTGATACTGTTTTACAAGAGCGTTCTTCGGTTTTGTCAGGATTTCGACTAGTGCTTCTTCATCAAGCGGAGTCAGGCTGGCAATTACCGGAAGACGGCCGATAAATTCAGGGATTAACCCGAATTTAAGCAGATCTTCAGGAAGGACTTTTGACAACAATTCCTTCTTGTCTAAGTCTTCCTCTTTCTTTTCAGAGCCAAAGCCGATTACTTTCTGGCCAAGGCGACGCTTAATGATTTGCTCGATACCATCGAATGCTCCGCCGCAAATGAACAGGATATTCGTTGTATCAATCTGGATGAATTCTTGATGTGGATGCTTTCGTCCACCTTGTGGCGGTACACTTGCAACTGTTCCTTCAAGAATTTTCAGGAGCGCCTGCTGTACACCTTCACCAGAAACATCTCTAGTAATAGAAGGGTTTTCGGATTTCCTGGCGATCTTATCGATTTCATCGATATAAATGATTCCTTTTTCAGCCTTTTCTACATCGTAATCAGCTGATTGGATCAATTTCAAAAGAATGTTTTCAACATCTTCACCAACATAACCTGCTTCAGTCAGTGATGTTGCATCCGCGATTGCGAAAGGAACATTGAGAATACGGGCTAATGTTTGAGCAAGCAAAGTTTTTCCGCTCCCTGTAGGCCCGATCATCGCAATATTACTTTTTGAAAGTTCAACATCATCAATCTTGCTGTTTGAGTTGATACGCTTATAGTGATTGTAAACAGCTACAGACAGGTTCTTCTTAGCCTGGTCCTGACCAATTACATACTCATTAAGTATATCGCGGATTTCCAATGGTTTTGGAACATCCTTAAACTCAACTTCTTCTTCAGTGCCAAGTTCTTCTTCAACGATTTCTGTGCATAATTCAATACACTCGTCACAGATATAGACGCCTGGCCCTGCTACCAATTTGCGGACTTGATCCTGCGTCTTGCCGCAGAAAGAACATTTAAGCTGCCCTTTTTCATCATTAAATTTGAACAATGCCTTCACCCCTTGAGAACTTCTAAACATATATAAAGCTGCGATTCATAAGCAAACGATAAGTTAAGTATCAGTTTTTCTGCTGCATTCGAGCAGGTATGTATTGCATTGTATCATATTTTGCCAGGGGACAGGAAATGATAACCCTCGGCCATTTTAGTTTCGCGCTTATGAATCGGAAAAAATATGTACTAAATCATCTTAACCATAAATCAAGCCGTTAAATCGGCTTATATGAAATTGCTAAAAAATTATGTATGTATATTGGTGTTTATTGTAGAAAACAAGGCACGATTTACTCGCGCCTTGTTTCTATATCATATACTAAGTATAAAATTGACTTTGAGAAATGTCTAGCTGCGGCTCCTAACTCCTCGAGACGCTTCGGTCCTGTCAATGAAGTCAAAGAACGACTTCACTGTCAGGCCCTCCAGCGCTTGTCGGAGTTGGACAGTCGCCTCCGCTTTTCTCTTATTATGCAACAGTTTTGCTGTTTTCCACAAGGAAATCAACTGCTTTTTTAAGTTGAAGATCGCCTTTGATTCCGTCAAGGCTTCCGCCAAGTGCTGCTTGGATTTGATCAGCAGTCATATTGTACATTTCAGACATCTTTTGAAGCTCTGCATTTACTTCTTCATCAGTAACTTCGATGTTTTCAGCTTTTGCGATTGCTTCAAGAGTCAGGTTCACACGTACGCGAGTTGCAGCTTCTTCTTTCATTTGTTCACGAAGAGCAGCTTCGTCTTGACCTGAGAACTGGTAGTATAGGTCAAGGTTCATACCTTGCATTCCCAAGCGTTGTTCGAATTCATTAACCATACGGTCGATTTCAGTATCGATCATTGATTCAGGAACGTCGATTTCAGCGTTAGCTGCTGCTTTTTCTACAACAGTGTCACGTTCGAAGTGTTCTTTCTGGTGTGCTTTATCGTGTGCAAGACGATCTTTGATCTTCGTCTTAAGCTCATCTAAAGTTTCAACTTCTTCGTCAGCATCTTTAGCGAACTCATCATCTAGAGCTGGAAGTTCTTTTCCTTTGATTTCGTGAACTTTCACTTTGAAAGTTGCAGGCTTACCAGCAAGTTCAGCTGCATGGTACTCTTCTGGGAAAGAAACTTCTACATCTTTTTCTTCGCCAGTAGCTGTTCCAACTAGCTGCTCTTCGAATCCAGGAATGAAAGAACCTGATCCAAGTTCAAGTGCGTAGTTTTCAGCTTTGCCGCCTTCGAAAGCTTCGCCATCAACGAATCCTTCGAAATCGATGACAACACTGTCTCCATTTTCAGCAGTGCCTTCTTCTTTAACAACAAGCTCAGCCTGCTTTTCTTGCATTGCTTTCAGTTCATTTTCTACTTCTTCATCTGTTACGTTTGTGTCGAATGCTTCAACTTCAAGTCCTTTGTACTCGCCAAGCTTTACTTCAGGCTTAACTGTAACAGTTGCCTTGATGATCAAGCTCTTGCCTTTTTCGATTTGTTCTACATCGATTTCAGGGCGGTCAACTGGCTCGATTCCAGTTTCGTCGATTGCATTTGCATATGCTTCTGGAAGAAGGATATCAATTGCATCCTGATATAAAGATTCTACGCCGAAACGCTTTTCGAACATTTGGCGAGGCATTTTCCCTTTACGGAATCCTGGTACGTTAATTTGCTTAACGACTTTCTGGAATGCAGCGTCAAGACCTTTATTGACCTTTTCTGCATCTACTTCAATTGTTAGAACCGTTTGGTTCCCTTCTCTTTTTTCTACCTTTGCAGACATACAGTTCCCTCCAACAATAATCTATTGTCATTTTCATTCGACGATGAATACTCTTGTTTACCAAGCAATATTCCAGTTTAAATGTAAAATAGAATGATTTTTACATAATACAACCACTACATTATAACACAGGTTTATTTCGTTTCAACAGCTTGGACTATATTATCGGGTAAGAAATTTCTTCTAACTCCCGGATAAAGCCCAAAACCTGTTCCGTTTCCTCAACCTGGCTGTTGTATATTTCAGCAAATGACTCTAGTGAATCTTCAAATCCATAATACTCATTTGCGATGAAATGGCAGGCAGCAGCCCATGCCGCGGCTTGCCCGGCTGGCAGTTTGAATGGATAAACCAAAAAGAAATACCGCTCGATCAAACTTTGGACATTTTCAAATAAAACAGGATCATCATTTTCAATTTCACGGCTTAATAATTGAATCACACCACTGTCCTCAATATAATCCTTCAGTTCCGGTAAATTTACTGGATTGAAGTCTTCTGTCCAGGAGAATTTGTGTACATGTAATTCTTCGGCATATTCTTGTTCTTTCAATATATTAAGCAGCATCGTTTTTAAGAAAGGATGGCCATCTTCTGATGCGACATACTCCCTAATTTTTATTATATAGGGTCTTATGTTTACCTTAGCGAGGCCCGCAGCAACCATCACCTGGTCATTGGGATTCTTATATTCAAACAGATTGAGTTCATCCTCTTCAGGTTCCTCTTCAAAACTCTCAATGGGCTCCGCATCTGTTTCACCATTAAGCATCCGCCTGCCGAATTCAAGCATGGTAATGAAATGCTCATGCCTTTCTGCCGGAATTTCCCGTTCCTCCAGAAGAGCCTCGATGGTCGCTACGACTTCACTGTATTCATTCAACTGGACAAGGATCATTAAATACATGTCAATCACTTGTATGTAATCACCAAGTCCGCTCCGCAGCATCTCTGCCACGAGTTCCTTTGCCTGATGTGTATTTCCTGCTTCATAATTAGCAAGTACAAGTCCAACGTATACATCGCTATTCTCAGGGTCATGTTCCAATGCCTGCTCTAGAAATTGAATCGCATCCCGGTACTTATGCTGCTTCAAATAATCCAGGCCCTTTTCCAACAGACGCTTTTCCAGACCGGGAAACAGGATCACTTTATCCTTTTTTGATTCCCGTTTATTCATAAACATACCGCCTTACATTTAATAGTTAAACTCTATTGATTTCGCTTTTTGCTTCATGATTTCAGCTTTTTTAGAAAGTTTAGCACGAATCCCTGAAAAAACAAAAAGATTCACAAGCAGGGCCTGTGAATCAATCGCAATTTTTTCAAATTAGATTACTTTCTCTATATGCTGATCTTCAAATTCTTTGATACTTTCTTCGAGCTGAAGGGTTAATTCGATTTCATCCCAGCCATTTAGGAGCATATTATACCAATATGGTGTGATATCAAATCCTGCTTCAAATCCCTTGTTGTCATACACTCTCTTCTGTTCTAGTGAAACTGTCAGTTCATATGCCTGCCCGCTTGCTTTCTTAAGCAAATAGGAAACTTCTTTTTCTGGCAGTACAACCGGAAGGATTCCGTTTTTTAGGCAATTCTGTTTAAAAATATCAGCAAATGACGGAGCGATTAAAACCTTGAACCCATAATCCAACAAAGCCCAGGGCGCGTGCTCCCTGGATGAACCGCAGCCGAAATTTTCATTCGCTATTAAAATACTTGCTCCCTCGTTATCCTGGTGGTTGAGCTCAAAGTCTTCATTAAGCTCTCCGGTTGATTTATAACGCCAGTCGTAAAACAAGTACTGCCCAAAACCTGTTTTTTCGATTCTTTTCAGGAATTGCTTTGGAATGATCTGATCTGTGTCAACATTTGTCCTGTCCATCGCAGCGACTTTTCCCTTCATTTCTGTAAAACTAGACATTTCAGGCTCCTTTCATCGAAAAATATATTTTTGGAGGATTAAAATCAGCAAAATGGCTGTTATATGAATTTTCCAAAGCGAACTCTGCAAATAGGTAGTGAAATGACCCGAAATATACCGGTTTCGGGTCATTTTTGCAGCTATATTCTTGCTGAAAAAATTATTCTCTTATTTAACGAGGATATTTGCACGTATAAACTGATAATCGCACCATTAAAGCCATTAATTGAACCAAAAATTTCAATAATTGCACCGTTAAGCCGATTAATTGCACCTTTGACCTTTATTTGGTTAAAAAGGAAACTAAACGGTAATACCAGCCATCGACCTGACATCTACAAAATGCCCATGGAGTGCGGCAGCTGCAGCCATGGCAGGACTGACAAGATGGGTACGTGCGCCAGCCCCCTGTCTGCCCTCAAAGTTGCGGTTTGAAGTGGAGGCACAATGTTCCCCGGCTGGCACAATGTCTGCATTCATACTCAGGCACATGCTGCAGCCGGATTCCCGCCATTCAAATCCTGCTTCAATAAATGCCTGGGCTATGCCTTCTGCTTCAGCTTGCTTCTTGACCTGCTGGGAACCAGGCACCACAATTGCCTCAACTCCAGTAGCGACTTTTTTGCCTTTGATAACCTCGGAGGCTGCCCTGAGATCCTCAATTCTTGAATTCGTACAGGAGCCAATGAAGACCTTGGTTACATTAATATCTGTAATTGACTGCCCTTCCTCCAGCCCCATGTATGATAATGCCCTTTCAAGTGACTTCTTTTCTGTATCAGTATCACATTCATTTAGGTAAGGTACTCTGTCAGTGACCGGAGCAGTCATTGATGGGTTCGTGCCCCAGCTGACCATCGGAGCGATGCCATTGCCATCTACTTTAATTACGTGGTCATACACTGCATCTTCATCAGAAGAGAGCTGCTGCCATTCCAGTATTTTATCGAGGAAGGCGTCTCCCTCAGCTACATATTTCCTTCCATTCAGGTAAGCAAAGGTTTTATCATCAGGAGCAACGATTGATGCTTTCGCCCCGCCTTCAATTGACATATTGCAAATTGTCATCCTTTCCTCCATCGACATTTTCCTGATGGCATCACCACAAAATTCGATGACGTAACCAGTACCGAAATTAACTCCGTATTTACTGATAATGAACAAAATGAAATCCTTCGCGCTCACGCCTGGTTCCAGAGAGCCAGACACTTCAACTTTCAGCGTTTTTGGTTTTGTCTGCCAGAGTGTTTGAGTTGCAAGAACATGCTCGACCTCACTCGTACCGATACCGAATGCCAGGGCTCCGAATGCACCGTGAGTCGAAGTGTGGCTGTCTCCGCACACAATGGTTTTCCCTGGTTGTGTCAAGCCAAGTTCAGGTCCGATGACATGGACAATGCCCTGTTCAGGACTGTCAAGGTCAGCCAATGGGATGCCGAATTCAAGGCAGTTATCCCTTAAAGTATCCATCTGGTTTTTCGCAACAGGGTCATTAATTTCGCTCCGGTTGATCGTAGGTACATTGTGGTCCATCGTCGCAAATGTCAAATCCGGTCTCCGTACAGACCTTTTTTTCATCCTAAGTCCCGAAAAAGCCTGCGGCGAGGTTACCTCATGGACAAGATGAAGGTCGATATACACCAGGTCTGGTTTACCTTCTTCCCGATGCACAACATGCTTCTCCCAAATTTTTTCGATGATCGTTTTCCCCAAAAGTACCCTCCCCTTTTTCTAAAACACTTCTTTCCCGCCTGCCTGGCTTAATGTTTGTTTTACAGATTTTCAAACTGGCCGATAATTCCGTCTCTATGCGTAAGCACTCATGATATTCAGGATCGCTTCATTGTCGAGTAGCGCAGCTTTGATTTCTTCAACCATTCCCTCAGTTGTTAAGAACGGTGTGCCAAATAAGGCAATGTCGCGGGTTCTGCTGCCGGCGTCCAGCACCTGCTCTACCGCATTCTCGATTGCCTCAGCTTCTTCTTCAAGGCCAAAGGACAGTCGCAGCATCATCGCAGCTGACAGGATCATCGCGATTGGATTAGCCGCGTTCATCCCAGCAATATCTGGTGCAGAACCATGAATAGGCTCATACAGATATGGTCCTGCAGCCGAAACGCTGGCTGATGGCAGCATGCCAAGCGATCCCGTCAGCACGGATGCTTCATCGCTTAAAATGTCACCAAACATATTCTCTGTGACGAGCACATCGAACTGGCGCGGATTCTTGATCAGCTGCATCGCCGCATTATCAACCAGCATATGGTTAAGCTGAACTTCAGGGTAGTCCTTCGCCACCTCTTCTGCTGTTTCACGCCACATTCGACTCGATTCCAGAACATTTGCTTTATCCACAGAAGTGACCTTGCCTTTTCTCATGGCAGCCAACTCAAATGCATAGCGGATGACTCTCTCAATCTCGTTTTTCTGGTAAAACAATGTATCTACTACAGAAGCTTCGCCTTTCTGGATACTTCTTTCACTCGGTTTCCCAAAGTAGAGCCCGCCGGTCAATTCCCTGACAACGACCATGTCAACTCCTTCAACGACTTCCTTGCGAAGCGGTGAAATCCCGGAAATACTGGAGTAGTATTGAACCGGCCGGACATTCGCAAATAACCCGAGCTCTTTCCTGATTTTCAATAAGCCTTTTTCGGGGCGAATATGTCCAGGCATTCGATCCCACTTAGGGCCTCCCACAGCGCCTAACAGGACAGCATCACTGTCCTTGCAGAGGTCTAGTGTGCGATCCGGGAGCGGTGTCCCAAATTCATCGATTGCTGCCCCGCCGATTTCTCCATAAGTAAAATGGAACTTATGGTTAAAAAGCTCAGCTACTGCCTGGAGGATTGTAACCGCCCCCCTGCTTACTTCTTTGCCTACGCCATCTCCTGGCAGGATTGCGATCCTTTTTTCCATTACATTCGCCTCCGATTTCTTAATGATATTTTTTTAACCGCTAACTGCGACTTTCTTCGTTTCTTCCATATATAGAACTCTATTGACTGCATTTAGGTAGGCTTTTGCTGAAGCCTCAAGGACATCCTGAGCAAGCCCTCTTCCACTCGTCTCGACGCCGCCAAAATCCAGCTTTACATATACCTGGGCCAGGGCATCCCTGCCGGCTCCAACAGATTGAATTCTGTAATCTAGCAAGCTGGCCTTTTCTTTCATGCAATTTTCAAGCGTATTATATAAAGCTTCAATACTGCCAGAACCTGTGGACGCTTCCTGGATCTTTTCATTTTGACAGCCATACAGGGTGACTGTCGCGGTAGGAACCTGGTTGGTCCCATACTGGACCTGAATGGAATCAAGACGATAGTATTGCTGTTCTTTTGACAGCTTCTCTTCGAGGATGATAGCCACGAGGTCATCATCCGTCATTTCCTTTTTCCTGTCTGCAAGTTCCTTGAAAACGGAAAACAACTTATTGATATCCTGATCAGGCACGGTCAGCCCGATTTCATTCAGCCTGTTGCGGAATGCGTGGCGACCAGAATGCTTTCCAAGAACCATCGAGTTATTCTGCAGCCCAACAAGTTCCGGTGAAATGATTTCGTAGGTAGTTTTTTCTTTCAAGACGCCATCCTGGTGGATTCCCGATTCATGGGCAAAAGCATTCCTTCCGACCACTGCTTTATTGGCCGGCACCGCCATTCCTGTCAACTTGCTTACAAGACTGCTCGTTCTGCTAATCTCCTTAAGGTTCAAACCCGTTTCCGCCTGGTAAAAATCTTTGCGAATATGAAGTGCAACAGCAAATTCCTCCAGCGCTGCGTTTCCTGCCCTTTCACCGATCCCATTGATCGTTCCTTCAACCTGTGTTGCGCCTGCAGATACTGCTGCAAGTGAATTGGCAATGGACATTCCAAGGTCATCATGACAATGTGCTGAAAGGTCGACCTTACTAATAGAAGGAACATGCTCTTGTAAGTAAGTAAAAATTTGTCCATACTCTTGAGGTGAAATATAACCGACAGTGTCAGGAATATTGATGACCTTTGCCCCGGCTTTGATCACCTCTTCCACGATTTCAGCAAGGAAATCAAGCTCCGTGCGGCAGGCATCCTCGGCTGACCATTGAATGACCGGAAACTTGGCGGCCGCATACTTCACGGTTCTTACTGCCGTTTCGATGACCTCAGCTTTTGTCTGCTTCAGTTTGTGGATCCTGTGGATCGGCGACGTGGCGATGAACAGGTGAAGCCTTGGCTCTGAGCCATGTTTCAATGCCTCCCATGCTGCGTCGATATCTGTTACAACCGATCTTGCCAGCCCTGTAACCGAACAACCTTTAATCTGTCGTGCAATTTCGGCTACTGAAGCAAAGTCCCCTTTAGATGCGGCAGGAAATCCCGCTTCAATTATGTCAACATTCAACCTCTCCAATTGCCTGGCAATCTCCAGCTTTTCGGAAAAATTAAGATTGACCCCGGCCGACTGCTCCCCATCCCGCAGAGTCGTATCAAAAATGTTAATTCTTCGCACTGGCAGCCACTTCTCTCTGCTTTTGTTTGTTGACAAACGGCATCATCTTTCTCAGTTCTCTTCCCACCTCTTCAATCTGGTGGGTGTTTTCTTTTTCATTGATGCTATTAAAGACCGGTCTGCCCGCCTCATTTTCCTCAATCCATCCTTTTGCGAAAGTTCCTTCCTGGATATCCTTCAGAACTCTTTTCATTTCCGCTTTAACCTGGTCATTTACCACCCTCGGCCCACTGACAAAATCGCCCCATTGAGCTGTATCAGAAATCGAATAGCGCATTCCTTCGAGTCCGCCTTCATACATCAAATCAACGATCAGCTTCAGTTCATGCATCGTTTCGAAATAAGCCAGTTCCGGCTGATATCCTGCTTCGACGAGTGTTTCAAAGCCTGCTTTCACGAGCGAAGTCAACCCGCCACATAACACTGCCTGCTCTCCGAATAGATCCGTTTCGGTTTCTTCTTTAAAAGTTGTTTCAAGTGCTCCCGCTCTCAAAGCACCGATTGCTTTCGCGTATGCCAGCGCAAGTTCCCTTGCACTCCCCGACACATCCTGGTGGATTGCGAACAGTGCTGGCACCCCCGCTCCTTCTTGATAAGTCCTTCTGACCAAATGCCCAGGACCCTTTGGTGCGACAAGCAAGACATCACAGCTTTCCGGCGGTACAATCTGGTTAAAGTGAACGTTAAAGCCGTGGGCGAACATTAGCGCCTGGCCTGTCAGCTGTGGTTCAATCTCTTTTTTGTACACAGCGGTCTGTCGCTCATCAGGCAAAAGAATCATGACTACATCTGAAGTCGCCACAGCTTCTGCAACGTTTTTAACCTCAAAGCCATCCTGCTCCGCTTTCTCCCATGACTTCCCATGCCTTAAACCAACGACAACCTCAACCCCACTGTCTCGGAGATTCTGCGCATGTGCATGACCCTGTGAGCCGTACCCAACAACCGCCACTCTCTTTCCGTTAAAATAAGCCTCATTCGCATCTCCGTTATAATACATTTTCGCCATATTCTCTCTCCCTTTCTGAATGGAAATTTAGTTTATATTAGACAAATGAAAAAGATTTTTGCTGGCCGGTTCGCTGGTTCCCCCTTGGGAATGCAGTCGTTCCGGTACGAGCCAATTCTCTGATTCCATATGGTTTAATCAAATCGATAAACGCCTCGATTTTTTCCGTTTCGCCTGTCAATTGGATGATGATGCTATCCTTGCTGACGTCAATCACCGATGCCCGGAATGGTTCAATGATCGAATAAATCTCTGCCCTGTTATGTGGAAGGACAGGAACCTTCATGAGAACAAGCTCCCGGGCAACAATCGCCTGGTCACTTATATCCGCCACCTTAAGGACATCAATCTGTTTATTAAGCTGTTTCGTGATTTGTTCGACCATCCCGTCATTCTCCACATGGACAACACAGGTAATGCGCGACACTCCCTCTTGCTCGGTCAGGCCTACCGAAATGCTTTCAATATTGTAGTTCCTCTTCGAAAATAAATTCGTGATCCTGTTAAGTACTCCCGGCCGGTTCAAGACCGTCATCGTTATGATTCTTTTCATTTCTTCACTCCCACCATCTCGTGGATTCCTTTTCCAGGCGCAATCATCGGATAGACATTTTCTGCACCATCGACTCTGAAATCGAGCAGTACCGGTTCTTTGTCATGCAAGACCTCATTCAGCACCAAATGTGCTTCTGCTTCGGAGTTGATTTCAAACCCTTTGATCCCATAGGCCTCAGCCAGTTTTACAAAAGAAGGCTGAACCGGGTTTTTACTGTGGGAATATCTTTCTTTATAAAAAATTTCCTGCCATTGTCTAACCATTCCAAGCGCTTTGTTATTAAAAATCGCTATCTTGATCGGCAGCTGAAATTCAGCAATGACCGCCAGCTCCTGCGTTGACATCTGGAACCCACCATCTCCGAGAACGGCCACAACACATGCTGTTGGATCTGCCAGCTGGGCTCCAATGCTTGCCGGAAGCCCAAATCCCATTGTCCCTAACCCTCCTGAGGTCACCCATCGATCAGCGTGCTGGAGCTGATAATATTGTGCTGCCCACATTTGATGCTGGCCGACATCGGTAACGACAATCGCTTCGCCCGCCGTTTTTTCATAAAGGAGTTCCATTACTTTTTGCGGTTTTAGCACGTCACTGCTTTCGTAATGATATGGATTATCCGTCTTCCAGGCTGTGAGTGTTCCAGTCCATTCTTCCTGTAGAGGCGGACTGCCTCCCAGCCTGAGCAGCTGTCTTAAAGCCTCTCCTGCATCACCAACAACCGGAATTTGTGTTGGTACATTTTTACCGATTTCAGCTGGGTCGATATCGATATGGGCAACCATTGCTTTTGGAGCGAAATGCTTCAGGTTACCGGTCAGCCGGTCATCAAATCGTGCTCCTATATTGATCAGCAGGTCACAATTGTAAAGCGCCATGTTCGCTGTATAACAGCCATGCATCCCAGCCATTCCAAGGAACAGTTCATGCTTCGCCGGAAAGCCCCCCAACCCCAATAATGTGTGGACAACATGAAGGTTCTGCTGTTCTGCGTATTCTTTTAGCAGGCTCGACGCTTTCGCATGGAGGACACCTGCCCCAGCGAGAATGACTGGCCTTTTTGCCCTGCTTACTGCTTCGGACAGTTTTCTTACCTGAAGGAAATTCGGCTCCGTAGTCGGCTGGTAACCAGGAAGGTGGATTTCCTCCTCAGCCGGCTCTGCCGATACACCCGCTGCCAGATCCTTTGGGAAATCGATGACAACTGGCCCAGGCCTTCCGCTTGTCGCAATATAAAATGCTTCCTTGATAATCCGCGGGATGTCTTTAATATCCCTGACCTGATAGTTGTACTTCGTGATAGGAGTGGTGATTCCAAGAATGTCAGCTTCCTGGAAGGCATCAGTGCCAATCACCCCTGTCGCGACCTGGCCCGTGATGACAACCAGCGGCAACGAGTCCATCATCGCGTCTGCAATGCCGGTGATGATATTGGTCGCTCCCGGTCCAGATGTAGCAATTACAACGCCCGGTTTTCCGCTGATCCTCGCATATCCTTCCGCTGCATGAATCCCTCCCTGTTCATGCCTTGGCAGCACATGAAGAATTTTAGAATCATAGAGTTTGTCGTAAATCGGAAGGACAGCGCCTCCTGGGTAGCCAAAAATGACTTCGACATTTTCCTTTTCCAGCGCCTTAAGCAGTAAATCAGCTCCGCTTGCTTCACTTGTTTTAGCCTTTGTTTCCTTCAAGGCAGCTTCCATTTATCGAACCTCCCATAGTGAGTATTTTTTCAAAATAAAAAAGCCTATCCATCTCCATATGCCTGAACCTTGCCAGGCAAAGGGATGGAATAGGCTTTATCTCCTTTTTCCACGGTACCACCCTTATTCACGCATGATGCGTGCACTCGTGACAGCGAATGCTGCCGGTTTTGATAACAAGTGCCATGCACTCGGCCAGTTTTACTAGGTTTCCTTTCAAACTGGCGCTCCAGGGTGAGTTCACTTATCACGGGCATCACCGGTTTCCAGCAACCCCGGCTCTCTGTGCATGCTGATCGCAATAAATTACTTGTCCCTGTCTTCGCTTTATCTATATTTAATTAGACTGTACTTCGCAGTTATCATTAACTGACTTGATGGGCTTTTTCCGGATAGACCTGGATTCCATCTGCAACAACTCTTGCCCTGAACTCACGCAGGATGTTCTGGGTATGCTGACCTGGTACTCCATCACCGATGACTCTTCCATCCACTTTAACAACTGCGATTACTTCTGCTGCTGTCCCGGTAAGGAATACTTCATCGGCTGTGTAGACATCATGGCGGGTAAACGGTTCCTCCTTGACCTCATACCCAAGATTTTTCGCGATTTCAATTACCGCATTCCTGGTGATACCTTCAAGTGCTCCAACATATCCTGGCGGTGTGAGGAATTCATTTCCCCTGACGATAAAAATATTATCCGCTGAACCTTCAGCAACATATCCCTGATCATTGAGCATGAGCGCCTCACTTACATTTGCCAGATGCGCTTCGATTTTTACCAGGACATTATTTAAATAATTCAGTGATTTTACTTTTGGACTCAACACATCTGGACGATTTCTCCTTGTCGCGACAGTTACAATCTCCAGGCCGCTTTCATACAATTCTTTTGGGAAAATTGCCAGTGGCTCTACAATGATCACCACGTTCGCGTTTGGACATTTGTAAGGATCAAGTCCAAGATCCCCAACGCCTCTCGAAACGACAATGCGGATATAAGCATCTCTCAATTGATTCCGTTCCACCGTTTCAACAACCAGATTGGTGAACTCCTCCTTAGAGTGTGGCATGTTCAGCATGATGGACTTAGCTGAGCGGTAAAGCCGGTCCATATGTTCTTCCATCCTGAAAATATTGCCGCTGTATACCCGTATCCCTTCAAAAATACCGTCTCCGTATAGAAATCCATGATCATATACCGAAACCTTAGCATTTTCCTTGGTGACAAATTCACCGTTTAAGTAGATCCATTGATCGGGCACAATAAACACTCCTTTAACGAATAGACGCTTTAAATTATTAAATTCACAGGTTAAAAAAATACAGTTTTACATTATCAAGAAATTAATATAAAACCCTGGTTCACTTGAGATGCATTCAACTTGTTTTTTTTATTTGAGGATTATCTTACGCCCAATTTTCACACTCGTCAACACCCTTTTTCTAAATTATTTGATAATTTAGATTAGTTAGTTAATTTGTATACGCTTACATTGTTGATATATTCACATTTATAAAAAATGAAATTTTTTGTTTGATCTCCAGATTTGTCCTCAATCTCAAGAGTGGAAAATAGATAAGCATAAACATAAAAAAAACTCACCTTTCAAAAAGGTGAGTTAAGGTATGTAGTTTAAATGGCGTCCCAGGAGAGATTCGAACTCCCGACCGTACGCTTAGAAGGCGTATGCTCTATCCAACTGAGCTACTGGGACTTGGTGTTTTTTAAAGACAAGATTTATTATATTAGCCAAACAACTAAATGTCAATAATAAATCATAACTTTTTTTTCTGAGGGGAACCTGCTGACTCCCCTCAGAAAATCATTATAGTAGTTTCAACTCGTTTTGTGAAGTGAAAACTCCTGCCTTAACTCAATCATCTCACCATTGCCATAGTCATAGATCCGCAATATTGCTTTATCGTTTTCCAGCTCAAGGATGGCATAGCTCTTTTCAATTCTGCCGCGTGGAAGTCTGATGCTTCCGGGATTGATAAACAGTACATCATCAACCATTTCTGCTCCTAGCAAATGTGAATGCCCAAAGCATACGATATCAGCCTGCAGTTCTTTCGCCTTATAGTATAAATTTACGAGAGTAGACTTCACTGAGTATAGATGCCCATGTGTCACGAAAATTTTCACGCCGTTTATCACATGGATTTCATCATCAGGAAAGCTGCCATAAAAATCGCAATTCCCCTTCACCGAACGGAAATTCACAATAGCAGCATCATTTTCAGAAAGCTCTGAGTCACCGCAGTGGATCATCAAGTCCACATCATTGCCATGCAGCTTCTCAATTCCCTCTAGCACCTCTGTTGACCCGTGGCTGTCACTGACGACCAGCACCCTACTCATGGCGTTCCTCTCGCTCTTTAAGAAGATCATCCAATTTTCTGATCGCATTGGCCCGGTGGCTGATCTTGTTTTTTTCGTCTGATGCCAATTCAGCCATAGTTTTCCCCTTTGTTTCTACAAAGAAAATTGGATCATAGCCAAAACCATTGGTGCCGCGTCTTTCATTCAGGATACTTCCTTCACATGTACCGAATACAGTCAAAGTCTCCTTGCCTGGCTCTGCCATTGCAAGAGCGCAGCAAAATCTTGCGGTGCGCTCACTTTCTGGCACACCTTGAAGTTCCTCGAGAACTTTGTCGATGTTGTTTTCATCATTTTTTTCAGAACCTGCGTATCGTGCCGAATAGACACCTGGTCGGCCTTCCAGTGCGTCAATTTCGAGACCGGAATCATCTGCAATTACTCTGACTCCAAGATTATTAGCGATTGTTTCAGCTTTTAAGATAGCGTTCTCCTCAAAAGTTGTCCCTGTTTCTTCTACATCTTCAATTTCTGGATAATCGAGCAATGTTTTTACCGCCAACCCTTTTGGCAAAAAAAGCTTTTCGAATTCCTTTGCTTTTCCTATGTTTTTTGTCGCGATTATGACTGATTCCATCTTTGAGATCTCTCCTATCTCTGTTTTGCTCCCTGTATCTTGGCAGCCAATTCTTCCCCAAGTGCTTCCTTCTGTTTTTCGAAGAGTTCCGTTATTCCATCTTGTGCTGCCTTTAAGAGCTCCTGCAGCTGATTGTATGAAAAAGTAGCTTCTTCTCCAGTACCCTGCAGTTCAACGAATTCTCCATTGCCAGTCATGACAACATTCATGTCGACATTGGCAGCAGAATCCTCGACGTAGTTCAAATCAACAACAGCCTCGCCATTCTTCAAGATACCAACACTCGTCGCAGCAAGAAAGTCTGTCACAGGGAAAGCAGACAGCTTCTTTTGCCTGCTCAGCTTCTCAAGCGCCATAGCCATCGCAACAAAAGCTCCGGTGATTGACGCAGTACGCGTGCCGCCATCTGCCTGGATTACATCACAATCGACCCATACAGTACGCTCGCCTATAGCCTCAAGATTCACGACTGCGCGCAGCGCTCTGCCGATCAAACGCTGGATTTCCATCGTCCTTCCGGTAATCTTTCCTTTTGCCGCCTCACGAATATTCCTCTGTTCAGTAGCGCGTGGAAGCATAGAGTATTCTGCCGTAATCCATCCTTTTCCTTCGCCTCTCATGAATGGAGGAACGCGGTCCTCGATGCTGGCAGTGCATATTACCTTCGTATCTCCAACAGAGATCAGCACAGAGCCTTCAGGATGTTTCAGGTAATCAGTTTCAATATGTATTGGTCTTAATTGCAAGGGTTCACGCCCATCAAATCGCATTTAAAAGCCCTCCTTTGCATGATAAAAGGCAGACAGCCTGCCTGAAACAAAAAGCGCAAGCGCCTCGTTCAGCCCCGACAAGCGCTGGAGGGCCGGCCAGTGAAGTCGTTCTTTGACTTCATTGGGCGGACCGAAGCGACTCGAGGGGCTAGGCGCTGGAGCTGGATTAAGAAAACTTTATTGAGTTATCCATAACCCAATAACTTTATAAATTCCTTAACCATAAATAAGAGGCAGGAAATAGGCCTGCCTCTTTGAATGTCTTTATTTAGTATATCAAAATCTGGCTATTAAAAACTACCTGTGTTTACTTTTTCAGGCCTTGTAACCGGCTCGGCCAGTTTTTCTCCGGTTTCTGTCAGCACATCTGCCTTCCCATTCACAGTAAGTGCCACACTCTCAACACCATTCTGTTCTGTCAGGGACAGTACAAGCGAATTCAGCAGGTGTTCAGATACCATTTTTTCTTCAAAGCTGCCGTAAATCGATTCATTGAAGTTCAATGTTACCTTTCCATCCTCAAACTTAGGTGCGTCAAGGAGCTTCACTCCCGACTGGAAATCCGACAGAAGATTGGATGCATATGCTGGCCCTTCAACTAGCTCGTTCACAATTGCGGTAATGTTATCCTTCACATCATTGCTGACGCGTTTTGTTACAGGAACATAATAATATGCGCCTTCCTCACCGCCAATATAATAAACCGTGACTGCTTTAGTATTTGTGATATCAACGACATCGGAATTATCCACGTTGATGCCATCCGCACGGCTTAACTCTCCACCAATAGGAGTGCCTCCTACAGGCATGGCCTCAAGAGGAGTGCCATTCATCTGAAGCTTAACTTCATCAACTGTATCAAATTGTGTAAGCGTCCATGTCACAGCCTGAAGAATCTTTTTCTCATCCTCTTTTTTATAGGTTGCGAATTCTTTTGAAAAGTCTACTGTAGCTGTTCCGTCCTTGATGTTCACTGTCATTTGTGTGTCAGCTGGAAGGACGGCCCTGAAGCCATTTGGAAGCATTTGCTCAACAGGCCCATTCGCAACAAGGTATTCCAGCGCTTGCTGGGCTACACCCTCTTTTTTCGGCAGGCCCATCGTCTGTGAGACGACATATCCATTTTTATCGATCAAATAAAGTTCTGTCTGAATGGACGTCTCAACTGCTTCTTTTCCATCCTCATTTGTTTCTGTAGAAACATTTTCATCAAGCGCCTCCCCATCTTCCATGAAAGTAACATCCTGGGGAGGATCAATCTTCTTCTTTTCCTCGCCCCCGAACAGTCCACAGCCAGATAGGAATACCGTAGTTGCCAATGTAGCAGCTGTAACGACCACAGCCTTTTTATTTTTTGACATATAAATCCCTCCAAAGACAGTTTGTACTAATATGTATACGAGCCTTTGGATATTTTAGACCGCCTTTGAGAAGATTTTTGATAATACTCTTTTAGTATCTTTTTTGCTTTTACAATCCTGTAATCCCTTAACTCTTCATAATCCATGCCGCAAAAAGTCTCTAAACCTGTTGATTGGAAAAAGTGACAATCTAATTCTTGAAAAAATCAACTAGATCCAGACTGCAAAAAAAAGACCTCCGTCTCCGGAAGCCGATATTACCCTAGTTTAATTTTCTCAACATTTTCAATCGGTCTCTCCAGCCACTGAGATGCTATGGAGGAAAAAATTGTTCTGGACCCTGTCATGTAATATGAATGCTCCGGAAGCTCTTCCCTGTCAGCAAACATGTCGTTATGGCCGAGAATCGTACTTACCTCTCGGGCTGTTTCCTCGCCAGAACTGATCACCTTGACCTCAGGACCCATGACTTCCTTAATAAGCGGCTCGAGCAAAGGATAGTGGGTGCAGCCCAGGATCAATGTATCGAGTCCCTGCCCCAGTAATGGTTGCAGGGTTTCGGTGACCACTTTTTTTGCAACCCGTCCATCGTATTCACCGCTTTCTACAAGGGGCACAAATTTAGGGCAAGCAAGTGCCTCAATGGCAGTCTTACGGTTGATGGATTTCAGTGCATGCTCGTACGCTCGGCTTTTTACAGTGCCTTCCGTTCCGATAATGCCAATTTTATAATTGTCCGTTACCTTGATTGCTGTCCTCGCGCCAGGCTGGATGACACCTAACACAGGAATTGAGAGTTCATTCCGTATCTCCTCCAGGACCACCGCGGTCGCAGTGTTGCATGCAATGACAAGCATTTTAATATTCTTTTCCAGGAGAAAATGGGTCATTTGCCAGGTGAATCTTTTTACTTCCTCAACAGGGCGCGGCCCGTATGGACAACGGGCCGTATCTCCGACATAGATGATCTGTTCATATGGAAGCTGTCTCATGACTTCCTTGGCAACGGTTAGCCCGCCTACTCCTGAATCAATGATTCCGATTGGTCGATTCAAAAAACTCGCCTCATTCTCCACGCATTTCTTGATGTAATTTCCCTAAGCCCTCTTTAAGAGATAATATTTCCTCACCAGAAAAATCCTTCAATACCTCTTGAAGGTACAATTGGCGTTTCTTGATCACTTCATCGATGATCCTTTCACCTTCATCCAGCAGATGGATGCGAACAACACGTCTGTCATTAGGATCCTTTACTCTTACAACAAGTTCATTTTTCTCCATCCTGTCAACAAGATCCGTAGTGGTGCTGCATGCCAGGAACATTTTATTGGACAGTTCCCCGATAGTCATATCCCCATCTTCAAATAGCCATTGCAGGGCAATGAACTGGGGAGGAGTAATTGTGTAGTTGCTGAGGAGTTCACGTCCCTTCTGCTTTATGATGCCAGATATGTACCGCAGATCCTTTTCAATATCAGCAACCGTCTCCAGTCCCTGATTTTTTTCTACCCCTTCAAGATTCATCCGTAACAACTCCTAAAAATCTATTTCATTTATCCATAAAACTTGTTATCCAAGCAGAATTGATTTTTACTATTGTCCTTATTTTCTACTTTTTTCGAGCAAATTTCAAGACAGAATTCCGATTCGTGCCTGTTTTACCCCTTTAAACATCTTAACCGGCCCCCCATCGAGGTTGGCCGGTCTTGATTAAAGTTCTAGCTCTCCCATACGCAGGAGCTCTACAACAGCTTGGGAACGCCCCTTTACACCAAGCTTTTGCATGGCGTTTGAAATATGGTTCCGAACCGTTTTTTCGCTGATAAATAATTCACTAGCGATCTCTTTTGTTGTTTTGTCTTGTACTAACAGTTCGAAAACTTCTCTTTCGCGTTTAGTGAGTAATGGCTTGTGAGTATATTCATTTTCCTTCAAGTATTGTAACCCTCCTTGCCTTCGCCAGCTGTGAACTGCGGGGTGGGTATAAATTTAGTCAAAATATCATATGTGAAGGAAAGAATTGTAGTGACAATATTTAATGGACTTCATGCCAATTTTTATTAATTAACACAAAACTTAATTAACGACGGATTTCTTGCTTTCTGAAAACAAATTTCTCATATCCTCTGTCCAGGATACTCCCTTGCCTGTATTCTTGGAAATTTGAACGATCGTTCCCCTTCCAGTCAGGCATATCGAGCCGTCCGCTTTTTTGACCATATAGTGAAGATCCACTGAGGAATTTCCAATTAAATTGGCTTTTACATAGATTTTCAGGTCCTCATCAAAAAAGATCTGGCTTAAATAATCACACTGCAGATCGGCAACGACCGGAATCGTCTCATTCTCTGGTTTGACCCAATCCTGCATAAACCCCTGGCTCTTAAAATACTCAATCCTTGCCTGTTCGAAATATGTAAAAGGGACAGTGTTATTTAAATGCCCGAACATATCTGTTTCCGAAAACCGTACCTTCACCTGATAAAAGAATTCAAACTCCGCTTCCCAGCTTACAATTTCATTAATGTACTCAATCTTTTTCATGTTGAAACCTCCCGTAAAATGAATGAACATTCATTCTTTTCTTTATTATAAATATTTTTAGTCTTTTTGGGAACAAAAAAAGAGGGATTGGAAATTTCCAATCCCCCTTTAGATTCAGCTAGCCTTGTCATAACCACATGCTTTACCTTTTTTATCGTGCCCTAAATGCTTTCCGTTATCTACATGCTGCTTTTCTGGTCCGTTGCCATTTGAATCGGGACACTGCCTCTGCCCATTATTCAAATGAATTTGCACCATTACAGGATCATGGTCACTTGCCCGTCCATGCTCTTCCATATACAAGGAGTTGATATTGATGATATCAGCCTCTGTTTGATCAGCGAGATGATTAGATACAAGGATATGATCCAACACCTGTGAATTCCCCTGATAGTTGTAAGTGAACCTCTCGCCTTCTGGCAAAGTCTCAACCATGTTAGTCAATTGGCCGTTTTCAAGAACCTCAATTGGCTTGGAAAATTCGAAGTCATTCAAATCGCCCAGGACAACAACATTTGCCTTTGAATCTTCTGCATGTATACCTGCAATGAATTCATTTAGCAATTTTGCAATCTCAATTCTTTGTACCTCGCTATCAAGTACAGGTGGCTGGGTAACCCCGAATAAAGGATCATCTCCACCCTTTGAGTTAAAGTGATTCGCAATGACAATTACTTCCTGCCCTTTGAATACAAACTCTGCAGCCAATGGCTTTCTAGTATCTTCAAAAATAGGGTTCTGTGGATCAATTCTTCCTGGATTCAAGGTAAGATCCCCATTTTCATAATCTACAGCGTCCGTTGCTGTTCCTTTCGGAGCTTCTTTAAGCTGAACGCGTTCAGGATTAAATAAGTAGCCAACCCGGATGTTGCCTCCAGGCGCACCACCATCCTGGTTATATTCCGGAGCAATGTCTGTCCAGCTGTACACCGGTCCGCCTTGTGCGACAATTTCATCGATCAAAGTTTGATAGCTATGTGATGCGTCAGCAGATCCGCTCGCAGTCTGGCCATCATTATCCTGGACCTCTACAAGGCCAATAATATCGGGTGTTTTTAAATTATTGATAATTGAATCTGCAATTCTTGCTGTCTTTGCAGCACTCGTTTCAGCTGAAAAGTTTTCAATATTATAACTGGCGATAGTCAGTTTATTTTCTTTTTGTTCGAAAGCGACAATATCCTCGCTCAAGTCACTTTCAATTAAATCAGGAAGAGTTTCCTGGTCAACAAGGATTTTAAAATTTGAATAACCGTAGCTTACAACACCTGTAACCAGACCGTTAAAATAGTCACCTGCTTTTGCTACATAATCACGATCGATAACCAGGAACATTCTTTCAGGGTTAGAGCTTTCCTCAGTCAGCAGGATTCCGCCTTGCGGACTGTATACTTTCCCTTCCACCTTATTGGCGATGACCGGTACTTCGCCATACTTTTGAGGTCCAATTACCTGTGGGCTTTCTACTCCGATTCGCATTCCTTCAAGGCTTTCATAAAAATCGATGCCATCCTCCGCAGGATCAAATACACCAAATTGGTCATTATCGATTACCTGGGTTGGTGCCATGCGGTCTTGACCAATGACAACCGGTTCAGGAAGCTCGACGCCTGAAGCAAGTTTTGTCACTTCAGTGGCATTGATTTCAGTCATTGCAAGGTCAGTTTGCAGCTTTTCACTGTAACCATCGAGTACCCATTCCTTCACAAGGCCATCGACTTCAACTTGATCCCCTTCAGTAAGACCATGAGCCCTTTTATATACATAGATAGCTTCAGATGTATTGGGATTGCCATCCTCTTCAGGATCCTGCATGAAGAAAGCGTTATTTCCTTCAACTTTTGTGACAATACCAGCAACTTGAGCTACCTGCTGATCCTTATATGGAGAAGCATGGCCTTCACCCTGAATATCATGGATCTTCAAGCCAATTACTGCCGGTGGCTCTGGTTCACCAGGTTCACCTGGCTCTCCGCCGCTGCCGTCAGCAAACTGCATTGAAGTAGGAGATTTAAGGCCGGGAACAGTGAAATAGGCTTCAAGGGAACCTGTAACCCGTACCTTTTTGCCAACAATATCAGGATTAGTCTTTAAGCCAAATTCACTTCTATAAGTAGATTTAATTTGTACCGGCAATAATTTAGCAGGATCGGTTTCTCCAGCAGTATCAGCCAACAGAAAATTATAATCATCCCCAAATGGAGCTTCATAGTCATATGAATTAGTGCCCCTTGCATGCCCTACTATGTAACCCTCAACGGTACCAGTTCCACTATTATTCTCAATTGCCTGCTGGACAGTCATAACGGTTTCAGCGGATGCTTGACCAGAAAACGGTATCACATAGCTTACTAGTAAAATAACTGCTGTCAGCCAGGAAAAAGTTTTACGCTTTAGATTCCCCACATATATTCCTCCTCAAATTTTGTCGGAATTTATAGTCTTCCGTCAAGAGAAATATAACATGGTTAAATAAGCGTTTTCATGAAGCGAATGTAAGTTTTTTGTTAAATACTGAAAAATGAATCTATAGTATGAAAGCGTTTTCTAAAGAAGCAAACTTATTTACTAGACAAAAAGAAAGTAAGCCAGGACTATTGGTCCTGGCTCATTTTTCATAGTATTTTATTTTAAATGATCATCCGATGTCCTTTTTGCATAAATAATATATCGGTCGGGGGCATCACCTACATAGCTGAAAGGATAGCATGTTGTCAATACGAGCTCTTCTTCAGAATTCTGGAGTGTAATGATACTGGTATCATCTGCACTGACAATTTTCGTGCCGGTTATCTCGTATGTATAATCACCATAAGGCATTTTCATCGTCAGGTGATCACCCAACTCCAGGTCCCCCGCTTTTCGAAAAACTGTATCACGATGGCCTGAAAGGACGATTTGTCCGTTCTCCTCAGGGTAGAACGAGCCTTCATAGTGGCCAACCCCTTTTTCAAGGTCGTCAGCATCCGTTCCTTCCACTATTGCCAATTCCGCATTGATTTTTGGTATCAACAGCAAGCCAGAAGCTTCTCCTGTCTCAGGCTTGAATTCTTCCTTTTTAGCCTTCGGTTTATCTTCCTTGACCAATTCTTTTGCTGCTTCAAGGGAAATCTGCTCCTGTCGTTTAATGTCCCATAACTGAAACAATCCAATTCCCAGGATAACTACACCACTAACAACAATCCCAATCGCCAATATCTTTGTAAGTTTCATAAACCGCTCCCATTTATGCCTTTAGTAAAGTATACCAAGGGAACCCCCCTGTCAAAAAGTACTATTTTTGCTATGAAATGAAAAAACCTCCCTTTCCAAAAGAAAAGGAGGTTGCATGTTATACCTGATCGCTTCCGAAGAAGTTCTTAAATGCCTGCAGTGTTGTATCACGGTTCAAGGCTGCGATTGAAGTTGTCAATGGAATCCCTTTAGGGCAAGACTGGACGCAGTTCTGTGAGTTACCGCAGTTTGCAAGCCCGCCGTCTCCCATGATTGTTTCAAGACGCTCGCCTTTGTTCAAAGCACCTGTTGGGTGTGCATTGAAGAGACGAACCTGTGATAATGGCTGTGGCCCGATGAAGTCTGACTTGTCGTTTACGTTAGGGCAAGCCTCCAGGCAGACACCGCAAGTCATACATTTGGAAAGTTCATACGCCCACTGACGCTTTTTCTCTGGCATACGTGGACCAGGTCCAAGATCGTAAGTGCCATCGATTGGAACCCATGCTTTAACACGCTTCAAAGAATCGAACATGCGGCTTCGGTCAACCTGAAGGTCACGGACAACCGGGAATGTTCTCATCGGCTCAAGCCTGATTGGCTGCTCCAGCTGGTCAACCAGCGCAGAACATGACTGGCGAGGGCGGCCATTGATGACCATTGAACACGCACCACAAACCTCTTCAAGACAGTTCATATCCCAAGCAATTGGAGTCGTGGCTTCACCTTTTGAGTTCACAGGGTTACGTCGGATTTCCATCAGTGCCGAAATGACGTTCATATTTGGACGATAATCCAATACAAACGTTTCATCATAAGGGGCTGAATCAGGAGTATCCTGACGGCTGATTACAAAAGTAACAGTTTTATTCTCTGACATGCCTTATTACTCCCCCTTCTTCTTAGAGTAATCGCGCTTACGCGGTTGGATTAATGAAGTATCAACTTCTTCATAGTGGAAAGCTGGCGCAGAGTTTGCATCAACAAACTTCGCCATAGTTGTTTTCAAGAAGTCCTCATCATTACGATCTGGGAATTCTGGTTTATAGTGAGCCCCACGGCTTTCGTTACGGTTATATGCACCGATTGTGATAACACGTGCAAGCTGAAGCATGTTTTGAAGCTGGCGTGTGAACACAGCACCCTGGTTGCTCCATTTCGCCGTATCGTTGATATTGATATTCTTGTAACGCTCCATCAACTCAACAATCTTCTCGTCTGTTTTCAGAAGTCTATCATTGTAACGGACAACCGTTACATTATCAGTCATCCATTCGCCTAGCTCTTTGTGAAGGACATAGGCATTTTCAGTTCCATCTAATGACATGACATTGTCCCACTTCTCCTGCTCCATCTTGACAGCATCATCAAATAGTGCTGAAGAAATAGCATCTGAGCTCTTTTCAATACCGTTGATATAACGGATAGCATTTGGTCCAGCTACCATACCGCCATAGATTGCAGACAATAGTGAGTTAGCGCCAAGACGGTTCGCACCGTGCTGTGAATAATCAACCTCACCTGCAGCAAACAGGCCTGGAATATTTGTCATTTGATCATAGTCAACCCATAGTCCGCCCATAGAATAGTGAACTGCAGGGAATATCTTCATAGGAACTTTTCTTGGGTCATCACCCATGAATTTCTCATAGATTTCAATGATACCGCCAAGCTTGATATCAAGCTCTTTAGGATCCTTATGTGAAAGGTCAAGATAAACCATGTTCTCGCCGTTGATGCCAAGCTTTTGGCTTACGCACACATCGAAGATTTCACGTGTAGCGATGTCACGAGGAACAAGATTTCCATATGCGGGATACTTCTCTTCAAGGAAGTACCATGGCTTGCCATCCTTATAAGTCCAAACTCGTCCACCTTCACCGCGGGCAGATTCACTCATCAGGCGGAGTTTGTCATCTCCTGGGATTGCTGTTGGGTGAATCTGGATGAATTCACCGTTAGCGTAATATCCTCCCTGCTGGTAAACGATCGCAGCAGCTGAACCAGTATTGATAACTGAGTTCGTTGTCTTACCGAAAATGATACCAGGGCCACCAGTTGCCATGATGACGGCATCAGCAGCAAACGATTTGATTTCCATTGAAGTCAGGTTCTGTGCTACGACTCCGCGGCACACACCTTCTTCGTCCTTGATTATACCAAGGAATTCCCATCCTTCGTACTTTGTGACCAATCCAGCCACTTCATGGCGGCGTACCTGCTCATCCAAAGCGTATAGAAGCTGCTGCCCAGTTGTTGCACCAGCAAATGCTGTACGGTGGTGCTGAGTACCACCAAAGCGGCGGAAATCAAGCAAACCTTCCGGCGTACGGTTGAACATAACTCCCATACGGTCAAGAAGGTGGATGATGCCAGGCGCTGCTTCAGCCATAGCCTTAACCGGAGGCTGGTTGGCAAGGAAGTCACCGCCGTATACTGTATCATCAAAGTGCTCCCATGGAGAGTCACCTTCACCTTTAGTATTTACTGCACCGTTGATTCCGCCCTGTGCACATACAGAGTGGGAACGTTTTACCGGCACAAGAGAAAACAGTTCAACAGGCGTTCCTGTTTCTGCAACTTTTATTGTAGCCATTAAGCCAGCTAAACCGCCGCCGACTACGATCACCTTACCTTTACTCATCGTGACTCACTCCCTTAAATCCATGTCTGTCTTTCATATCCGATCAAAAGTAAATCTTTTTCAGCGTATAGTCCTAGAAAAGTTCTTATACGAATGCCAGGATTGCGCGGACACCTACGATGGAAAGCGCAATGAAAACTCCGATAGTGACGTAAGTGGAAATCACTTGTGAACGTGGTGTTACAGTGATTCCCCAGCTTACGAAGAATGACCATAATCCGTTCGCAAAGTGGAAAGTAGTTGAGATGACACCAATTAAATAAAACCAAAGCATGAATGGAGATGAAAGAATCGTCTCCATCATCTGGAAGTTAACGTCTGCACCAAATGCTGCAGCAATACGAGTTTCCCATACATGCCATGCCACGAAAATCAATGTGATGACACCAGACACACGCTGAAGCATGAACATCCAGTTCCTGAAATGGCTGTATTGGCCTATATTGTTTTTAGCCGTAAAAGCAATATAAAGACCGTAGATTGCATGGAATAATAATGGTAAGAAGATAATGAAAATTTCTAGAAAATACCTGAAAGGCAACTGCTCCATAAAATGTGCTGCGTTATTGAATGATTCTTCTCCCCCTGTAGCAAAATGGTTGACTACAAGGTGCTGCATAAGGAAAAGACCTACTGGAATGACACCCAGCAAAGAATGCAGCCTCCGCCAATAAAACTCTTGTCTACCTGCCATATGTATACCCCCCTTGAAATTTGGCCGTGATGTTCAGGATTGTCTCCCCATCCCTATTAACCTAACAGATTGATTCAACCCAACATCAAAAAAATAAGCATTTCTTACAATTATGTGACATGTTCATTTTACTCCCATCATAATAGAGCGTCAAGAAAACGGATACATAAAAATGCTTATATAAATAAAATTTTTAAAATATATTGATATTGTAAAAATACCACTTTCTAATTATTTCAACGCGTTAAAGAGTATATTAAAATAATACTATTGCCTATTGGACACAGCTGATTAAAATTTCCCGGCACAATAATTTTTGGTAACCAAAGTTTCGGGTATGGTATAAACATGGAAAAATTTTATAGAATTTCTTATGCCAAGCAAAATTTAACAACTTTTTAATTTAATGTTTTCGTGGCAAATTGTTTATAATAGAGTGATAGAAAGAGGGGGAGAACATGAGCGAAATAACTACTTCTGAGCAAAAAACTGATAGCGAGCCACTGGCTGTCCCTGCGTTTGGATACGATTTGATCAGGGAAGTCCTTCTGCCGGAATTGCTCGGCAAAGATACGCCAGAAATCCTATATTGGGCCGGAAAACGCCTTGCCCGAAAGTTTCCATTAGCAACCCTTGACGAAACCATCCGCTTTTTCCAGGATGCCGGCTGGGGCACACTTACCATCAAAGAAGAAGCCCGAAGAGAAATGGTGCTTGAACTTGGCAGCGAGCTAATTTCCTCCCGACTGAAAAATTACCAAAAAACCACATTCCAGCTAGAAGCAGGCTTCATCGCCCAACAAATGGAACAACAGAAAAAAGTAACAGCCGAAGCCTTCGAACACCCCAATAAAAAGTCATCAAAAATCCTGTTCACGATCAAATGGGATAAGAATGATTTGATAGAATGATGTAAAAAGAAACCTCTTTAACCGAAGATCAATTTTCATTTGATATCCTGGGTTACTGCGCCTGAATTTCTTCCTGGCGCAGTAACCTTTTATTATGTCCGAAATTTAGCAACCTATTTTTCATAGTAATAGCCTATTTGTATACAACTGAAACCGTAGAATTTGCCGTGTTACAGGCAAATATTCTTTTATTGTTCCCCGTTTCTTTCTCTTCACCCTAAACCGGGCACTTTCTTCCCTTTTATGTTCCCGGTTTCTCTCTCTTTACCCTAAACCGGGCACTTTCTTCCCTTTTATGTTCCCGGTTTCTCTCTCTTTACCCTAAACCGGGCACTTTTTTCCCTTTTATGTTCCCCGTTTCTCTCTCTTCACCATAAACCGGGCACTTTTTTCCCTTTTATGTTCCCCGTTTCTCTCTCTTCACTTTAAACCGGGCACTTTTTTCCCTTTTATGTTCCCCGTTTCTCTCTCTTCACTTTAAACCGGGCACTTTTTTCCGTCAGTTTCCGCTTTTCACTCTCACTGACACATATCGATGAAATTAGATGTTGTCCTCCATTTCATCCTGATTATGTCACAAGCAGCCCACACTCACCTTCTGCCAGCTTGTGAACAAAAAGCTTTCCTGGCGGCACACCAGGAAAGCTTTTACCATTCTCCCTTAATTCGTCTTAACAGCTTCGGAGTATAGCTCAAATGCTTCATGCAATGATTCTACTGCGTTTACCATTTGTTTTTCATCGACTACGGTAGAAACTTTGATTTCGGATGTGCTTACCATCTTCACCTGGATACCGTGTCCTTCAAGGACTTCAAACATTTTGGCAGCTACTCCTGGATTTGAAACCATTCCTGAACCTACAATCGACACCTTTGCAAGGCCGGTTTCTGATTCGACCGCTTGATAATTTAATGCTTCTTTATTGCGTTCCAATACGTCCAGTGCCTCCGGGAGGTCGTTGCTCTTGATGGAGAACGAAATATTGGCTAACCCTGCTTCAGTACGGCTTTGGACGATAATGTCGACATTGATGTGGTTCTGTGCAAGGGTTGTGAATATAGTAGAAAGTCCTTTTAGTGAAGTGCTTACTCCAAGAACTGATACTCTCGTGATTTGGTCTTCAAACGCTACTCCGCGTACGATTAGATTCTGTTCCATTTCATTCTCCTCCTCGATGATCGTGCCTCTTTCTTTTTCCATGCTGGATCTTACTTCAAGTGGCAATCCATAGTTTTTCGCAAATTCAACCGCCCGCGGATGGAGCACACCTGCCCCGAGATTTGCCAACTCCAACATTTCATCATATGAAACACTCAGCAGTTTCCTTGCGCTTTTCACATATCTTGGATCGGTCGTAAACACGCCAGTCACATCTGTGTAGATATCGCATTTATCCGCCTTCAACGCCGCCGCAAGTGCTACTGCTGTTGTATCTGACCCACCGCGGCCAAGAGTCGTGATTTCCCCGTCATCCGTAACACCCTGGAATCCGGCGACAATGACCACCTTGCCAGTTTCTAAGTCCTTGGCAATTCTGTCCGTTTCGATATCGACAATCCTGGCGTTTCCGTGGACAGCTTCTGTTTTGATTCCAGCCTGCCAGCCTGTATAGGAAACGGCATCGATGCCATTCTGCGCCAATGCCATTGAAAAAAGCGCAATCGTAATTTGTTCACCTGTTGTCAGCAGCATATCCATCTCTCTTTTAGATGGCGCGCTTGAAATATCATTCGCCATATCGACAAGGTGGTCCGTCGTTTTGCCCATTGCAGATACGACTACGACCACATTGTTGCCGTTCTGCAGTTCCTCCGCTGTCCTGCTTGCTGCGTTCCTGATCCTTTCGACGCTTCCCACTGATGTTCCACCGAATTTCTGTACAATCAATCCCATACGTTTCCCCTGCCTCTTTATTCTTATTTTGCCTCTAATAGAGTTTCATGGCTACGCCGCATATGTATTTTCCCCAAAGGCCTTCTACATATCTGTAAAAAAATTGCCCTTAAAAACAGAAAAAGCAATGGAAGTGGCTCCCATTGCTTGATAAACGTGTATATACGCTGCAACATGAGATAGCACTCCAAGATGGCAATCTTGACAATCCAGCGTTTATTTAACGAAGGACCAGCGAGAAAACCGATAGGCATTTCCCCACTTCGGCGAACATCCCCTTTCAAAGTCCATCAATGAATCCTACAATTCTCCTGACTTTTACTCTTGAAGTTCGCACCTCTATCTTCACTTTAATGCTCTAAAGTGATAGCTATATGAAATTTTTATCATTATAGCACACCTAAAAATAGAATGCTACATTAATTCTGTAATTTCTGATATAGTTCCTCCGCAACATTAGCTGGGAGTCCTGCAGCATTCAGCTCTTCCAAAGAGGCTTCCCTCATTTTTTTCACCGAGCCGAAATGCTTCAACAGAGCCTTCTTGCGCTTTTCGCCAATGCCCGGGATATCATCAAGCAGTGATTGAAACGCACTTTTGCCCCTTAACTGGCGATGGAAGGTAATCGCGAACCGGTGGACTTCATCCTGGATTCTTTGCAACAGGTAAAATTCCTGGCTGTTTCGCGGCAGTTCGATTACCTGCAGCGGGTTACCATACAGCAGCTGGGAGGTCCTGTGCTTGTCATCCTTGGCCAGGCCGGCAATTGGAATATCCAGCCCAAGTTCATTCTCAATCACATCACGTGCAGACTCGATATGACCTTTTCCGCCATCGATGATAATCAAATCTGGAAGCGGCAATCCCTCTTTCAGGACACGTGTATATCTACGCCTTACGACTTCCCTCATCGATTCATAGTCATCCGGTCCCTTGACGGATTTAATCTTGTATTTGCGATACTCTCTTTTTTCCGGCTTGCCGTCGATAAAGACAATCATCGCTGATACCGGATCTGTTCCTTGGATATTGGAGTTATCGAAAGACTCAATACGGTGAGGAGTGTAAATGCCCATTTGCTGGCCAAGATTTTCAACAGCCTTTATGGTCCGTTCCTCATCGCGCTCGATTAATGAAAATTTTTCTTTCAGGGCAATGCCCGCATTCTTTGAGGCCAGGTGGACAAGCTCCTTCTTCTTACCACGCTGCGGTTTTAGCACTTTCACTTCAAGCAGGCCCTCTGCTAGTTCAAGGTCGACGCCCTCAGGAACCAATACTTCCTTCGGCTTGAAATGCTCATTTTTTGAGTAAAATTGGCCCAGGTATGTGAGGATATCTTCTTCAGGTTCATTGTGGATCGGGAACATCGAAACCTCTCGTTCAATCAATTTTCCCTGACGGATAAAGAATACCTGAACACACATCCATCCCTTGTCGACAGCATAGCCAAACACATCCCGGTCGGTGAAGTCTGTCGTAGTCATCTTCTGCTTTTCCATTGTTGCCTCGATATGGGCAATCTTATCGCGAAATTCCTTCGCCCGCTCAAAATCCAGTTCCTCGGCAGCCGCAGCCATTTTTACCGTCAAATCTTCCTTGATTTCTTTATAGCCGCCGTTAAGGAAACGAGTGATCTCATCAGTCATACGCTTATACTCTTCCTTGCTTACGTCCTTGACACAGGGAGCAAGACACTGCCCCATATGATAATAAAGGCAGACACGGTCAGGCAGAGTAGAACACTTCCGGAGCGGATAAATCCTGTCCAGCAGCTTTTTCGTCTCATTCGCCGCCTGTACATTTGGATACGGCCCAAAATATTTGCCGCTGTCCTTCTTTACTTTTCTCGTAATGATCAGCTTTGGATGCCGTTCTGCAGTCAGCTTGATGAACGGATATGATTTATCATCCTTGAGCATGATATTATATTTTGGGTCATATTTCTTGATCAGGTTGATTTCAAGAAGCAGTGCTTCCATATCGGAGGAGGTGACGATATACTCAAAATCCTCGATTTCATTAACTAGACGCAGCGTTTTTCCGTCATGCGACCCTGTAAAATAAGAGCGCACCCTGTTCTTCAATACCTTCGCTTTCCCAACGTAAATAATGGTCCCTTGCCTGTCCTTCATTAAATAACAACCTGGCTGCGCAGGGAGAAGCGCTAGCTTATTTCTGATCTGCTCATTCATGCCGTTCACCTCCTGTTACGGTGTCCATTTATATAGAATAATCTTATGATAGACTGGGTCAAAAATTTCAGCTGACGTAAATGTTTCTACCTTCTCTAGTCTCCCTCCAGGATCAAAGCCCTGGGAACGGAAGCCGTCCACAACACTGTTCGTTAAATAAATCGTCTTGCCTTTATATAACCTCTGATCGTGAAGGAAAATCTTATAGGTGTAGATTCGTTTATGCGGATAAGGCATTTTAATAAACTGCAAAACTCTTGTTTCTTCCCAAGTATAAAGAACGAATTCCTCTGGCTGCTCCTCCAGATAGTGTGCAAGCTGATAGACTGCTGGTTCGATTGCAGCCTGTTTTTTAATATAACTTGCAGAAATCATTGCCTGGGCAATGATAATGGTGACTACCAAAAGGCTGGCATACACCCCTGCCCTTTTTTTAAAAAAGACAGTCAGACCAACAAACAAGAGCAATAGCGCGAGCGGCAGTATATGCCTCGGCTTTTCAATATTCTGGGCGAAAAGTGCCCAAACAGCATATGCGAACAGCAGCAATACACCCAAATGATAGCTGCATTCCTTATAAACTTTACTTTTCGATGCTGGCAAAAAAATTAAGATGCCGATAACTATACATAATACCATCAAAACAGTTGTTCGTGAAAAGATTCCCCACCATAAAATGTTGGTAAAGAAGAATGCTTTCATCCTTGCCCAAATGGAAAGTTCATTGGATACCGAAGTGCCTCCCCATTCCTGAAAATGCCCTCTAGTAAATCCAAAAGCAAGCTCAAGGAAGTTAACAAGCCCACCTTCAGATATGACTAGTCCTCCAACCCAGATTAACTGGAACAATCCTGCGATGACCACATATTTGACCACACCGCCCAGGCCGATCTCCCTTTTTGCCCATTTTCTATATAAAAGGTATACAAGGCCGATTGCCATCGGAATATAGCTCAGCCTGATCCCCAATAGGACACTGAATAAAAACAGTGGAAGCAGCATCCATTTGTCAGCTGGCCTGGACTCTGCGGCTTTAATGCTCCAGAAATACCACCAAAAAGCAGCAAGCGCGGCACCCTCTGACATTGGCTGGTTCACAATGATCAGCGGATAACTGGCAGTATATATTGCAGCCGCGACAAGAAAAGCACTTACGCTGGTAACATATCTTTTTGCGAGTAAATATACAGGCAAAATCGAGCTGCCATAAACCAACACATTAAATAAAACCAATGCCTGATTTGGGGTATCTGCCAAAAAATTGACCAACATGCCACCAAAAATAAAGTATGGATAGCCGGGAAAATGCGGCTGCATCGCTCGTAGGTCATACCTGTCCATTGCCAGGGTATAGTCAACTTGGTCCCAGGAGGCTACGAATGGATTAAGTGAAATCAACTGGATTGTAAAAATGTAAAGAACCGCAAGCGAACTCAGTCCAAGAATGATTAATCTGTTCATTTTTTTAAAATTCATCATTTCCACCAACTAACTTCCAAGGGAATCGTTTTTACGTATGAAAAAAGTACAAGGAAATTCCCTGTACTTTTTTGGAGAGAGGATCGTAATGCCTCAAACTAACTGATTATTTAACTTGCGGGTTCAATACTACTTGTTTGTTCTCTGCACCTTTGTTTTCAACAGCCTTCACTTTCTTAGGGCTGCGTGATGAAGTCAGCAGGTAGATCGCCGCAAAGTATCCGATATACGCAATGACTTCTTCAATCGAAGGCATTGATGAGTATCCAAACAGAGCCTTCAGGAAGATGCCCACATCACCAGAGATAAGCGGTGCAACACCTGTATCACGGAGATAATGCGCATAATCAATCGGGTGTTCAGGCAATAGCCACGTTATATCGTAAACATGGTACATAACGCTGCCGATAATGTTCACATCCTGCATCATTGAAATTGCCTGTACAAGCAATCCAGCAGAAATCAGGATGATGAATGCACCTGTGATTTGGAAGAATGTTTTTAGCTTAACCTTCATCGTACCTTTAAAGAACATGTAAGAGACGCCAACAGCAATCAATGTACCAGTGATTGCTCCCCATCCCTGCATGGCAGCACCGATGTTACCACCTGTGATTGCCGCAAAGAAGAAGACCGTTTCAATACCTTCACGCAACACGACAAGGAATGAATGGATGACCATGCCGACAATGTTTCCTGTCGAGATGAACTTATTCATTTTTCCTTCCATGTTGCCTTTAAGATCCTTGCTATGGCTTGCCATCCAGAATACCATCTGTGTCAAGAGTACAGTAGACACAATCATGATTCCAATTTTCAAATAAATCTCACTGCCCATTGCCGCGAAGCCTGTGAAAACGACCTGGAACAGGATCGCTACCCCGATACTTGCCAGAACGGCAAGTCCGGCACCCAGCCAGACATACTTTGTATATTTTGGATTACCGGTTCTCTTTAAGTATGTTGTAATGATTCCGATGATTAATAACGCTTCCAATACTTCACGAAAAGTAATCAATAATGCTTGAACTTCCACTGTGATTCTCCCCTCTCCAAGGTGTCATCAATATTTATGAATTTCTTCTCTTAATTCCAATAGCGACAATCGCACCAATGACCACAACAATCAGGATCAAAGGAATCCAGTTACGGATATTCGAACGGTCTGTCCAGTCCTTTTTCCCAGGGCCCTCTTCTTCTTCTGTGTCTGTAAAATGGCCAACTTCCAGGCTTGGAAGATCGAATTCGTCTTGCAAGGTGTTCAGGATTTCTTCTTTCTTCTCTTTAAAAACTTCTATGTCAGAAGGTTTCTTCCCGACTCCAAAAAGTCCGGGATTCCCTAGTGCTTCCAGTGCAGCATCAAAGTCAGCCTTTATTGCTTTGTCTGTTTCAGGGTTACTTGCTTCAACCTTTGGCGAAAGCGCTTGATATGTAGCAAAACCTTTTGCCAGCAGCTTCTTTGATGTATCATACTCCTCAAAACTTTTTTCAATGCTTTCAAGCCTTCTTGCAACATTCAGCACGAGAAGTTTTTCCATATTCTCAATAGTTGCTTCTTTATCTTCTTCTTCCAAACTTTTCATGATAACTTCCCCTGGCTCTGTTCCCATATGCATATCGATTTCTTCTTTAACCGTTTCAAATAGGGATGTTGCAGCCGAGAAGTTTGGAGGGTCCTCATCCAGTTTCAACTGCATTTCCTTATAGACTTCTGCGACTTTCTCTTCATTTGGATCACCATATGAATAGGCATTCGCAGTCAAAGGAATGCTGTTAATGAGAATCAATATCAATGAAAAACAAAAAAATATGGCTTTTTTCATTTGCTGTTTCCCTCCTACAATGATAATGATAATGATTATCAATATGAATGTCAATCATATTTGACAACCGTCACTTTTTTGTCACTATTTTTACTGTTTTTAGCTTGGGATTGATCTACTCCAACTACCTCGGAGACAGGCCTGGACATTTCACGGTACACAGCCGGCACGACATTCGTCATATATTTCTTGAATGAAATGAACGATGTTCCAGTGGTCCTGACCCTGTATTTGATCGGCACTTCAAGCACCCTGAATCCTTTTCTGACCAGATTGAGTGTCAATACCTGTGCATAATTGTAATCATGGATAATTTCAGCATGCTCGAGCACTTTTCGTGAAAAAGCCCTCATCCCGGATTGGCCATCATACAGCCACTTTCTTAACAATAATGTTTGCAGGAAAGTGAAAAAATAATTCCCCATCCTGCGATGAAACTTCATTCCTTTTATTGTGCCCATAAAACGGGAACCCATTGTATAATCGGTTTCTCCATTTAGTATCGGCTTAACAATGTCTGGGATTTGCCATGCGGGATATTCGCCATCAGCATCAATCATAACGCCGACATCAGCCCCCATGCTAAAACATTCCTCAATGCCTTTTCTTACCGCGGCTCCCAGGCCGCGGTTTTTTTCAAAGCTAATGATGTGGTCAGCGCCAGCTTTTTTTGCCTCCAGGACAGTTCCGTCCGTTGAACCATCATCAATCACTAATACTTCCACGATATCAGCACCGGCGAAACTGCGTGGAATGTTTTCAATTACTTCACCAATTGATTCTTCTTCGTTGAAAGCCGGCAAAAATACGATTACTTTACTCAATTTAACTCTCATCCTTCTCTGCTTTTATTGCATCCATTAAAACTTTCCCTCTGCTGCTTGATGGATATGGCGCACCCATGAGATAGGAAATTGTCGGTGCCAGTGAAACCAAACTATGTTTTTCCTGGACTTTAACCCCACTGGCAATATGAGGTCCATGCATGAAAAATGGAACAAACCGTTCTCCTTCATCCAGATGCCCATGCCCGCCGATGCCATCAGCCTGTCCGTGGTCAGCACATACTACTAGTGTCGTGTTCTCCATTTTCCCTTCCGCTTCTAGCCATTGGACAAAGTCTTTAATCAGGACGTCAGCTTCTTCGATTTTTTCAATATAATCATCATAGAGGACGCCGCGGCTATGGCCAACCTGGTCAGTACCGATCATCTGGACAATGAATAAATCCGGATCCTGTTCATCCATGATTTTTCGTGCTCTCGCAAGCATGTTCGTGTCTGCCTTATCCTTATGCATGACAGCTGTAACTGTCTCGACATCACTGCCCATCGCATCAACGAGGTGCGCAATGCCAAGAAGTCTCCCTCTTTTACCCACTTTGCGAAGCGAGTCAAAGATTGTTTCTGTATTTACCCCAAGCTTATAGACCATATTTGATTTAATGCCATGCTCAAACGGATAGGTTCCAGTAAACATTGAACTAAAACAAACCACGGTCCTTGCAGGATACACTGTTTCCATATTCAAATACTCGGTACCATTTTCTTTTAACTGATCGAGAAATGGCGTATTTGCCTCATAAAAACGTTCTTTGCGCATTCCATCGATGACGATGACGATCACCTTATCTGACAGTCCATTGTCTGGTACTTTAGGACCCTCATCCTTCGTATAGCTGTCATACGCCTTAGGCTTCCAGTCAAACAAATATTTGTGAAGAATGAACGCAAAAAGCAGTATAAAACCATAAAACAAGACAATATCAAGCAATGGCACACTTGCGCCACCTGCTAATGCAGTGAATGACAGTTCCCAAACAGAGAGCAGCAGGAAAACTTTCGGGAGCTGCTCCTGGGCATTGCCGCTGGTTGAGTCACTATTCTTCAAAACAAGCTTCCAAAATCTCGTGAAGTTAAGCCATGAAGTACCAATCCTGAGGTGATAATAAAACGTGCCCCAGAAAAACACTGTAAAGAAAAAGTATAATCCAGCAGCGAAAAGCAGCAGGTTTATATTAAGTTCAGGCCAAACGATAATAAAAACGACAAGTGGAATCCACAAATAGTTTCTCAAAAACAGAGGAAAATCATAAACAAAATACATGATGAATAATGGCAGGACAGTTAAGAACGCGAGTAAAAACTCTGTAACCCCAGCTGTATTGCCCAAATCTCCGAGATGAAATAATACCATTGTGCCAACTGTAAAAATTGGCGTGAAAGGCTTCCCTTCATTAAGTAAATTCCAGCTTCGGGCCGCGAACTTTTCAAACTTTGAAGCACTTTTCATGATTCGTTGCCCCTTTCTCCAGTCCATTTTTTCAATAAATCCATCGGCACAGGATAAGCAATCAAGGCAATCCCTCCAACGATGAATGAAAATAAATATTTCAGTCCATGGGTAATCACCGCAGCTGTATACGCATTTTCTGCGGGTATCCCGTTAGCTCCCAATGCAAAAACCATTATGGCCTCATAGCTGGCAATTCCTCCAGGTGTAATTTGAAAAATCTGCCCCGCAACAGTAATACTGTTTACCCAGATAGCCTGTACGAAGCTGATTAAGTTGTCCCCATTCAATACAACCCCATATATCACTGCAGCTTCCAGCATCCAGCTAATTAAGGTCAACCCAATGATCCAGATTCCCTGCCAACCAGAGAAGGCAGTTTTCATTATAGATATTTGTCTGTCAAAAAAAGCCCTGAATTTAAAGTAAAGAATGATAGTGACTACAAATCCAAGTACTCCGAGCCATACAAGCATCTCGGCATTCAGGGGCAGCTCAAGAAAAGCTAAACCAGCCGATGCCATAGCAAAGAGGATTGCCGTATCCATCACCCGCAAGATAACCACTGAATTAAATGCTTCATGACCAGTAATACCAGGCTCCCTTGCTTTCATCACACCTATCCGCGCAAAATCTCCTGCTTTGATGGGCAGGAGGTGGTTCAGCAACAAGCTGTAAAATAGGCCGTACATGCAGGTAGTAAGGCGTACTCTATTGTTCAAATAAAACTTCCAGGCAAATCCTCTTGCCAAAAAAGCGAGGGAATAACTGCTGAAAATGAAGAATAGCACTCCAGGTTTCGTCAGGATGGATTTTATTTCAGCCAGAATCCTGTCTGCATCAAGATATAAAAACGTCATGATCAGAAATGCCGAGATCAGCAGGATGGCGGTTAGTTTCTTAAAGGAAGTCTTCATACTGCTCAGCCCATGCCACAGTTTCTGCAATTCCTTTTCTAAAGTCCATCTCTGGTTCATAGCCAAGCAATTCACGCGCCAGTGAAATATCCGCCCATGTCCTATCCACGTCTCCGGCACGATTTTCTTCACGCCTTAGTTTCATATCAGGATAGTAATGCTTGAGCTCGTCCAATAGCTGATCCATCGATATCGGCCTTCCAGAACCGATATTGATAATAGCGCTTTGCTGTAAATTTTGCAGTGCAAGGCCAATGCCATTCACAATGTCACTCACATATGTATAATCACGAGTACCACCCTGGCCAAAAACCGTAATCTCTTCCCTGCTTTTCAATTTCTTTATGAAATTGGCAATCGCCATATCTGGCCTTCCCCATGGACCGTATACGGTAAAGAACCTGAGGATTTTAACATCCATTCCATAAAGGTGGCCATACACATGGCAAAAGGATTCAGCAGCGTATTTTGATGCCGCATAGGGAGAAATAGGTTTGCCAGAAGCCATTTCCTCTTTAAATGGTGCATTTTTCATCATTCCATAAACTGAGGATGAAGAAGCAAAAATGACCTGCTTCACACCAGCCTGTCCCGCTCCTTCAAGTACGTTAACGGTTGCCTTTACATCATAATCTATGTATTCGAGAGGACGAAGGATTGAATATGCCACACCGGGCAATGCAGCGAGGTGCACAATCGCATCCGGGGAGATTTTTTTGATAATGTTTATGGTATCATCGCGGTTGAGAAGATCCTTAGGATAGAATTGAAAATCCCCTGCTTCTTTAATTACATCAAGATGCTGCTTTTTTCTCTCAACAGAATAATAGGGATGCAAATTATCGATGATCGCCACTTCATGCTGCTCCTTGAGCATCTTTATAGCAAAATGGCTTCCGATAAAACCCGCTCCCCCAGTGATCAATATTTTCACGATTACACCTCTTTCTTAGCACAAGCCAATTTTACCATAGTATTTACTTCTAAAAGTAAAAACAGAGCCGCATCGCTGCGGCTCTCCATTTTTTAAAGCAAACCATTTACTGCATTGATTACTGCTTCGCCTTTTGCTTTTGCATCTTCCGGCTTATTTTCCGCTATGGCATTATACCATGCCTCTGCATCTGCAAAGACAGCTTGTGTTTTTTCTTCACCTGATTTTTCAGTCATCTGGCCCTGAAGCATTTTCAAGAACATGTTACCTTCCATTGCACCTACTTTTGCCTCTACCGTATTGCCTTCAGCAAGCAACTTCGGAGCTTTTTCATAGTATCCCTTAATTTTACCTGCTACAGCTTTTGCGAATAAAGCATTTGTTTCTGCAGCTTTAATTGTAGCAGGATCAGTCGTGTTAAGTGTGAAAAGCTTATCTAACTGAGCAGCTGCTGCTTCATCACCACCGCCAAGTGATCCTTTGATCGCTTGATAGAAGCCCCAAGCCTCAGCCTGCATGATGGATAACTCTTTCGAATCTTTTCCTTCCTTTACTCCTGCTTCAATTTTCTCAGCATAAGATTTTGCTGCAAGATAGTAGCTTCTGTAGATAGACTTATCAGTTACTTGAAGGTAAACCTGGAAATCCTCAGCATTCCCAGCATTAAGGGCTTCTTCTTGTGCCGATAATCCAGAGTTGATGTTCTCGACAAGGCTTGCATCTCCGCTTAGCTCGTAGTACTTATCACGCTTTTCAGCTGTTGGAATGAAAATCTTTTCTGCCAGGTGCTTGATTTGTGCGAATGCAAGATTTGCATCTTCCTTCTTATCTTCATTTAGTGCCGCAACAGCTTCCTTTTGAAGTGCCTTTTGGTTCTGATAGAAATACGATTGAGTTGTCTTATCTGTCAATTGAACAGCGATAATCGGTTCCATTTCTCCGCTTTTTCCAGCAGTAAGTGCAGCCTGGATCGCCTGATCGAATTCAGGATTAAGTTCGGCTATATCCTTTTGAAGACCTGCTTCATATTTTTGTTGAACAGTATCCCAATTAACTTCCTGGCCTTCTTTTGCTTTTACGAGTTCAGTCATCATATCAGAATAAGCAGCAGCTTGTTTGGCCGCATCTGTATCTTCTACTTTGACTTCCTTGGTTTCTTCATTATTTTCCTTAGTTTCTTCAGTCTTACCTTCTGTTTCAGCCTGTTTGTTCTCTTCAGGCTTCTCTGTAGTTTCGTCTCCTCCGCAAGCTGCCAATACTGTGCTTGCCATTAAAAAACTTGCAAATATTGCTTTCAGATGCTTCTTCTTGTTCATCGTTGAAATCCCCCTATGTATGATTCATTTTATAAATGATAATGATTTTCATTGACAATTGTTATTATAGGCGAGAATGATTATCACTGTCAACGAACTTTGTAAGAAAACTTTGACAAACTTGTGAAAAGTTATTTTTCCTCATTTAGACTAAACTCATTCAAAAACTGTAATCTTGAATAGAATTCCAAGGGGGCAATTAGAACGTTCTTTAATAACTGAAACTGTTATGAAAAGCTATCTGGTTAAACATTTTTAGGGGGATTTATAAATGTTGTCAACGGCATTTTAGTATGTTTTTTCTTTCTCATTACAATAAAAAACCCGCCTTCCGAGAAGGCGGGTTTTTTGCATTCATCTTAGATATGCTGTTGCAGGCGGCCTGCAAGTGCTTCTTTTGGTTGGAAACCGACTACTTTGTCAACTGGTTGACCATCTTTAAGGATAAGTAGTGTAGGGATGCTCATGATGCCGTATTGTGCAGCAGTTTGCTGATTGTCGTCAACATCAAGCTTCACGATCTTTACTTTGTCGCCCATTTCTGAATCTAGTTCTTCAAGCACAGGAGCGATCATCTTACAAGGTCCGCACCAAGGTGCCCAAAAGTCAACAAGCACTAGGCCTGATCCTGTTTCGTTAGCAAAAGTTGCGTCAGTAGCATGTGTAATAGCCATTTAAATGCCTCCTAAATAAATCTGAATACTAACGTCAGTATATCATCGTTTACCAATTGATGCTATTTATCTGCTCTTGTTGTAATTTACCCTTTTCGCATGTGGATATTCCATTAAGTTTGTATTTAAAGACAAAAAAAACGGACGAGTGTGACGTCCGTTTTTTTGGAATTACCTATAATTAAGCGTTGACTTTAAGCTTCTTGAATTCTTCAGTAAGCATCGGAATAACTTCGAATAAATCGCCAACAATACCGTAGTCTGCGACTTTAAAGATATTTGCTTCTGGATCTTTGTTAATTGCTACGATGACCTTAGAGTTGGACATACCTGCAAGGTGCTGAATTGCTCCAGAAATACCGGCAGCGATATATAAGTCTGGAGTTACGACTTTACCTGTCTGGCCGATTTGCAATGAGTAGTCACAGTAGTCAGCGTCACATGCACCACGAGAAGCCCCTACAGCTCCGCCTAGAACGTCAGCAAGTTCCTTAAGAGGCTCAAAGCCTTCTTCACTCTTTACACCGCGTCCGCCTGCTACAACAACTTTGGCTTCGGAAAGGTCTACACCTTCAGTTGCCTTACGGACAACGTCCTTGATGATTGTTCTCAGGTCTTTGATTTCTGCAGAAACAGTTGAAACCTCTCCAGATTTACCTGCATCCTTTTCTAGTGGAGCGATGTTGTTTGGACGGATTGTCGCAAACACTAGTCCATCGGTAACAATCTTCTTTTCGAAGGCTTTACCAGAATAGATTGGACGAGTAAAAACAAGATTACCGCCTGCTTCCTCGACTGCTACAGCATCAGAAATCAGGCCTGAACCCAATTTGCTAGCGATTTTAGGAGCAAGGTCTTTTCCAAGTGATGTATGTCCAAAAATGATTCCTTCTGGGTTTTCCTGTTCAATAACAGCCATTAAAGCTTGTGAATACCCGTCTGGTGTATATTGTGAAAGCTTGGCATCTTCTACTGCTACAACTTTGTCAGCACCATACTGGTATAGGTCGTTACCTAATGAATTTACAGACTCTCCGATCAATACTCCAACTACTTCTCCGCCCTCAGCAACTGTTTTTGCAGCTGCAATCGCTTCGAAAGAAACGTTTCTAAGTTGTCCGTCACGTGCTTCTCCCAATACTAATACTTTTCTCGCCATTTGATTTACCTCCTGCGTATTTATTCTTCCTATATGTCTTAAACGACTTTTGCTTCAGTATGAAGCAGGTTGACAAGTTCCTTAACCTGGTCGGCTAAATCGCCTTGAAGGACTTTTCCTGCCTCTTTTTGCGGAGGAAGATAAATTTCAATTGTCTTTGTCTTAGCTTCTACATCGTCCTCATCCAGATCAAGATCATCAAGCTCAAGCTCATCAAGAGGCTTTTTCTTTGCTTTCATGATTCCTGGAAGAGATGGATAGCGAGGCTCATTCAGACCTTGCTGTGCAGTTACAAGAACAGGAAGGCTTGTCTCAATGACTTCTGAATCCCCTTCTACGTCTCTAGTAATAGTAGCAGTAGTTCCATTGATTTCTAGTTTCGTGATGGTTGTTACATAAGGCATACCAAGTTGTTCCGCAACACGAGGTCCTACCTGGCCTGATCCGCCATCGATTGCGACATTTCCGCCAAGGATCAAGTCAGCTTCTTTATCCTTTAGGTATTCAGCAAGGATTTTTGCAGTTGTGAACTGGTCACCGTCTTCAACGTCATCCTCGATATTGATCAGTACTGCTTTGTCCGCTCCCATGGCTAACGCTGTACGAAGTTGCTTCTCTGTTTCTTCATTACCTACAGAAACTACAGTAACCTCTCCGCCGTGAGCGTCCCTTACCTGGATCGCTTCCTCAATCGCATACTCATCATAAGGATTGATGATGAACTCAGCGCCATCTTCATTGATTTTGCCGTTTGCGATCGTGATTTTTTCTTCTGTATCGAATGTCCTTTTCATTAGAACGTAGATATTCATTTGTTCCCCTCCTAAGTATTCAAACATTTTAGCTGTTCTAAAGATTAGAAAAATTTATGCTAAAAAAATTTTATTGCTAAAAGGTTTGCTTATCTGCCTTTAAAATCAGGCGACCTTTTTTCCAGGAATGCCTGGATTCCCTCTTGGCCGTCCTCAGACAAGAAGACATCGCCAAAGTACTTGGCTTCTTCCTTAACTCCCTTGTAAAAGGACTCATGCTTGGAATAATTCAATAGTTTAATAGCTGCCCCCAGGGAAACTGGACTCTTCTTCGCAATTTTCCCAGCAAGCTTGTATGCGTTTTCAAGCAACTGCTCTTCTGGGTAAGCATGGTTGGCCAATCCATACTGGACAGCTTCCACACCTGTGATCGGGTCGCTCGTAAACAGCATTTCGGCCGCTCTTGCAACACCTACATATCTTGGCAGACGCTGGCTGCCTGCAAACCCAGGAATCAATCCAAGCTGCAGCTCTGGCAATCCCAATTTCGCATTCTCAGCTACCAGGCGGAAATGGCATGCCATTGCAAGCTCCAGTCCGCCGCCCAATGCCGCGCCGTGGATGGCAGCGATTATAGGCTTTGGAAAATGCTCCATGCGCTCGAAAAGGTCCTGGCCATACTCAGCGAGTTTGGCAAAATCTTCTCCTGTTTTAATTGTAGTGAATTCCTTGATATCTGCTCCTGCTGAGAAGAACCTTCCTTCACCATGAATCAGGACTACCCTGATTTCTTCATTTCCCTCGATTTCATCAAGGACTGCTGATAATTCCTTCAACAGGCCAGAAGCGAGGGCATTTGCTGGTGGACGGGCTATCGTAATCGTAGCGATCCTGTCCTCCGCAGACCATTTGAGATACTCCACATTTTCCCCTCCTTTTACATGAAGGCTTGCTTCGCATTTAGGCTTAACGGCTTATTGCGAAGCGGCCTTTTCACACTGCCTTTTCCTCTTTTCCAGGCATTTCAAAGCTTCGGAAATTAAGGAGAGGCGTAATTAAAGGACCGGTTTGGTGTCCTGGTAACCGCAGCCGTTGATCAGCAGCTGGTGTACCGCTTTAGCCAGGTCAGTAAGACTGTATTTCTGTTCATTCATGACCCATGAAGTCGCAGTTTCATCTACTGTACCAAAAATCATCTGCCTTGCAAGACGCAAATCCAGGGAGCTTGAAAACTCTCCATTCTCTATGCCTTCCAAAATGATTTTGTCGATCAGCATTAAGTAGCCCTTAAGGACCTCGTTGATTTTATGACGGAGATCCTTATTTGACTGCCTTAGCTCCAGCTGGGTTACAATTGCAAGATGCCGGTCATCTGAAAGAATCTTGAAATGCGTTTCGACCAACATATATAATTTCTCTGTTGCTGTTTGTTTTCCTGCAATTTTTTCTTCAATACTTCCCACGAAGTAACCCATTTTCTCCTGGAACAGAGAAATCAGTATGTCTTCCTTATTCTTGAAATACAAATAAATGGTCCCATCAGCCACTCCAGCCTGCTTTGCTATTTTAGACACCTGCGCCTGGTGGTAGCCGTTTTCTGCGATAATGACCACTGCTGCGTCAATTATTTGCATATATTTCGGCCTGTTTTTCTTCATTTCTTTCACTCCCGCTCCAGGAAAAGCACAAGCATTAAATGCTACAGTGGCACACTCCCGTTTACGAATTTTTGTCTGCAATCCTTTTTACTGAATGAATCGTCATTCATATTTTTATAATAGTATTCACTCACATTTCTGTCAAGGAAATGTGTTTCGGTTGGACAACCCTTCTTCATCAAAAAGAAAGAGCCGATTGAGGAGCCGGCTTCAAAATTAAGCTCTCTTCTGTTCATCTTCCTGTCTTTTCGCTTTTTCTTCATCAACTAATGCTCTTCTGAGAATTTTACCTACAGCAGTTTTAGGAAGTTCTTTCCTGAATTCAAATAATCTCGGCACCTTATATGCAGCAAGATGTTTGCGGCAATATTCATTCAGTTCTTCTTCTGTCGCTTGTGCACCCTCTTTAAGAACAATATATACTTTTACCGTTTCACCTCGGTAAGGATCTGGGATTCCTGCGGCCACAACCTCCTGGATCGCTGGGTGTTCATATAGGACTTCTTCAATTTCCCGTGGATAAATATTGAAGCCTCCGGCAATGATCATGTCTTTCTTCCGGTCGACAATATAGAAATATCCTTCCTCATCCATATACCCAAGGTCTCCAGTGAGCAACCATCCATCTTTAAGTGTTTGCTCTGTTTCTTCGGGCCTGTTCCAATATCCCTTCATTACTTGCGGGCCTTTGACAGCTATTTCTCCGATTTCACCCGGTGGCAGCGGTTCACCCGTTTCCATTGATAGGATGATTGAATCTGTATCAGGCCATGGTACTCCGATACTGCCTTTCACCCGTTTTTTATCCCAGAGGAAATTCGCATGAGTGACTGGCGACGATTCTGTAAGGCCATAACCTTCAACGAGCTTGCCTCCTGTTATCTCTTCGAACTTCTCCTGGACCTCGGCAGGCAGAGGAGCTGAGCCGCTTATGCAGGAATCGATGGAAGACAGGTCATATTTTTTCAGGTCAGGGTGGTTCAGCAAACCGATATAAATCGTTGGTGCTCCTGGAAACAATGTAGGCTTCTGCTTCTGGATTGTCTTTAGTGTTGTTTCAGGGTCGAATTTTGGCAATAGGACCATTTTAGAACCTTGCATTACGGATAGAATCAATACAGCTGTCATGCCATAAACATGGAAAAACGGCAGGATTCCAAGGACTGTTTCTTCACCCTCTTTGCATTTATACAGCCACGCATTGCTCATCGCTGCATTCGCAATCAGGTTTTTATGAGTCAGCATAACCCCTTTCGGAAACCCTGTTGTTCCGCCAGTATATTGTAATAAAGCCAAGTCTTCTTCAAAATCATAATCGTATTCTTTAATTTTACCGGCAGGCTGTTTCATAATTTCAGTGAAAAGGTGATTCTGGCCTTCATGCTTCACATTTACGATGATGCCATACTGTTTTTTCTGGATGAATGGATAGACAAGATTTTTCGGGAAAGGAAGATAGTCCTTGATAGCGGTTACAATTACATTCTCTAAATCCGTGTTTGCGATGACCTTGGAGACCCTTGGGAATAGGATGTCGAGCGTGATTATTGCCTTAGCACCAGAGTCCTTCATCTGGTATTCAAGCTCCCGTTCCATATACAGAGGGTTGGTTTGAACAACAATTCCCCCGGCCATCAGGATTGCATAGTAACTGATGATAGACTGAGGAGTATTCGGGAGCATGATCGCAACCCTGTCCCCTTTTTCAATTCCCAGGTCCTGCAAATAGGCAGCCAGTTTTTTCGCATAGTTGTAGACTTGCTTATACGTCAGCTCTTTGCCCATAAAGTGGATTCCCACCTTATCAGGGTATTTCTCAGCAGTCTGCTTCAAATAGTCCTGGACCGTTGCTTGCTGAAGATCCAAATGAGCAGGTATTTCCGGAGGATATTGCGACAGCCACGGCTTTTCTACTTCCATATTGTTGCCCCCTTATTTAAATTTTTTGAAAATTCTATCTCCCATTATAATATAATGGTCTTTTTATGACAATTAGAATAGTTTTTTGGTGGTTTATAGGGACAAACTCCCATATGCCTTACCTGTGTCTTATCCTTTCTTTCTTTTTAGATAAAAACAAATCGCTAACAAGGCGGTTTTCTAGTTTTTAAACAAAAGCTCTGTTGTTATCAATTTTGGTGTAGGTATTTGAATTCATAAAAGGAGAATTTCCGGCTATTGTACAAAATAGCGCTTATGAAGCAGAAATTAGCGGAGATATTCCGGTTAAGTGCTATAAAAAATTCAAAATTAAACGATTTGGAGTAAATAAACGGAAAAACTCCCCTTATTTTTAATGAAATAAGGGGAGTTTCCAATTTAAACGGGATTTTTCCGATTATTTTTCAAATACTGTGAAATCAACCATCAGTGATATCAGATCCTATACAAAAAACATCATATAGACAATGCCGACTAACAGGAATACTCCACATAGAATCAGCAATATTTTAGCCAGTTTTTCCACTCTTTTTAGATCCCCCTGTTAAATTCCTGCTCCGATGATATAAGACAGGCCGATAGAAATGACCATGGATATCAGGCCTACTGCGCGGTTGTCGTTCTCTATTTCTTTATCAATGTTGAACTTTGGTGTCAGGAACTCAAAAATAAAGTATCCAATCAAAAGCAAGACGAAGCCGAAAACTCCCCAGCTGATCATCGTGAGCAGTGAGTCATGCTGATTGATGGAATAGCGGAATATATTGGCTACACCGAAGATTTTCCCGCCGGTGGCCATCGCAACGGAAATATTCCCTTTTTTGATTTCTTCCCAGTTGCGGTATTTTGTCACCAGTTCAAAAACAGCCAGAAATACGACGATGCAGAGAATCGAGACACTATAATAACCAGCTGTAACTATATATTCATTTTCCCAAAAATGATCCATATCCATTCTCCCTGAAAAGATTTTACCCCACTGCCTATTATAAAGTGTTGTGACGGGGATTTACATTGTTTTGCATGCGTAACTCTACTTGAATTCTACTACAGTCACGCCTGTTCCACCTTCACCAGCATCTCCAAATCTTATTTTCTTCACTGACCGATGGTTGCGAAGGTATTCCTGGACTCCCTGTCTCAATGCCCCGGTTCCTTTTCCGTGGATGATATTGACTCTTGGGTAACCGGCAAGCAATGCATCATCGATATATTTTTCTACTCTCATGAGGGCATCTTCATAACGCTCTCCTCTAAGATCAAGCTCAAGTCCCACGTGAAAGTCCTTGCCTTTAACAATGGCTAATGGTTTTGTTTCTACCTGCTTAGGAGAGTTGATATATTCCATATCCGTTTCTTTCACCTTCATCTTGAGAATGCCAATCTGTACTTGCCATTCTTTAGCACTAACGCGTTCAACAAGATGTCCTTTTTGATCAAAGGTCAGAACCTTGACCTCATCCCCTGGCTTGAACTCGTGTTTTGCCTGTTTCGCTTTGCCTCCGCCTTTTTTCACCTGATTGAGCTCAGGAGTCGCCTCGCTCAGGCGTCTTTTGGCATCGATCAATTCATGCTCTTTGATCTCGGCACCTTTATCAAGTCGCAGCTTCCGAAGGTCACGGATGATTTCTTCCGCTTCTTCTTTCGCTTTTTCCAAGATTGATGCAGCTTTTCCTTTTGCCTTTTCGGCTAATTCATCTTTCTTTTGATAATACTCCGCCATCTGTTTTTGCAAATCCTCATGCAGATGTGCTGCATCTTTCAACAGCTGGTGTGCTTCTTCGCGGTCTCTCTCCGCCTGCTTACGGCTGGACTCAAGGGAAGCAATCATGTTTTCGACCTCATTGCTGTCCGCGCTGATATAGGATCTTGCTGTAGTAATGACAGATTCTTTCAATCCTAATCTCTTGGAAATTTCAAAAGCATTACTTCGGCCTGGTACGCCAATCAGTAGTTTATAAGTCGGGCTCAATGTTTCTACATCGAATTCTACGCTGGCATTGGTGACGCCTTCCCGATTGTATCCATAGGCCTTTAGCTCTGGATAGTGGGTTGTCGCGATCACTCTTGCACCTCGCTGATAAACTTCGTCCAGTATTGAAATCGCCAGTGCTGCACCTTCCTGAGGATCAGTGCCCGCACCAAGTTCATCGAATAGCACAAGGCTATTGTGGTCAACCTTTTCAAGGATTTCCACGATATTGACCATATGGGATGAAAAAGTACTCAAACTTTGCTCGATCGACTGTTCATCACCAATATCTGCATAAACTGACCCAAATACAGCTACTTCTGATCCGTCAAGAGCAGGAATCTGCAATCCTGCCTGGGCCATTAGCGTACAAAGTCCGACTGTCTTCAAAGTAACGGTTTTACCCCCGGTATTCGGACCGGTGATGACAATCGTCGTATAATCACTCCCTAAAGAAACACTGTTCGGAACAACTTCATCCATCGCGATCAGTGGATGTCTTGCCTGGAAAAGGTTGATACGGCCCTCATCATTGACGATAGGCTTTGAGCCCTTGATTTTGCTCCCATATCGCGCTTTCGCAAACATAAAATCAAGCTCGCCCATAATGCTCACGATTTCCATTAGCTCATCATGATGGTCGGCGGTAAATGCCGAAAGCTCTGAAAGGATTCTTTCGATTTCCTGCTGCTCTTTCACCCTGATGCTCTGAAGTTCATTATTCAGCTGGACAACAGATTGCGGCTCAATGAACAGAGTCTGCCCGGAAGAACTTTGATCATGGATGATACCGCCATAATGCGAGCGATATTCCTGTTTTACAGGAATGACAAATCGATCGTTCCTGATGGTGATGATGGCATCCGATAGCATTTTTGAGGCGTTGGATGAGCGAATCATGCTCTCCAATTTTTCACGTACTCTTGCTTCTCTCATGCGCATTTGATGTCGAAGTGACCTTAGTGCTTCACTTGCACCGTCAAGAACCTCGCCGCCTTCATCGATCGCGTTTCTGATCGATTCTTCCAAATTCGCAAGGACGATGATTCCCTCTGTATAGCTCAATAAGATGGGAACCTCGGTAACTTCCTGCAAATCATCGACAAATCGCTTCATTTGTCTGCTGGCATGGACAGTGCTTGCCACCTGAACCAGTTCACTTGGACTGAGCATACCTCCGATTTGCGCCCTTTTTACATGCGGCCTTATATCATGAATACCACCTAATGGTACATTACCTTTTAGTCTTAGAACCTTGGCTGCTTCATCTGTTTCTTCCTGTAAACGGGATACTTCCGAAAAATCAACGGAAGGCATCAACGCAATTGCTCTTTCCCGTCCTAATGAGGATGAGACATGTTCTATCAGCTGATTCCTGATTTTATCAAATTCAAGTGTTTTCAAAACTCGCTGTTGCACAAAAATTTCCTCCTTCTTCTTTAGCGAAGGTACTTTTATTAGGCTCCTTTGCGAAATAAGCCCTTTATTGATTACGGCCGTGCAGGAAATCCAGCAATCCGTTCAGATCCAATGCATTGAGGACGGATGATTCCTTGATCCAGCCTTTTCTGGCGGCTGTTACGCCTATATCCATATGCTCTAGTGTATCCACTTTATGCGCGTCTGTATTGATGACAAGCTTGACACCTTCATCCTGAGCTTTCCTTAAATACTCTGATGCCAGGTCAAGTCGGTTCGGATTCGCGTTCAACTCAAGTGCTGTATTCGTTTCTTTTGCCAGCTTGATCAGCATATCGATATCAACTGAGTATCCCTCACGACGGCCGATCAGCCTGCCAGTTGGATGCGCGATGATATCAACATGAGCATTCACCAGAGCAGTCTTCAAACGGTTCATGATTTTTTCGGTTGGCTGGGAAAAAGAAGAATGGATCGATGCAATGACCAAGTCGAGTTCTGCTAGCAGATCATCTTCAAAATCCAATGAACCATCTGGTAAAATATCCATTTCAATTCCTGTCAAAATTGTGAAATCATCGAATTTCTTGTTCAGTTCCTTCACTTCTTCAATTTGCTTCCGCAGGCGTTCCGGCGTCAGCCCGTTCGCTACCTTCAAATAATGGGAATGGTCTGTGATTGCCATGTATTTATAGCCTCTCGCGATACACTCCCTTGCCATTTCCTCGATTGAATGGCCGCCATCGCTCCACGTTGAATGCATATGAAGGTCGCCTTTAATTGACTCCAGTGTGATGATTTTCAAATCTTCTTTATATAACTCGACTTCCGAGCCGTCTTCCCTTAACTCTGGCGGAATGAAAGGAAGGCCGAAATACTGATAAAATTCCTCTTCCGATTTGAATGTGGTGACTTCACCTGTTTCTACATTCTCTACACCGTATTCGCTGATCTTTTCTCCTTTTTCCTTCGCTAACTGCCGCATTCTTACATTATGGTCTTTTGAACCAGTGAAGTGATGGAGCGCAGTTGCGAATTCTTCAGGATCGACAAGGCGGAAGTCCACATTCACATCATAGTCCAGGCCAAGTGTGACAGAAACCTTGGTATCTCCAGCTGCGATAACCTCTTTTATTTTCGGCAGTTTGACCAGCTCGTCCTTCACCGCCGTTGGATTTTTAGAAGCAATGATGAAATCCAGATCCTTGATTGTCTCTCTCATCCTCCTCAAGCTTCCTGCTTTTGAAAATTGTTCGATTCCCTCTATCTTTTGAAGATATGATTCAATTAATTCCGCAACCGGGAGCATATATGCAAGCGGCAGTCTATCCGGCCTTGTGCCAAAGTTTTCAATTGCCGCAAGAATCTTTTCTTCGCTCTTCTTGCCAAAGCCTGCAAGGTCACGAATTTTACCTGACTTCGCAGCCTCCTCCAAGTCGTGGATGCCTTCTACTCCCAGTTCCTTGTATAGCTTGGCGATCTTTTTCCCGCCCATTCCTGGCAGCTGCAAGAGTGGGATCAGCCCGCTCGGTACTTCTTCCTGCAATTCTTTCAGCTCAGTTGATTGCCCTGTCTCCATGAATTCCTGAATGACTCCGGCTGTTCCTTTGCCGATTCCTTTGAGTTCAGTCAACTCGCCCATTTCTGACATACTGCGCTCATCTCCCTCAAGAGCAGCAGCAGCCTTGCGGAATGCAGAGACCTTGAATGGGTTTTCACCTTTTAATTCCATATATGTAGCGATCGTTTCAAGTAATTGTACGATATCCTTTTTATTTACAGACACGAAGTCCACCTGCCTTTTAAAATTACCGACCGGATTAAGCCGGAAGTAGTCATTGTCTTCTATTTTATAGAAAACAAGCCCCCCTGTGAAATCAAATGAAAAAATATATGATGATAAGTTATAGACAGCCTGAATATGTGCTGTGTTTATAGTATTTGGTGTTGCTGGTTTTTCCAGCCTCACACTCGTTAGAATCATGAGAAATCGTTAAAAAAGAAAAAACTTCTCCGCAACAGAGAAGTTATGCAGCCATGTATTCAATCCAAAGTTGTTTAATTTGCTGGGAAAATACTGGGGTATTTTTTATGATGTTTTCGGCTAGAATTGAATCGTTCAGTGGTCCCTGGATCGCCTGGATTGGCAGTAAAGCAGCGATGTAGAGAACAATAAATAAAAGCAGGTAAACTTCAACAAAGCCAAGGAACCCTCCTGCCCAAACGTTCAACTGCTTCAGGATTGGAAGGTGAGCCACAAAATCGAGCATCGAACCGATGATTTGAAGCAGGATTTTCACTGCGAAGAAGATTGCTGCAAATGCAATCGCGCGATAATATGCATCTTCTAAATTGGCATTTTCAAATAGAAGATTTAACGTCGCATTGCTTCCAAGATTCGGATACGGAATCCATAGAGTCAGCTTTGGCGCCAACTGGTCGTAATATATGTACGCAACGATGAAGGCTGCGATGAATCCAGCCAAATGGATGGTTTGCAGGATGAACCCCCTCTTCAATCCTACAATGAAGCCAACAAGCAAAATAGCTAATACAGCAAGATCAAGCATGCTTTTTTCAGTCCTTTAACCTTTTAATTTCCGCTTCGAGCGATTCAACACGATCTTTCATTTTTATGTAATCATTAACGGCATTCACAGCAGTTAATACAGCTAATTTACTAGTATCAAGTGAAGGATTCGCTGAGCCGATCTCACGCATTTTATCGTCTACCATCGAGGCAATGAGCCGGATATGGCTGGTGCTTTCTGTGCCGACGATCGTATATTGCTGTCCGTATATATCGACAGTCGACTTATTTTTTTTTGTGTCTGACAACATTTATGCCCCCATTCATAAGAATCCTATTTTATACTATAACATGAACGTAAAAAGCTGGGAAGTATTTGCCTGTCAGATCTGTATGATTTATGGAAGAATATGTCTAACTATGAAATGTAAAACAGGGAGTGTAATGCAATGGGAAACAGTGTCCTTCAAAAAAGTCCGGAAGAAATCAAAAAGATGAAAGAGTATTACAGTAAGTTTCTTATTGATAAGCTTCCGCCTGGCAGCGTTTTCGCCGCCAAAACACCTTCCTGCGCAATCACTGCCTATAAATCAGGAAAAGTATTGTTCCAGGGAAAAGATGGGGAGACCGAGGCAGCCAGGTGGGGAACGGCCCTAGCGCCTTCTGCTAAAAAAGCAGCTGCACCAATTCCAGGCTCCCATTTACCAAAGAATATTGGCGAGATTTCCATCATCGGTTCAGATGAAGTGGGAACTGGCGATTATTTCGGTCCGATCACAGTCGTCGCAGCCTATGTCAGACGGCAGGATATACCTGTATTGAAGGAGCTTGGGGTGCAGGATTCAAAGAATCTCAAGGATGATAAAATCATCGAAATCGCCAAGCAGCTCGTAACCTTTTTGCCGCACAGCCTGCTGACACTGCATAATGAAAAGTACAACCAAATGCAAATGAAAGGCATGTCACAGGGCAAGATGAAAGCTCTGCTGCATAACCAGGCGATCCACCATGTTCTTGAAAAAATCGCCCCTGAAAAACCTGAAGCGATTTTAATCGATGAATTTGCAAAAGAGCAGATTTATTACGCCCATTTAAAAGGGCAAAAGAAGATTATCAGGGAAAACGTTTTGTTCAGCACAAAAGCAGAAGGAATTCACCTGGGAGTGGCTGCAGCGTCGATGATCGCCCGCTACGCGTTTGTCCGCCATTTCGAGAACCTCAGCAAACGCGCAGGATTCACGATACCAAAAGGTGCTGGCGCTGCTGTTGATAAAGCGGCTGCAAGGCTGATCCTTGAAAAAGGGACAGAAGTACTGCCAGAATTCGTTAAGCTGCATTTTGCCAATACTGAAAAAGCGAAGAAGATCGCGAGGGTTTAGGTCGATATTGCTGGAAAAAATGAGTTGTTTTTTCCAGTTCGCCAAATTATAGCAACTTTTCGCGGAATCACATGTGTTTTTCGCGGAATCATAGCAAACTTTCGCGGGAATCTACGGCATTATCGCGGAATTCAATCGGGTTTCCCCCCTGTAACTCTATTTCAAACGGAATCCTTTTTTATTCCACGGCGTATGCACGATAATTCGCCGGGTTTTCTCACAGATCTTAGCGAAATTCACATTAAAAAGGCAGCCCGCAGGCTGCCTTTTTCTAATTTATCCTCTCAATACTGCTCCTGCTTTTTCTTCAAGAGCTGCAAGGACTTTACTATGTGCTTTTGCAATGTCTTCGTCTGTAAGTGTTTTTTCCGGATCGAAGTATTTCAGTGAGAATGCAAGGGATTTCTTGCCTTCCTCCATTTTTTCACCCTCGTAAAGGTCGAAAACATTCACTTCTTTTAAAAGTAATCCGCCAGCTTCAGTGATGATTTTCTCCAGGTCGCCGGAAGCAGTTGCTTTTTCAACAACCAGGGCAATATCCCTTGTGATGGACGGGAAGCGCGGGATTGCGGTGTACTGCAACGGCGCTGTTTCTGCTTTCAATAATGCTTTTAACGATAACTCGAAAACATAAGTTTCTTTCAAGTCGAGCGACTTTTGCATTGTTGGGTGAACCTGGCCGATGAAGCCGATGACATTGTAATTCAACAAAATGTCAGCCGTACGTCCAGGGTGCAAACCATCAAGCTCAGCCTTCACGAAATTTAATTGGCTTTCAAGGCCAAGCTTTGAAAATAACCCTTCAACAATTCCTTTAAGAACGAAGAAGTCAACAGGCTTCTTCTCACCCTGCCATGGATGGCTTTCCCACAGGCCAGTAATGGCTGCAGCAAGGTGTTCGCGTTCTTCAGGAAGGTCTTCATTGCTGTTTTTCAGGAAGACTGCCCCAGTTTCATAAACAGCGAAACTGTCAGTCTGGCGAGCGATATTGTATTTCAATACTTCAAGAAGTTGAGGTACGATACTTAAGCGCAGTAGGCTGCGGTCTTCGCTCATTGGCATTGCCAGTTCAACAGGCTCGCGCTTATCCAATGCGTACTGTGTAGCTTTCTCCGCGCTTGTAAGGGAATATGTGACTGCCTGGTAAAGTCCTGCGCCTTCCATATAACGGCGGACAAGACGGCGCTTTTTCTGGTACTCAGATAATTGCCCTGGTGTCGATGGACCTACAGGAAGAGTTGTTGGCAGGTTGTCATAGCCATATAGACGGCCAACCTCTTCAATCAAATCTTCTTCAATCGTGATGTCCCCACGGCGAGTAGGTACTGTTACTGTGATTGTGTCATTATCGACAGAAGTTTCGAATTTCAGGCGTGCAAAAATGTCCTCAACATTCTTCATTTCAAGGTCTGTTCCCAATACCTTATTGATTTTCTGAATTGTTGTTGAAACAACAGCCGGCTTCACATTTAAAGCATCAGCTTCAACAACGCCGCCAAGAACTTCTCCTCCGGCAAGCTCGATCATCAGTTCAGCCGCACGTTCTGCAGCAGGGCGAACTCTTTCAGGATCCACACCTTTTTCATAACGTGAGCTTGCTTCACTGCGCAGGCCATGATCCTTGGAAGCCTTGCGGATTGCACCGCCTGTAAAATAAGCGGACTCAAGCAAGACAGTTGTTGTATCGCTGCCAACCTCGGAATTCGCTCCACCCATTACGCCTGCAAGCGCAACCGGCTCTGTTCCGTTTGTAATGACTAGGTGATCAGGCGTCAATGTGCGTTTCACATCATCAAGCGTTTCAATCACTTCGCCATTCTTAGCACGGCGGACAAGGATTTCTTTTGATCCCAATTTATCGTAGTCGAATGCGTGAAGCGGCTGGCCGTACTCCAATAAGATGAAGTTCGTGATATCAACTACATTATTGTGAGGACGGATGCCTGCAGCCATCAATTTTGTTTGCAGCCAAACTGGTGATGGACCAACTTTTACATTCTTGATCACTTTCGCAACGTATAGAGGATTATCTTCTTTAGCGTCAACTGTTACGTTGATATAGTCGCTAGCTTGCTCTGAAGATGTTTCAGGCTGTGGATTTGGCAGCTTGATGTCCTTGCCAAGAATCGCTCCAACCTCGTATGCAACTCCAAGCATGCTCATGGCATCAGCACGGTTTGGCGTCAAGCCAAGCTCAAGGATCTCGTCATCCCTGTTGAGGACCTCAAGCGCGTCCTGGCCGATTTCAGTGTCTGGAGTGAAATTGAAAATTCCCTCAGCATATTCCTTTGGTGCTAGCTTCCCTTCGATTCCAAGCTCCTGCAGCGAGCAGATCATCCCGTGGGATTCTTCTCCGCGAAGCTTTGCTTTTTTAATCTTGAAATTGCCAGGAAGAACCGCTCCAACTGTCGCAACGGCAACCTTCTGTCCTTTGCCCACATTAGGTGCGCCACAGATAATCTGGACTGTCTCACCGTTTCCAAGGTCCACAAGTGTTTTATTCAGTTTTTCTGCGTTTGGGTGCTTCTCGCACTCAAGTACATGGCCGACAACTACACCCTGCAAGCCTTCATTTAATTTTTCTACGCCTTCTACTTCAATGCCGCTTTTCGTGATTTTTTCAGCAAGCTCCTCAGCAGATACGCCTTCCAAATCGATATATTCCTGAAGCCATTTATATGATACCAACATGGTTTTACCCTCCTAATCATTATTCTTCAACTGAAAATTGCTTCAAGAAGCGGACATCATTTGTATAGAAATGACGGATGTCATCGACTCCATACTTTAGCATCGCAATACGCTCAGGTCCCATTCCAAATGCAAAACCAGTGTATTTCTTCGAATCATAGCCTGCCATTTCAAGCACATTCGGGTGAACCATCCCTGCACCAAGGATTTCAATCCAGCCTGTTCCCTTACACACGCTGCAGCCTGATCCGCCGCAAATTTTACAAGAAATATCCATTTCGACAGATGGCTCTGTGAAAGGGAAGAAGCTAGGACGCAGACGAATTTCGCGATCTTCGCCAAACATTTTCTTTGCAAAAACTTCAAGCGTTCCTTTTAGGTCGCTCATTCTTACATTCTCATCAACGACAAGCCCTTCAATCTGCATGAACTGGTGGGAGTGTGTTGCATCGTCATTATCACGGCGATAAACCTTGCCCGGGCAGATGATTTTTACAGGACCCTTGCCCTGGTGTTTTTCCATCGTCCTTGCCTGGACAGGGGATGTGTGTGTGCGCATTAATGTTTCTTCTGTAATGTAGAATGAATCCTGCATATCACGTGCTGGATGCCCCTTCGGAAGGTTCAATGCTTCGAAGTTATAGTAATCTTTTTCGACTTCCGGACCTTCCTCTACTGTGTAGCCCATGCCGATGAAAAGATCTTCGATTTCTTCGATGATGCTCGTAAGCGGGTGATGACTGCCAGTTCTGACAGGCCTTCCAGGAAGGGTCACGTCGATTTGCTCAGCTGCCAATTGTTTTTGGACTGCCGCTTCCTCAAGTTCCTTCTGCTTTACTTCAATCTGGCCGGAAATCGCATCGCGGACTTCGTTTGCAAGGGCACCCATTTTCGGTCTTTCTTCAGCTGATAACTTGCCCATTCCTTTTAATACTTCTGTGATTGGACCTTTTTTCCCAAGATAGGAAACACGAACATCATTCAATTCTTTAAGGTCAGCTGCTGCGGCGACTTTTTCAAGAGCCTCAGCCTGCAGTTCTTTTAAACGATCCTGCATTGGTAAATCCTCCTTCATATTCTTCTTTTTTGAACACAAAAAGACCTCATCCTTTATAAAGGGACGAGGTTCAAGGTTATCGCGGTACCACCCTTTTTAACAGGCAATACAATATGTATTACGTGTTCGCTTCATTGAGATAACGGCTTTGTGCCGATGCATCTTTACGCCTGTAAAAGCGGTCCCGATGCCAACTCTGGAGGTGAACTTCGCTTGCATGCTCCATAAAAATGCTTCCAGTCTTCGGCATTTTCTCCCTTGATGGACAGCTTCAAGCTACTCTTCTCCGTCATCGTTTTTGAAATATTATTTTTGCTGTTTATTATATTATAATCTTGGCGCAGTATCAAATGGTTTTAGGGCCTATTTTGCTGTTTTTAAATAATATAGCAAAATACCTGCGGCGACAGCGACATTCAGCGATTCACTTTTGCCGTAAATCGGGATATAAAGATTTTGTGTTGTTTTTGCCAGAAGCTCTTTATTTACACCGCTTCCTTCATTTCCTACGAGCAGGGCGAAGGCTCCCCCTTTTTCAGCCTCTGTAAAAACGACTCCATTTTCAAGGGCGGTTCCATAGACCGGAATGTTTTCATCTTGAAGTTTGGTAACCCACTCGGAAAGGTCTCCACTTAAAACCGGCAAATGGAAGTGGCTTCCCTGCGCAGAGCGCAAGACCTTAGGATTATACATATCGACACTGCCCTTCCCGACAATGACAGCATCAATTCCGGCAGCATCAGCTGTCCGAATCATCGTGCCAAGGTTACCTGGGTCCTGGACAGAATCAATCAATAAAAAGGTTTTTCCATTTGCTTCTGTGTTCTTCGGCTGCCGGCATACAGCAAATATACCCTGAGTTGTCTCGGTATCAGCAAGCTGCTTGCTGATTTCATCCGTTACAACCGTAACAGGAATCTCACCGTAATCCAGGCCATGCGGCAATTCAGTTTTTTCGCTTAAAATGATTTCTTCTACATCTTCTTTTTTCGTCAGTGCTTCTTCAACTAAATGGAAGCCCTCAACAAGGAACATACCGGACTTATCGCGTTCCTTTCGCGTCAGTAATTTCTTCCACTGCTTCACTTGCAGATTTTTATCAGATTGAATGTACTTCAACTCTGGCTCTCCTTTGTTATGGCTTGTTCAATTTTACTATTATAGCTCAAAACAGATACATAATAAAACCAAAATTGTTCATCCTATAACCATCTTGGTAATTTGAAAGGAGTTTGAGCAAAGGATGAACCTAAACCTTAGGAATGCAGTTATTACAAATGTAGCAGGAAATTCACAGGATGAGTTGAAGGATACTATTGTAGATGCCATCCAAAATGGAGAAGAAAAAATGCTTCCAGGCCTTGGAGTCTTGTTTGAAGTGATCTGGCAGAACGCATCTGCTGAAGAACAGCAGGAAATGCTCAACGCATTGGAAGAAGGATTGAAAGGAAAGCAATAAATTTGGAAGAACTCCTTCATTTGAAGGAGTTCTTTTCTTTTAGTGCTAAACGGGGTCCTTTTTCCATAAAAATGGATAAAGTAGTGATTACGCTCGATTTCGTAGTGATTAAAGTTAATTTCGTAGTGTTCAATGCAGTTATTGGAGTGATTCATGTTGATTTTGTAGTGATTATGTTCAAAAGCGTAGTGATTATATAAAAAGCTGTAGAAAAAACGTTTAATAAAGACAAAAAAATTGTCCAGAAAACCAGTTTTCACTGATTTCTGGACAACCATATCCTAAATCTTATTCAAAAGTGATCTTCTCAACTGTTTCTTTATCAAGACGCTTGATAACTTCTACGATCAGCTTTACAGCGTTTTCGTAGTCGTCACGGTGTAGCATTGCTGCATGTGAGTGGATGTAGCGTGTCGCGATTGTGATGGATAACGCTGGTACACCGCGGTGTGTCAGGTGGATAGCTCCAGAGTCTGTTCCTCCGCCCGCTACTGCATCGAACTGGTATGGAATGTCCAATTCATCAGCCAGGTCTGTCACAAAATCACGAAGGCCTTTGTGAGATACCATTGATGCATCATAAATGATGATCTGTGGGCCGTCACCCATTTTGCTTAGTGCTTCTTTTTCTGTAACGCCTGGAGTGTCTCCGGCGATCCCTACATCAACGCCGAAAGCGATGTCAGGCTGAATCATTTGAGCGGAAGTTTTAGCGCCGCGAAGGCCTACTTCTTCCTGAACTGTTCCAACGCCATATACGACGTTCGGGTGCTCAGCATCTTTAAGACCCTTAAGGACATCGATTGCAATAGCACAGCCGATACGGTTATCCCATGCTTTAGCAAGAAGCATTTTCTCATTGTTCATAACAGTGAATTCGAAGTAAGGAACGACCATGTCTCCAGGAGTTACTCCCCATTCCTTCGCTTCGTCACGGCTTGAAGCACCGATATCAATGAACATATCCTTGATATCAACTGGCTTTTTGCGCGCTTCCGCAGGAAGGATGTGAGGCGGTTTAGAACCGATTACCCCAGTGATTTCACCTTTGCGTGTTACGATTGTCACGCGTTGTGCAAGCATGACCTGGCTCCACCAGCCGCCAACTGTCTGGAAGCGGATGAATCCTTTGTCGTCGATGCTTGTTACCATGAAACCAACCTCATCAAGATGGCCGGCAACCATGATTTTCGGTCCATTTTCATTGCCGACTTTCTTGGCAACCAGACTGCCAAGTCCGTCAGTCGATACTTCATCAGCGAATGGAGTTATGTATTTCTTCATTACTTCTCTTGGCTCACGCTCATTGCCGGGAATGCCTTTGGCATCGGTTAAATCTTTTAGCATTGTTAATGTTTCATCTAATTTCGCCATTATTTCGACTCCCTTAATATGTAGTTTCGAAACCTATTATACTAGACATGCGGGGTATTGTACAAAAAATTCTGCCTAATAACCTTTTCGCTGCCTCTCATAATTTACTTCATTTTTCTTAATATATGCCTGTTCAATTTGATCCTCGTTCAAACCGAGCAACTGGGCAAGCTTCAGGTAGCCTTGGAATAATTGAACATAATCTTCTTTGCTGCGGCTGTTCCTGAATTTCTGTGCGTACTCGTAAATAGAAAGGAACTGCTTGGTAGCGTCTAGCTCATCCAATTGGCTTTGCGTGATTGTCTCCAGGTCCTCAAAACCACACTCAATCCCCAAGGACAATATAAAATGAACACCATCCACAAATTCCTCAAGGATGGTCTCTGTTTCGGAGGCAGGCTTCACACTCCAAAACTTGAAACATCTAGTCTCGTTAGCAAGTTCGCCAATTTCAACAAGCAGCGCGAGGACCTTTCGATCAAATAAATCTTCATTTTCAAGACCATGTTGCGATTCAATATGACTATCGAGTGCTTTTTGCATTTTAAAAAGGGTTGTTGTGTTCATTTTTCAGCTCCATCTTATGATTTTGTTGACTAAATGATTAAGTTTCTGACTTCGGACAGCTTTCTCGCGCTTTCCTTCAATCCTGTCCAAACTTGACCTGACTTCGGACAGCTTTCTCGCCTTTTCCTCCAAACCTGTCCGAACTTGACCTGACTTCGGACAGCTTTCTCGCCTTTTCATCCAAACCTGTCCGAACTTGACCCGACTTCGGACAGCTTTCTCACCTTTTCATCCAAACCTGTCTGAACTTGACCTGACTTCGGACAGCTTTCTCGCCTTTTCCTCCAAACCTGTCCGAACTTGACCTGACTTCAGACATCAACTTTCTTCTGATTCACCCAAAATCTGTCCGAATCGCCAAATCTTATTCTTCATCCTAAAAAAAGTATAAAACAATTATAAAATTGTTGAAACTATTTAGAATCTCATCCGTAAATAAGGAAAGTTCGCATTGGAGGGGCAGTCATGATCCTGCTTTTACGTCTAATTTTATTACTGTTATTCATTTTTTTAATATACAGCGCGGTGAAGTATTTATTCCACCCGAAAAGGAAGCTGGAGCTTGCTCATGAACAGAAGCGCTTTTTCTTATTGGATGATCCAGACAATGTCCGCAAGAATTTCTTATTAACATATAAGGGTGTTTTATTTGAAGGCGAAAAGTATTTAGGCACAACTCCGTCTGCTTTTGAGGTTGTTTCCATTTTCATTTGGCCTAAAAAAACCTCGGCCTTGAAAGGGCTTGTCCTTGAGGATTTCCAATTCATTGAACGGAAAATCCGTGAGAGCTATCCGGTGGCCAAAATCGACTGGAAAAGCCCAATTAAGGAATTCATGGCAAATCATGAACATGATGATGAGATATAAAATGTAAAAGCGTCCGAAATATTCCGGACGCTTTTTTTATGTTATTCTATCAAAAAATTCACGCCATTTAATGAAGGTAATTTTCTCACGCAACAAATAGGCAAACAGCAAAAATACAATCATCAGAAAGAGCCCTGTAAATGAGTCAAATTCTCCGACATACTCCCCGAATATCGTATAAAATATGACGAATGGAATATTGGCGAGAAATGAAGCAAACATAAAGTCTTTAAAATTACTTTTCCGCTCGTAAAGGCAAAAGCTTAGCAGCTGGTAATGAATCACCGGCACAAGCCTCAATAGCGCCACCTGGGCAACGGTCAGATCCCTGAAGCGCCCTACCAGCCTTTTTTTCAGCCTGCTTAGCTTGTTCATCATCTCTGGAATCTGCCTCATCAAAACGTAGAATAATATACTTGCTCCCGACAAGCCGAGCAGCGAATATACGATTCCCGGTACGATCCCAAATATTAACCCGCCAGCAATACAGACAACCGCAGGAGGTATGAATACAAATTGGCGGAAGACATGAAACAATATAAACAATACTGGTGCATACCAGCCTCCAGATTCCACAATGATTAGCAGCATTGACCACGCATCATCCATTTTTGTCACCTGCCTGCTTAGTCTTTGTTGCTACTAGCTTATAGAATCATACAAGCTGTTATGACAAAAGCTTAAATAAATATGTAAATATACCAAGCTCAATAATAGCAAGGAGTGGCAACCCATATTTAAACTGGGCATGCTTCGTCTTATGCCTGAAATGCTTCATACCAGCTGTTGCCCCGATTGCCCCTCCCAAAAAAGCAACATTCCATAGTGTTTTTTCGCTTATTCGATAATGATTGTTTCTTGCCCGCTTTTTATCCATTCCCATGATAAAAAAGCCCGCAAGGTTCATGACTGCAATCAAGCCGGCCAAACTCCATATCCCCACATCTTCACGTCCTCTTTAAGTTCTTTGAAATCATTATATCTTATAAAAAGAAAAAACCACTCTCAATATGAGAATGGTTCATCTTATCGATTTAATTACTTGTTGAACTGCTGCTTAGCTGTTTCAGCCAATTGAGCGAATGCTGCTGCATCGCTTACTGCAAGTTCAGCAAGCATCTTGCGGTTTACTTCGATACCTGCAAGCTTAAGGCCGTGCATCATACGGCTGTAAGAAAGGCCGTTCATGCGAGCTGCTGCGTTGATACGAGCAATCCAAAGTTTGCGGAAGTCGCGCTTCTTCTGGCGACGGTCGCGGAATGCATACATTAGAGATTTCATAACCTGCTGGTTAGCAACTTTGTATAATGTATGTTTAGAACCGAAATAACCTTTTGCTAATTTGATGACTTTTTTACGACGCTTGCGCGTAACTGTACCGCCTTTTACACGTGGCATGTAATTTCCCTCCTATATAAATCGAGATCGCTCGAATTTACTTAATGTTGTCAAGCATGTGACGAATACGTTTGAAATCGCCCTTAGAAACAATTGCAGATTTGCGAAGCTTACGCTTAGCTTTTGTAGACTTGTTAGCAAATAAGTGGCTAGTGTAAGCGTGTGAACGCTTAAGCTTGCCAGTTCCAGTTTTCTTGAAACGTTTGGCAGTGCCGCGGTGAGTTTTCATTTTTGGCATAGGGACTTCCTCCTCGTTACTTTTCAGTTTTAGGTGCTAGAACTAGGAACATGCTTCGGCCATCCATTTTCGGATGTGATTCGATTGTCGCTACTTCTTTGCAAGCTTCAGAGAAGCGATCAAGAACACGTTGACCGATTTCCTTATGGGTTATAGCACGGCCCTTAAAACGGATAGATGCTTTAACCTTATCGCCTTTTTCCAGGAACTTGATAGCATTGCGCAACTTTGTGTTAAAGTCATGCTCATCAATTGACGGACTAAGACGGACTTCTTTAGTTGTGATGATTTTTTGGTTCTTACGTGCTTCTTTTTCTTTCTTTTGCTGTTCGAACTTGAATTTTCCGTAGTCCATGATTCGGCCTACAGGAGGCTTCGCGTTCGGAGCAACAAGGACAAGATCAAGATTTACGCGTGCTGCGATCTCAAGAGCCTCAGCTTTGGATTTGATTCCTAATTGCTCGCCGTTTTGATCGATCAGACGAATTTCGCGAGCACGAATTCCCTCGTTTAGTAACATCGCATCTTTGCTAATAATTAGCCACCTCCAGGGTTTTATCGAATACATTGTCAAGGAGAAGAAGTACATTGCTCGGCCGAAGCCTCATCTTGCTCACACAATGACATACGATATAGTCCGTTTTTATTTTGCAATAAAAAAAGTGCAGGCGACGACACCCACACTTACGGAAACAAAATAATTAGACGTTTACGTATTACCTGCCAACAGCTGAAATGCGTCAGCCAGGTGAGAAGCGGGTGCTTCTTCTTTCCTAAAACTTGTATTCAGTTCACTCTTGCTAATATAGCATATAGAAATCGATGTGTCAAACGAATCACTTTCGTTAACTGCAACAAAAAGTATTGTATCAGATAGAAATACATGCTGCAATACTTTTTTTCAGGCATTGTAAGATTCTCCTTCTAAAATATTCTGCCAAATAAACGAATAATCCTTAGTATAGGTTGATTTTTCACAACTTAAATCCGGATTTCTTGCTATAATTATTGGTAGAAATAGACAAGAAAGCTGGTGTACATATGTTGATCGCAATCATCATTACTGGTGTGATCACTGGATTACTCGCTGGCACTGCATTGAAATTTTTCAGGACTGGCTATGGTTTCTCCAATGATATTGATAATCGGCCCATCCACATCAAATCGTGCCGATTCTGTGGCGAAAGGGTACAGCGCAGCTATTCGAAAAACCTTTGTCCATCATGTTCTAAACCTTTAGAATAAAAACACAAAAAATAATAGGAGCCAGTCGGCTCCTATTATTTTTATTTCTTCGCTTCCTTCCTGAACGACTCAAGGAATTCATCAAAGGCAATTGTTTCGGATTTTTGTTCACCGTATTTACGGACATTGACTGCTTTTTCTGTTACTTCATTGTCACCGACTACGAGCATATAAGGAACCTTTTGCATTTGCGCTTCGCGGATTTTATAGCCGATCTTTTCGTCGCGGCCATCGATTTCAACGCGGAAGCCTTCTGCCTTAAGCTTCTCCTTGATTTCTCTTGCGTAGTCATAGTGGACTGATGGAGATACCGGGATGATCTGTGCCTGGACTGGAGCCAGCCAAGTCGGGAACGCCCCTTTATACTCTTCGATCAGGAAGGCTACAAAGCGTTCCATAGTCGATACGACACCGCGGTGGATGACGACAGGACGATGGTGCTTGCCATCTTCTCCGATATAAGTCAGGTCGAAGCGTTCTGGAAGCAAGAAGTCAAGCTGTACTGTTGAAAGAGTCTCCTCTTTGCCAAGGGCAGTCTTGACCTGGACATCAAGCTTCGGTCCGTAGAATGCTGCTTCGCCTTCAGCCTCGAAATATTCCAGACCCATTTCATCCATCGCTTCTTTAAGCATAGCTTGAGCCTTTTCCCACATCTGATCATCATCGAAGTACTTTTCCTTGTCTTCAGGATCTCTGTAGGATAGACGGAACGAATAGTCATTCATATCAAAATCCTTGTAGACTTCAAGCACAAGCTCTACTACACGCTTGAACTCTTCCTTGATCTGGTCAGGGCGAACAAAGAGGTGAGCATCGTTCAGAGTCATACCGCGCACACGCTGCAACCCAGCCAACGCGCCGGACATTTCATAACGGTGCATTGTTCCAAGCTCGGCAATCCTGATTGGAAGCTCCCTGTAGCTATGGATGCTGTTTTTGTATACCATCATGTGGTGCGGACAGTTCATTGGTCTTAGAACGAGTTGTTCATTTTCCATTTCCATTACCGGGAACATGTTTTCCTGATAGTGGTCCCAGTGTCCGGAAGTTTTATAAAGATCAACACTTCCCATAACCGGAGTATAGACATGGTCATAACCAAGGCTGACTTCTTTATCAACGATATAGCGCTCGATGATGCGGCGGATTGTCGCACCTTTTGGAAGCCATAGCGGTAGACCCTGGCCAACCTTCTGGGAATTAGTAAATAAGTTAAGCTCCTTGCCTAGCTTGCGATGGTCACGTTCCTTCGCTTCTTCCAGCAGCCTCAAGTGCTCTTTCAGGTCTTCCTTCTTGAAGAAAGCTGTTCCGTAAATACGCTGGAGCATCTTGTTGTCACTGTCGCCTCGCCAGTAAGCACCAGCAATGCTCAGCAATTTGAATTCCTTCAGCTTGCCAGTTGATGGTACGTGTACTCCACGGCAAAGGTCGACAAAGTCTCCCTGTTCATAAAGAGTGACCTTCTCATCCGCCGGGATCGCTTCAATCAATTCAAGCTTATAAGGGTCCCCAAGCTCCTTGAAAAACTTGACTGCATCTTCACGGCTTACTTCTTTACGGACAATTTCAATGTTCTCATTGATGATTTTCTTCATTTCCTTTTCAATCTCTGGCAAATCTTCCGGGGATAAAGAATGTTCCATATCGATATCATAGTAGAAGCCGCCTTCAATTACCGGCCCTACTCCAAGGTTAACATCTTTATACAGACGCTTGATTGCCTGTGCCATCAAGTGAGCTGAGCTGTGGCGCAGGATTTCTAGTGCTTCTGGATGATCAGGAGTGACGATTTCGATCGCTGCATCCTCCTCGATCGCTCTCTTGAGATCATACGGCTGTCCATTGACCATACCGGCAATGGCTTTCTTCTTTAGGCCCGGGCTGATCGAGCTGGCGATATCTTCAGTAGTTGTGCCTGCCGGAAACTCCTTCACTGCTCCATCTGGAAACGATATTTTTAACATGTCTGCCATTGGCTTTTCCTCCTTTTAAAATGTGGCGCAAATTTTTGCGCGAAAAATAAAAAAACCCGTCCCTGAAACAGGGACGAGTTTGATCACACGTGGTTCCACCCAATTCCCACTCTTGCGCAAAAATAAACGCAGGAATGGCTCTGGTTGCGGTAACGGCTTCTGCCGCCAGCCAATACTTGCCCTATGGGCGTTCACAGCTGGAGTTCAGAGGTGGTAAGCGTTTCTTTAGTGTTAGGAAGTTTTCAGCCAAGCCTTCCCTCTCTGGAAACCTTTCAAGAATGCCCATGTCCTCATCATTACATTCACTATTGATTTAGTATGTACGTAATTATAGTTTGTAATGTTTTGAAAATCAAGTGGGCTATTGTATATTTTCACGATCCTCTTTAAAAAAGTTTACTTTTTCGTCATGAAAAGCGGAAACTGGACTGACTTTCACACGTTCTTCAAAAAGATTGATGATCGTCCTCACTAACGGCTGGTGAGGATCGTCCGTGTATAAGTAAATGGTTTCTGGCGCAATTGACAACAACGGCGCAATCGTCCCGGAATCTACATAGACCGGATGATTGACAAGCAGCTTGCGGTCAATCGTTTTAAACAGATCACTCCGTTTCATTTCTGTGAATTGCTGATTATAAAAGACCATATTCTCGTCAATCACCAGATATAAATGGGACATCTGCGGCTTCCTGTCCTCTAGAAAATCCCTCAGGGTATGCAGGAAAACCTGGTACTCCTGTTCCATCTTATACTCGTCAATCGCAATCTCTACCCATTGGGAGAGCTGCTCAGTGTAAGCCTTCAGCCTGAACATGACAAAGGAATCAAAAGAGAATGAAAGTCTTTCATTAAAAATTTCATTAATCGAACTCTGGATCATGCCTTGTTCCCCGACACCTTCCATGAAAGGAGCCAATTCTTTCCGGTTGCCTTCTATGACGGAATAAATGATATCAAGGATTTGGTCCTGTTCTTCACTGTCATTATAAAAATATGATTCTGCCAGGATGGCTCTTAACCAGTCATCACGTTTCACCTTTAAAATAAATTCATAAACACTTTTCTTGAGTACATGCAACTTTTCATTTTTATAAAATTCTTCTGGAATAAGCACTCTATTTCGATCTTCATTAAGAAGAATTGAATTCGTTTCCTGCCATGAAGCAAGCCTGGCGACTAAATGTTGGTACATATTCCAGGCATCCTGCTTTTTTTGGAAGATGATTTCAATCAACCATATCCCCCCTCTTAAATAATCCCTGATTATATATATGGGGGACTTGGACAATTTAGAAGTGTCCATATGGTCGATAACTGGTTATAAGTGCAAAAAAATGTGCCGCAGCTTGATTAGCTGTGGCACATTTTTTATATTCTGCGATTCTTGCCTTCTACTTTTACCGGCTCGGCAAGATATTTAATCCGTTCCATGATTCTTGCTGCCTTCAATTGTTCTTCTTCTCCCCGCTGGCTGTGCGTCAAATGATGCTCCAGTCCTTTTAAGTCGAAATTCGAGGTAAAGAAGGTTGGAAGGTTTTCAAGCATGCGGAACTGCAGGATTGTCCCGAGGATTTCATCCCTCGCCCAGCTGCTCATCGTTTCTGCTCCAATGTCATCGAGCATGAGTACATTAGCCTTTTTAATTGCTTCAAGCTTGTCATTGACAGTATGATCACCGATCGCATTTTTCATTTCTCTGAAAAATTCGGGTACATACACAATCAATGAACTAATCTGTTTCTGTGCAAGTTCATTCGCGATTGCGCCAAGCAAATATGATTTACCTGTCCCGAACGGTCCATGAAGGAATAAACCCTTTTTCTTTTGGCTAGGCTCATAATTCTCAACAAAGTCTTTTGCCATCTTGATCGCCTTGAACCTTCCGGCGTCATCGAGCTCAATATCCCCGAAAGATGCCTTCAAGATCTCCTTAGGCACAAAAATACTATTGATCAGGCGTGCATTCTTTTGCTGCTCATCATGCATGACCTTCTTCTTGCACCGGTCATATTTTATGTCAATGAAGTTCCCTTTTATGAAAAGCTCTGGCTCATATCCCTTAATCATGTTCTTGCAGCCTGCGAGACTCTCGCAATCTTCACAGCCTTTGCTCTGGTTGGAGAACTCATAAAGCTTCGACATACTGCCGTCGAGCATTTCCCTGGTGATATACTCTGCATTTTCATCGAGGAATTCCTTGATATGCTTATCCTGCATGACCTGCCTCTTGATAGCTTCATAGCGCTCCTGGAAATTCTGGTTATTCGCCAGCTTCTTCAATGTTTCATTAATGTTTTGCAAATGAATCACCTCCCAGATTTAAATTTCTTTAATTCTTCTTCAAGCTTTTTCTTTTCTATTTCAAAATCAGGATCCACATCTGCAGAATTTTTTTGCTGCTGAGCCTCTCCATCAGTCTTTTTACCAAACCAATCCGGCAGAACTTCTTTGCGGACAGGCTTCCTTTTTCCAGATGATGAGGAAGGCGCCTTCTTCCCGTCTGCCCATTCAAGATACTGCCTGTGCTCGCTTTTAGCAAGCTGCATTGCATCCCTGACCGTCGATATTTTTTTCCTGGACCAGTGGCTGGCAATCTTTTCAATATAACCCTTTGCCAGCTTCATATCCGTTTTGAGCATAACATATTGAACTAAAACATTCACGACTCCCGGCAGCAGCTTTTGCTTGAACATCACCTCTTCGATGATCTGTAAGTCTGCCTTCGATGGTTCCGCTCCGCCAGACAGATCAATCAAAAGCTGGCGCGGGGATGTTTTTTCGAAATAAATCACCAATTCCTCTTCCTGCGTTTTCGGTTTCTCGATACCAGCTTTATGCTGTAATGGCTGGGTCCGGTCCAGCAGTGCCGGGAGCTGGTCCTGGTGTTCAAATTGGTACCAGTCGCGGGCAGCCTTCCTCAATTCTTCTATATCTATTTCATTTTCAGCGGTTAATGCACTTAAGACGATGTTCTTCATCTTCAGGGCATCTATCCCATATAGAAAGGCAAGATTGCTGATTGCTTCCTTAACCTTCGATGTAAATGCTTTTTTAGGTATGAGAGATTCCTGAAGCCCTCCCAGCAGCAACTCGAAATTAAACTCCGCAGGGTCAATCTGTACTTTTGAAGATTCTACCCTGCCGATAAAGGAATTTCCTGCCTCAGCCTTCAGATCGGCAGCTGAATCCTCGTTATGCATGAGCGCCTGAGTCGGTACAGACAAGAACACATCCTGGAATGCCTTCGTAATCTCCTCATATCCGGGCTCTGATTCAGAAGATTTATCGCTGAAAAATCGTTTAAGCCGCAAAAATTGGTTCTTGCCGACTTTTCGATACAAATATACATTCAACATGCCATCAAGGAAGAATTGTTCAGGAGTCAACGGCGGCTGCAATTCATAAATGAATGAACGACCTTCCTCGCTGTTTTTTACATAGGTCTTCAGCAATCCCATACCTTCGAGCTTTTGGCGTGCCTGGTAAATATCCTTCAGGTTCATGTCCATGATCGTCATCAAGTTATGGTGTGTGACAGGCTGTGACCAAAGCCGATTCTCTTCCAGCTCAGCCCATAAAGTCATATAAAGGCTTAAGCAAGCTGGCCCAATCAAAGGCTGGTACAAGAAAGTGAGCACCTTGCGATCGTAGTCATGCAATAAACCACCGGATGCAACAATATATTGGTCTACAGGCAAAGTCTCTTGCCAATGCTGAGCCATCCCTTTCCCTCCATTCTGAATCGTTAAAAAGAACTACTTTTAAAAAATAGACGCTATTTGAGCTCTTCCTCATTATTTATTATTTTTATAAGAAGAGCTTAAAAAGAGCTGAAGTTCCCTTCAGCTCCTTAAGGATTTCACTTTAACCTACGAGACCCAGGTGTTATGATTGCTCTTTTTTCAACAACTCTTTCAATTCATCAATAAAGACATTAATGTCCTTAAACTGACGGTAAACAGACGCGAACCGGACATAGGCGACTTCATCAATCTTCGCCAGCCTGTCCATCACCATTTCCCCAACGGCTTCGCTCTTAACTTCAGAAACTCCATGGCTTCGAAGTTCTTTTTCTACTTCGGAAACCAAATCCTCGAGCTCTTTCAAAGCGACGGGACGCTTTTCACAAGCTTTTATTAAACCGCGAAGAAGTTTTTCCCGATTGAACTCTTCACGAGTACCTTCTTTTTTCACGACAATCAAAGGAATTTCTTCAACCTTCTCGAAGGTGGTAAAGCGAAATCCGCAAGCTTCGCATTCGCGTCTGCGTCGAATTGATCGGCTATCGTCAACCGGTCTTGAATCAAGAACCCGGGTAGAGTTATTTTGGCAAGTTGGACATTTCATTTCCATCAGCTCCGAATATTTTGAAATATAGTATGAGCGAAGGACCATTCGCTTGTTCCACCAATACGTCCATAAGCATTATCCTAATATTATCTTATAAAAAAGATGGGGATGGGACAAGAGGAACTATTGATTTCCATATTTGCCTGAACCAATAAACGGGTGTGTAGAGTCCAGTTTCTCATAAATCTTCACCAACTCCTGCTTCAGAGTCGGGTTGATGCCTGCCAATGAAAACTTTTCAGTAGAGATATGTAAGTCGACTGCGGTCTCAAATGGTTTTGTAGTAATAACAGTTGCCGTTAAAAAAGCAGGCAACTTCCCCTTTAATTCGGCTGATATTTCTCCATGTTCTTTGGAAACACTCGTTATCTTAAGCGAAGGGTCAGCCTTCAGCAGGTCTTCGACCGTCTGGAACATCTGGTTAAAGTTCGTTTTATAATAACGGGTCTTCAGCTGCTCGTCCCTATTGTTTTCACTTGTTCCGCTGAATTTTTCGTACCGTCCTGTTATGGATTTTAATACTGACATCAAAAATCCTCCTGCAAGTTATTTCTATTATCATTCTACCGTATTTTACGGCAAAATAAAAAGAGGTGTATCGCTACACCTCTTGTGAATTTTCATATTTTCAATTATAGAGCTTTAGCTTGTGCTTGCTTCACATGCACAGGACCCATGCCGCGTGGAATTTCGATATTCTCACGAGTTTGAGCGCCAAGAGCTTCTGCAATATAGTCAGCTGCAATGTTAGGATCCAGATCACCGCAAGTGTAAACATCGATGCTAGCGTATCCGTGTTCCGGGAAGCTATGAATAGTTAAATGTGATTCAGAAATAATGACAACTCCACTTACACCCTGTGGCGCAAATTTGTGGAAAGCCACTTCACGGATTTCAGCACCTGATTTCAATGCTGCTCCAACAAAAGTTTGTTCAATAAAATCCATATCATTCAATTTTTCAAAATCGCAACCCCAAAGTTCAGAAATTACATGACGACCCATTGTTTCCATATTCAATTTCCCCCTCTAACAATATTAGAATGAATTCCTTAGCTTCAATGGTATCTTAACTACCACGGGGGAAAGTTAGTCCAGAGAGGTCCTAACCCTTTAAGTAGCCAATTGGTACCGTTATTAAGAAGTTCACGATGACTAGTATACTTTGTTTATATTTTTTTTGCAACACATGAAATCAAATTTTTTTCATGATTTTTATGCTTCGATTTTTGTAGTTTGGAAGATAGCTATTTCATAGGCTTTTAAGGGGGTTCTAGCTATAAAAACTGTTGGGATTTTCACATGGGGATCGGCAGCAAAATTATATAAAAATAAGGCATTTAATACAGACAAAACAAAAAGCTTGCCGGTTGGCAAGCTTTTTGCGTTATTAGAATTATCCTACCTTTACAGTTGCAGAATTGGACATTGCGTGGGCAACATGCTTTGTCAGGTCTACAACCCTGCTTGAATATCCCCACTCATTGTCATACCATGCAAGAACCTTTACTTTGTTGGCACCGATGACCATTGTAGACAGGCCATCAATGATTGCAGAATGTTCATTCGTATTAAAGTCGATTGAAACAAGTGGATCAGTAGTGATATCAAGGACACCCTTGAGCTTTCCTTTTGATGCTGAATAGAATGCATCGTTGATTTCGTCCACTGTTACCTCACGCTTCAGGTCGACAACAAGGTCAACTAGCGAGACGTTTGGAGTCGGTACCCTTAGCGCCATACCATGCAGCTTTCCTTTAAGCTGAGGAAGCACAAGAGAAAGTGCCTTTGCTGCTCCTGTTGAAGTTGGAATGATGGATTGGCCGCAAGAACGCGCCCTGCGCAAATCCTTGTGCGGGTTATCGATATTATTCTGATCATTCGTATACGCATGAACAGTTGTCATCAAGCCATTTTCAATACCGAAAGTATCATCCAGCACTTTCGCAACCGGTGCAAGGCAGTTTGTTGTGCATGATGCATTCGAAATGATATCATGCTCTTCAATATTTAATGCGCTTTCATTTACTCCCATAACAATAGTGATATCCTCATTCGTACCAGGTGCTGTCAAAATGACCTTCTTTGCACCAGCATCAAGGTGAAGAGCAGCCTTGTCACGTGAATTGAACTTGCCTGTTGCTTCTATGACAATATCAATCTTCATTTCCTTCCATGGAAGCTCAGCAGGATTTCGATTGCTTAATAGCTTGACCGTCTTTCCGTTGACAACCAGGTGATCATCAGCCGGGATGACTTCTCCAGCAAATTGCCCGTGAGTGGAATCATATTTTATTAAATGCGCCAGTGTTTCAGCTGGGTAGCTCGCATTAATCGCTACAACCTCAAGATTTTCTTCAAGAATGGCTCTTCTGAATACCATTCTTCCAATTCTCCCAAAACCGTTTATCGCAATTCTCGCCTTCATTGTACGGCCCCTTCCGAATTAGTGTTATACTTAATAACCCCTTTGTATGGTATTAGTATAACATATTAAATTTTATTTGTGATAAATAAATGCACACATTTAAAATATAAAATAATTCTGATAATAATGATCATTTAACGGTAAGTTTAAAGACGCAAACAACCTTAGCCTGGCGAAGATTATATCTTATGGAACTTAGAGTAAACCTAAAAAATTAAATAGAGTAAAACCAGGAATAAATCGTTCGAAACCGGAATTATAACATGCTTAACCAGAAATGAGTCGGTTCATGCCACAAAAAAAGAGCCTACTCGGCTCTTAAGATTTCCCATTTATTTAATATTTCCATCAGTTGCTGCCTCGATAGCTCGATGCTGCCGCTGTTATCAATTACTGCGTCTGCCAAACTGACTTTATCCTTCAGCGGCATTTGTGATTTGATCCTGGAATATGCTTCTCCTTCCGAGAATCCATTTCGCTTCATCAGTCTTTCCAACTGAGTTTGCTCATCCACATAAATCACGATAATTTTTTCGACCAGTCCTGTCAGCTTGCTTTCAAACAAAAGCGGAATGTCCAGGACGACTGCTTTTTCACCTGCCGCCTCAGCTTTTTCTCTTTTCTGTGCCATCCGCTCCCTTACGGCAGGATGGACAATCGAATTAAGCAGTACCCGCTTTTCTTCATTGTTAAAGATGATTTCACCCAACTTAGGGCGGTTTATCGTGCGGTCCTCTTCTAAAATTCCTGTGCCAAAATGGCTGACAATATCATTGTATGCTTTCTCTCCTGGCTCAACAGCAAGCCTTGCTTCGATATCTGCGTCAATCACTGTGATGCCCAAGTTAGTGAACATTGCTGATATCGTGCTTTTTCCGCTTGCTATACCTCCTGTCAATCCGATAACTAATGACATCCCATTTTATCCTTTCAAGGGCCGGTTAAATTTTCATCAACCCAATTATGATCAATAATATCCCCGGCACAAAAGAAAATTTTTGCATCCAGCCGCTCTCCGAAAAATAACTGCCCATCCTCATCCCTGCATACACAAATAATGAACTCATGCAGGCAACAGTCAATGCAAGGTATCCTGGAGAGAATCCTAAAAACGCTGCCCCTACCCCTGCACCAAATGCATCAAGCGACAGGGCAAGCCCGAGCATGACAGCTTCAATTCCATTGATTGTACCCGATCGGTCAAAATCCGCTGTCATTGGTTTTTTCAAAATATTGATGACGATCCCAAGTGATTTGATTTCAAGATTCAGGATGATTTTTTCGTGACAGAGCAATTCTGTTTTGTCTTCGCGGAAAAATTGGAATAGTACCCATCCGCCTAAAACGATCAAGACAGCGCCACCCAGTGTCTCTGCCATTCCTGGTGAAAAAAAGCTCTCAAGAAAATGCCCGATCACCATGGCTGCCATCAGGACGACAGCCGAACAAACGGCTATTACAGCAATCGATTTAATCGGGATCTTCATTTTCCGCAATCCATACGTTAACCCTACACTGAAACTGTCAAGACTGACAGCGAATGCAAGTAAAAGCAGGGAGATTGTTTGTGCCATAAACTGAGCTCCTTCCTGTCAATCGCTACGTTAGTATATGGAAGGAGCCCAGTTATGGTGAGAAAATCAACAAGCCAATATCTTATTTAAGTTTCTGGCACGACGGGCAATAATGAGTACCGCGGCCGCCAACAACGGTTTTCTCCAATGGTGTTCCGCAAACCTTGCATGGTTCACCCTTGCGTCCGTATGCATAAAGCTGAAGCTGGAACATGCCAATCTGCCCTTGAGAGTTCACATAGGAACGGATCGTGCTGCCACCTTTCTCAACGGCTTCAGATAGAGTGCTGACTATTTCCCTGTACAGCACAGCCTCTTCTTCTGGAGACAAAGAGTTCGCAATTCTTTCCGGATGGATTTTCGCCCTGAACAACGCCTCATCTACGTAAATATTCCCTAGGCCAACAAGGATCTTCTGGTCAAGCAAGGCAGGTTTTATTTTTCGATTTGTCTTTTTCAGCTTTTCTGACAGCCATTCGACGGAAAAGTCATCCGAGAACGGCTCTGGTCCTAAATCGGCAAGCGGCTGGGTATCGAATTCCGACCCTTTTGCGTAAAGATGCATGGTGCCGAATTTCCGGACATCCTTGTAACGTAATTCTTTCCCATCAGTAAAATGAAAAATGACATGAGTGTGCTTTTCAACAGGTTCATCCGCGCCAAACAATCCATACTTCCCTTCCATTCTAAGATGGGAAACCAGTGAGTAATCACCTGTGTAAAAAATCAGGAATTTCCCTCTCCTGCCAACCTCTTTTATTGTCTGGCCTTTCAATGCATCGTTGAACTGCTCAACCTCATTCGGGCGCTTAATCATCTTTGGCCAAAAAACGGAGACCTCTTTGATTTCTTTGCCGATCGTCAGCACCTCTAACGTCCGCCTGACGGTTTCGACCTCTGGTAGTTCAGGCATTTTATCCCGCCTTTCTCTGTAAAATTCCTGTTGCAACTTCTACTTTGCGTCATACCAAGTCGGGCCATATGAGAAGTCCACCTTTAATGGCACCTTCAATTCAATGGCATTTTCCATGACTTCTGGCACGATTTTTTTCAATAACTCAACCTCATCTTTAGGTGCTTCAAAAATCAGTTCATCATGTACTTGAAGCAGCAGTCTTGTCTTTACGCCCTCTTCGCGCAGTCTCACTGCCATATCAATCATTGCCTTCTTGATAATATCTGCGGCACTTCCCTGGATCGGGGTATTCATTGCGGTACGTTCCGCAAAGCTTCTTAAGTTGAAATTGCGGGCCGTGATTTCAGGGATGTATCTGCGGCGATGCAATAATGTCTGGACATAGCCCTTCGCTTTTGCATCTTTGACGATTTCATCCATATATTCTTTGACACCAGGATAGCTTTCAAGGTACCGATCAATAAATTCGGCAGCTTCCTTCCTTGTAATGTTCAGGCTCTGGGATAATCCATAATCGCTGATCCCGTAAACAATCCCAAAGTTGACCGCTTTTGCATGTCGGCGCATATTGGAGGTGACTTCATCTTTCCCTACATTAAATACTTCCATTGCCGTCTTCGTATGGATATCCAAGTCATTCTGGAATGCATTAATCAGTTTCTCATCACCCGCAATATGGGCGAGGACACGAAGTTCAATTTGTGAATAGTCCGCTGCAAAGATGACCCAACCCTTTTCGGATGGAACAAATGCCTGCCTGATCTTCCGGCCTTCTTCAAGCCTGATTGGGATGTTCTGCAGGTTCGGATCCGTCGAGCTCAATCTTCCTGTCGCTGTTAGCGCCTGGTTGAATCTTGTATGCACTTTTTCAGTCTCTTTATTTACGACCTTTTGCAAGCCTTCAATATATGTTGATTGCAGCTTTCCTAACTGGCGGTAGTTAAGGATTTCTTCGATAATTTTATGTTTAGCTGCCAATTTTTCAAGGACGTCCGCTGAAGTAGAATAACCTGTCTTCGTCTTTTTTACTGCAGGCAATCCCAGTTTTTCAAACAGGATGACACCTAATTGTTTAGGAGAATTGATATTGAACTGTTCTCCTGCCATTTCAAAAATCCTGGTTTCAATATCGGCTAGACGGCCTTTGATTTCTTCGCCCATGTTATCCAGGCGATTCATATCAAGCTTAACTCCCTGATATTCCATATCAGCAAGCACCAATGATAGCGGCATTTCAAGACTGCTGAACAGATCATGCTGGTCATTGTCCCAAAGCTCCTGCTCAAGCTTTTCTTTTAATGACACAAGCACATCTGCCTTGCGCACGAGATGCTCTCCAAGGGTGCTTTCCTCAGGGATTTTCCGTTTGGCTCCCTTTCCATAGACAGCCTCATCAGCCTGCACGCTTGTGAAGCCATGCTGTCTCGCAATAGCCGACAAATCATCCGGTGACTCCGAAGGATTGATGATATAGGATGCCAGTGAAACATCGAAGTCAGCACCTTTTAGGTGGATGCCGTGATGGCGCAATGAAACCTCGGAACGTTTCGCATCATAGACAGTCTTTTTGCTTGTTTCATCCTCGGCCCATTTCTTGAATTCTTCCGATTCCAACGCGATTTTAACAGGCAGGTAGAAGCTGCCGTTTTCATTGACAACTCCAAAGCCGATAATATCTGCATAGTGGTAGTTATCCTCTAGCACCTCGACATAAAAGCCATTGTCTTTTGCAAAAATATCTTTCTCAATCTTATCAAGCTGCTTGAACTCAATGTCTTCAAGTTCTATATTTTCGGCTTCCGTAACGGCTCCCAGCTTGTCCAGCAGGGAATTGAATCCGAGTTCCTTAAACATTTTCACGAGCTTTTCGTTCTCTGCGCCTTCATATTCAAGCTCACTTAACTCTAATCCTACAGGTGCTTCACGCGTGATGGTGGCAAGTTCCTTGCTCATGACAGCCTGGTCTTTGAACTCCTCAAGCTTTTCCTTAAGCTTTTTCCCGTTGATCTGGTCAATTGATTCAATTAGCTTTTCAAGAGTGCCATATTCCTTCAAAAGCTTGATCGCCGTCTTTTCCCCAACGCCAGGAACTCCTGGAATGTTATCGGAAGCATCTCCCATAAGACCCTTCATATCAATGATTTGCTCCGCAGTAAGTCCATACTTTTCCTTGATATGCTCAGGTGTATATTCTTCAATATCGGTAATGCCTTTTCTTGTGATACTGACTGTCGTCTTTTCGGAACTCAACTGCGTTAAGTCCTTATCACCTGAAATGACCTTTGTCTCGAAGCCTTCTTTTTCAGCCACCAAGCTTAATGTGCCGATAATGTCATCGGCTTCATAGTTCTCCAGCTCATATTGCTGGATGCCATAAGCCGTCAGCAATTCACGGATAAATGGAAACTGCTCAGAAAGCTCAGGCGGCGTTTTTTGTCTTCCACCCTTGTACTCACTGAAGGTTTTATGCCTGAATGTCGTCTTGCCTGCATCAAACGCAACAAGAATATGGGTGGGCTTTTCATCCTCGAGAATTTTCATCAGCATCATCGTAAAGCCATAAACAGCATTTGTATGTATCCCTTTTTCATTATTCAACAGCGGCAGTGCAAAAAACGCACGGTATGCAATACTGTTTCCATCTATCAAAACAAGCTTCTTTGACATGTCATTCCTCCTCTTTTTAAAAAAAGCGCAAGCGCCTTGGCCAGCTCCGTTCCAAAACCATTTTTGTATGACTCTATATAGAAAAAAGACCGTTAGATTCCTTCCTATTTTATCATGAGAGATGATAGAAAGAAAAATAACGGCCTTAGGCTGCTTTTTTGTTATGTTATTGTAATCGAAATGATAAAGTGATTAATTTGTGTAACCCATCAGCATTCTTGCGTACGGTGAATCAGATGGGAGGACAATGACGGTTTCACCGTTGATTGTCTTTTTATAGGATTCCAATGTGCGGAACATTTTGTAGAATTCCGGGTCTTTAGAGAAAGTCTGGTTGTATACTTTAGCAGCTTCCCCTTCCCCTTCGCCTCGGATGGTTTCAGCGTCTGCTGATGCCTTTGCCAGAAGCTCTTTCACTTCCCTGTCCGTCTGGGCGATGACTCTGTTTTTCTGGGCATCTCCCATGGAAAGGTATTCCTGTGCCTTAGACTCACGCTCAGAGATCATTCTCGTAAAAACAGACATTTCATTTTCTTCCGGCAGGTCGGTCCTCTTCATTCGGACATCTGTCACAACGACTCCATAATTACCGCCAGCGAGCAGCTCATTGACTTTTTCAGTCACCCTGTCATTCAATGAACCACGAGATGACTTTTCATCATTGATTATTTCGTCATAGTCCAGCTTACCAAGCTCAGAACGGACAACCGAATAGATGAATTCCTCCATTCTCGATTCCGCACCCTCTAGCGTTCTCGCGTTTGAAATCATCTTTTTAGGATCTTCAATTCGCCATATCGCATAATTGTCAATCAGCATTCTCTTCTTGTCCTTCGTGTTGATTTCCGCCTGGGAAACATCATATGTCATCTGGTATTTAGGCAATGTCGTGACACTCTGGATAAACGGGACTTTGTAATTCAAACCAGGTTCTTTGATGATCCTAACAACTTCTCCAAATTGCCTTACCACTTTATACTCGCCTTGTTTCACGATGAAAACATTAGTGAAAATGAAAACAAGCAGTGCAATAAGGATGACCAGGAAGATTCCAAATTTGGTATATTTTCGCCAGGAACCACCACTGCGTTCATTAATATCAATCACGTTTTGATCAGCCATTATTCTTTTCACTGCCTTCCTGTTCTGACTTAGGTTTATCTCCTTCAAGCGGGCGAATCGGGAAATACTTCATCGTATTGCCATCATCATTCATGATGTAAATCTCCGTTCCTGGCAGGACTTGCTCAAGCGTTTCTAGGATTAAACGCTGTCTTGTGATGTCCGGATTGTTTTTGTATTCAACTAGCAGCTTGTTGAATACAGCGACGTCACCTCTAGCCCGTTCGATCCTCGCAGCTTTTTCCCCTTCCGCTCTTGAGATCAGCGCATCCTTTTCCCCCTGGGCTTCGTTCAACTTCTGGTTGCGGTATTTCTTTGCTTCATTTATTTTCGTATTCATGGTTTCACGCGCATCTGTAACATCAGTAAAAGCCTTGCGCACTTCGTCATTTGGCAATTCAACATCCTGGAGCTTTACACCGAGGACGGATACACCCATATCATACTTTTCAATCAACGATGATAATAAATCACGGACTTCCGCTTCGATTTCTGCTTTTCCCGAAGTCAATGCTTCATCAATTTCTGAACTTCCGATAATGCTCCTTACAGACGCTGAGGTAGCATCATACAAGATTTCTCGTGGATTATCTGCGTTGTACAGGTATTTTTCCGGATCTGTTATTTTCCATTGAACAACCAGATCGGCAAGGACGATGTTTTCGTCACCAGTAATCATTTTTGTTTCATCTGGAAATTCCTTGATTTCTCCGTCCTTTTCCTCATAACCAAACTGAAGGCTGAAAGTTTCTTTCGATAATTTCTCGACACTCTGGATTGGCCAAGGCAGTTTAAAGTGCAAACCCGGTTCGCTGATGCCTTCCTCAACTTTTCCAAACGTCAAGATGACCGCCTGTTCTGACTCATCGACCGTATACCACGTCGTGAAAGCCGTAAGACCTATAATAATGGCCAAGACGACAATCCCGCTCGTCACGTAGATTTTTTTTAAGCTTACCATCTCATTCCCCTCTTCCTATGCTTTTGTCTATGTTTGTTTTTACGTTTAGAAATCGTAAAAGTTTCAAAAGAATGATAATTGAAAAACAGTTTTGTTACAATGGTGGTTTTTGTATACTGGTCCAAACAAATGAAAAAAGCACAAGCGGGGTCGGCTTGTGCTTCTTTCTAGCTCCTTGGATGAAGGGGTTTTCACTTAAGATTGTAGCAAGACAGTGTTAAGGATAAATAAACCTTTTGTTAAGTGAATGTAAATTTGGGGCTTTTTTTAATCCTACTGTTGATTTTTGTTCCAGCAGCTTCGCTTTCCGCAGGCACAATGAAAAAGCCCAATTCAGTTACGAATTGGACTTGCTAATTAGTTATTGTACACATTTGACTGTTGATTGTTTTTCCCTATTGAGGCAGCTTTTTAAAGAGCTTGATCGTAAAAGTTGTCCCTTTGCCTATCTGGCTGTCGACTTCGATATGTCCTTTATGTGCTTCAACAATGTGTTTGACGATGGCAAGGCCTAGTCCTGTTCCGCCAGAGTTCCGGCTTCTTGCCTTGTCCACCCGGTAAAACCGTTCGAAAATCCTCGTTATTTCGCTCTTCTCGATTCCTATACCGGAATCCTTGACCACAACCGAAATGGAATTTTCCTGGTCAGTTAAAGAAATCTCTACACTGCCGCCATTTGGAGTGTAGGTAATTGCATTGCTGACAAGGTTGATCAACACCTGCTTGAGCCTGTCTGGATCTCCTTCAATGACTGCCTCTTCGCTGGGCTGACTGAGCTTCAGCATAATATCCTTTTGTGCGGCTTTTCCTTTTAAAATCTCAATGACTTCATTTGCTTCTTTTACGAGATCAACTCTTCCATTAGTCAGTCGGAAACCATGCTGCTCAATCTTCGAAAGGTCGAGCAATTCCTGGATCAATACCTGAAGACGGTCACTTTCCTTTAAAATGATTTCGAGGAATGCTTCAAGTGTTGCCTTATCATGCATCGCACCATCCAGCAGCGTTTCCGAAAAACCTTTAATAGAGGTAATCGGTGTCTTAAGTTCATGTGAGACATTAGCCACAAAGTCCTTTCTCATCTGCTCCAGTTTCTTCAATTCGGTAATATCATGGAAAACGAGAAGGATTCCCTTCCAAACATTGTTTGTCCCGATAATCGGCACTCCATAAACTTCGAAATGGCGTCGTTCGATTTCCAATGGCAAAACAACTTGCTTCCGTACTTTTTGTTCTGTCATGAAAATCTCTTCGACCATCTGTGTGATTTCTTCATGATCAATTACTTCATAGTAAAGTTTGTAGAGGTATTCAGAAGCCTCCACATTAAAAATTTCCTTGTAAGGCTTATTAATCAAGTTGATAAAGCCCCTGCTGTCGATTAGAATCAGACCGCTGCCCATATTTTCAATCAGTGTGGTCAATCTGTCTTGCTGGGATTCTTTCAGCTTCATCAGTTCCTGAAGATTTCTGGCAAGGATATTGATAGACGAACTCAGCATGCCCGTTTCGTCAATATGATCCTCATATGTCCTGGCCCGATAATTTCCTTTTGCCAACTCGATCGCGACGTTTGTCGCTGACTCGATCGGCTTCGTATAGCGGTTGGTGATCCTTGTACCGAGAAGGATGATGACAATTAGCGCCATGCCAAGGCTAACGGTAAGAATCCACCATATTTGACGATAAGCTTTCTGAAGCTCATCAATCTTTGTTGTTAAAAAAACATAGCCTTCTTTTTCGCCATCATGAATGAGGGGACTCCAATAATAATGCAGGTCAAAGCCTCCGCCAACTTCCAGGTCGCTCTGCTCTTCAGGAGTGTCTTTAACGATGTCGCCAATAATATCCCTGTGCCTGTTGATTTTCGTGCTTGATAGTTCACCTGTGTCATAATGGATGTCACCCTCAAGATCAACGATGGTGATCCTTGCGTTAAGCAAGCCGCTCATCCGTGAAATTTCTTCAGTATCCAGCGATGCGAGTCCTCCATTTTGTTCGATATTGGAGGTTAAAAGATTCAGTTCAATTTTCAGCCGTTCATTGAATGAGTTAATATAGTAATTCTTGAATAATTGCCCTAAAAGCAGGCCCAAGCCCACCAACACGATGATGATCAGGGTAATGAGGGCAAACAAGAGACGCGTTCGGTACTTTGTCATTCTCCCTTTGGTTCCTCCAGCTTATAGCCAAGTCCTCGTATAGTTTTGATATAGGATGGTTTTTTCGTATTCTGTTCGATTTTTTCCCGTAAGTGGCTTATATGTACATCTACAATTCTTGTATCTCCTGCAAAGTCATAATTCCACACAGCGCTGAGCAGCTGGTCACGAGTCAGCACTCTGCCTTTATTCTTTGCCAGGTAAAGAAGCAGCTCGAATTCTTTCGGAGTCAATTCAAGCAAGTTTTCCATAAAATAAGCTTCATAGAAATCCGGCATGATTTTAACATCACCAATCTTGATTTGCCCCTCATCCTCCAACTTTCCCTCCACTATTTCGGGCTGAGTCTGCGTTCTTCTGAGAATAGCTTTTACCCTTGCTACAACCTCTCGCGGACTGAACGGCTTAGTCATGTAATCATCAGCGCCCAATTCCAGACCAAGCACTTTGTCAAATTCATCATCTTTTGCCGTCAGCATCAGAATCGGAACATTGATTTTCTGCTGCCTGAGCAGCTTGCATACCTCCATGCCATCGAGCTTCGGAAGCATCAAATCCAAAACCATCAAATCTGGTCTTTCATCAGCAGCAAGGCGGATCCCTTCCTCGCCGTCCATTCCTGTTACCACTGTAAAGCCAGCTTGTTCCAGATTATACTTCAGCAATGTCACAATAGACTGTTCATCATCCACAACCAAGACCTTCTTGTTCATATAAGCCTCCAAAAAAGTTATTACCCCTGTTTCATCCAGACTCTTTTCTCAAACTTTGCTGCTAGTGGCTACAAAATTTGATTGAATGACCAATGTTTCTCGAGAAAAGAGCTTGCAAACTTAATACCAACCAACAAATTGACTTTTAATCACGTTAAAATCGGCTTTAAGATTTTAACAACAAACTTACGAAAACAACTTTCATCCAATAGTTCTATTTACATTATAATATCAACCCAACCGATAAAATCAAATTATAAAACAAAAAGGGATGCACAATTATTGTACATCCCGAAAATTTAAAAGTTTTCTAATGCTTTTCCTTCCATACGCTGGACTGGATATGGAGGACAGACGAGCAGCAGCCCCTTTACAACTGTCTCATCTTCTTCATTTTTTCCAGTAACCGAAATTTCAACATTATGCTTACTCCTGATCACTTCGGTAACTTCAAAAAAGAATTGTACTGTACCATAATGGTATACAGGCTTCACATACTCAATATCCTGCTTCAGAATATGGCTCCCTGGTCCCGGGAGATATTTTGAAACAGCTGAAGTGATGATTCCATTCAGCATGATTGCCGGAACAATCGGTTTTTCATAAGGCGTCTGTGACGCGTAATCATGCTGGATATATAAAGGATTGGCATCATTCGTCAATCCCAAATATAAGAGAAGGTCTTTATCTTCGATCTTTTCTGTTAATGTTAATTTTTCTCCGACAGTGATTTCTTCTATTTTCCTGCCAAGCTTACGTTTTCTTCCAAGCAGCATAGCATTTACCCCTTTGCAATAGAAGTTCAGGAATGTTCATTCCCATCTCTTGTCCCAAATTCATATACTTTATAATTTTTGTAAAAAAATCGGGGAATATTCCCCGATTTTTATTTACTATTAAATACGCTATCGATTAAGCAAGTACAGCCATGACGTTGCGGACTGCTTCTGCAGACTTATCAAGTGCTGCTTTTTCTTCTGCAGTCAATTCAAGCTCGATTACTTTTTCGATCCCGCCAGCGCCAAGGATTGTTGGAACTCCAAGGTAAATTCCTTCGTATCCATACTCTCCTTCTAGATATGCAATAGAAGGCAATACCCGTCGCTGATCCTTCAAGATAGCTTCACACATTTCAACCAGGGAAGCTGCCGGCGCATAGTAAGCGCTGCCATTTCCAAGTAGGTTGACGATTTCGCCGCCGCCTTTGCGAGTGCGTTCAACGATGGCATCAAGGCGTTCTTTTGGAATAAGTGTTTCAAGAGGAATGCCCCCTGCATATGAATAACGCACAAGTGGAACCATGTCATCGCCGTGGCCACCAAGAACGAAACCTGTAACGTCTTTAACAGATAGGTTTAATTCCTGGGCTACGAATGTACGGAAACGAGCAGTGTCCAATACGCCCGATTGGCCGATTACGCGATTTTTAGGAAAGCCCGACTCTTTGAAAATAGTGTAAGTCATCGCATCAACTGGATTAGTCAATACAACGATGAAACTATCAGGGGAGTGCTTGGCAATTTCCTGGGCTACACTTTTCATGATTTTTTGGTTCGTCTGGACAAGGTCATCACGGCTCATGCCAGGTTTGCGCGCAATACCAGCTGTAACAACAACGATATCTGAGTCTTTCGTATCTTCATAGCTGGAAGTACCGGTAATATTCGCGTCAAAGCCTTGGACTGGGCTCGCTTCTAGCATATCAAGCGCCTTACCCTTTGTAGGGTTTTCCATTTGCGGGATATCGACTAATACTACATCCCCAAGTTCCTTCTGTGCTAGCAAGAATGCTGTTGTTGCTCCTGTGAATCCTCCACCAATGACTGAAATCTTTTTGCGTTTCAATGACATAAGGCTTCCTCCTCAGAACGAATATATTTTTAAAAATATATGTTATTTATGTAAAGGCTATCCTTAAAAAGGATAGCCTTCCGCACATTTTTAGCCCATGTTCTTGATCAGTTCATCACCGAACTCAGAAGTCTTGACTTCTGTAGCGCCATCCATCAAACGAGCGAAGTCATATGTTACAACCTTTGATGCAATTGATTTTTCCATTGACTTGACGATTAAGTTAGCTGCTTCAGTCCAGCCAAGGTGCTCAAGCATAAGAACGCCTGAAAGGATAACAGAAGATGGGTTAACTTTATCCAAACCAGCATATTTCGGAGCTGTACCATGTGTCGCTTCGAAAATAGCGTGGCCAGTTTCATAGTTGATGTTTGCTCCAGGAGCGATACCGATACCGCCTACCTGTGCTGCAAGTGCATCAGAAATGTAGTCTCCGTTAAGGTTCATTGTTGCAACAACATCGAACTCTTTCGGACGTGTAAGAATTTGCTGAAGGAAGATATCTGCAATCGCATCTTTAACGATGATCTTGCCAGCAGCTTCAGCATCAGCCTGAGCTTTGTTTGCTGCATCAGTACCTTGTTCTTCCTTAATCTTGTCATACTGAGCCCATGTGAATACCTTATCACCGAATTCCTTTTCAGCAAGTTCATATCCCCAGTTTTTGAACGCGCCTTCTGTGAACTTCATGATATTGCCTTTATGTACAAGCGTTAATGACTTACGGCCTTCTGTGATGGCGTAATTGATCGCTGAACGTACAAGGCGCTCTGTTCCTTCTTTCGAAACAGGCTTGATTCCGATACCTGAAGTTTCAGGGAAACGGATTTTGTTTACACCCATTTCGTTTTGCAGGAATTCAAGAAGTTTTTTGACTTCATCAGATCCGCTTGCATACTCGATACCAGCATAGATATCTTCAGTATTTTCACGGAAAATAACCATGTCAGTGTCTTGAGGACGCTTTACCGGAGAAGGAACACCTTCGAACCAGCGAACAGGGCGCAGGCACACGAATAGATCCAATTCCTGGCGCAATGCAACGTTAAGAGAGCGGATTCCGCCGCCGATTGGTGTTGTTAAAGGTCCCTTAATCGCGATTAAGTATTCATTGATCAACTCTAAAGTTTCGCTTGGAAGCCACTCACCAGTTTGGTTGAATGCCTTTTCTCCAGCAAGAACTTCCTTCCAGACAATCTTGCGCTCACCCTTGTATGCTTTTTCAACAGCAGCATCAAGAACGCGGACAGAAGCTGCCCAGATATCTGGACCTGTGCCGTCACCTTCGATAAAAGGAACGATTGGGTTGTTTGGTACGTTTAAAACTCCATCTTTAACTGTGATTTTTTCACCTTGCATATTATTCTCTCCCTCCAAAATCCTAATTCATTAACATAATCAAAGGTTAGCAGGCGCGATTGCCACTAACCTTCTTTTGGGAAGCCGTGTATCCTCGAATTATTAAGAAATTGTTTGGATAACCAGCTTCCTTCACTCTCCTATTAGAACAATTTTTCACTGAAAAGTAAAATATTGCTCCTTTATCTCTGATAATTATCTCATTTCGATGGCAACATATTCTTGCTTGCCAGGACCTGTATAGTCTGCACGAGGGCGGATCAGGCGGTTGTTGTCATACTGTTCGAGGATATGTGCAAGCCATCCTGAAACACGGCTTACAGCGAAAATCGGCGTGAACAGGTCATGGTCGATGCCAAGGCTGTGGTATACAGATGCTGAGTAGAAGTCCACATTTGGCGGAAGATTCTTTTCGCCTGTAACGATTTCTTCAATCTTAGTGGACATTTCGTACCAGTGAGGTTCACCAGTCAGCCCAGTCAGCCTCTTGGACATTTCCCTCAAATGTTTCGCGCGTGGGTCTCCCAGGCGGTATACGCGATGTCCAAAGCCCATGATCTTTTCTTTGTTCGCAAGCTTTCCGCGGATTGCAGGCTCAACATTTTCAAGAGTGCCGATTTCAGTAAGCATTTTCATAACTGCTTCATTTGCTCCTCCATGAAGAGGGCCTTTCAATGCACCGATCGCAGCTGTAACACCAGAATAAACATCAGATAGTGTTGCAACACAGACACGCGCAGTGAATGTTGAAGCGTTAAGCTCATGGTCAGCATGAAGCACTAGCGCCTTGTTCATTGCTTCTACTGCTATTTCATCTGGCTCTTCCCCAGTCAGCATGTAAAGGAAGTTTGCCGCGAAGTTAAGGTCTTCTCTTGGCGCGATTGGCTCAAGACCTTTCCTTACTCTTGCGAAAGCCGTAACGATAGCTGGCATCTTAGCCTGGAGGCGGATTGCTTTGCGGTAATTCGCTTCTTTTTCCATTACATCTGATTCATCATCATATAACCCTAAAAGAGATACAGCCGAGCGAACTGCAGCCATCGGATGGACTTTATCGATCGGGTACATCTTGAAATGCTCAAGAACTTCCTTTGGCAAAGCGGCATTCTCTGCAAGCTGCTTTTTCAATTCGTCCAATTCTGCTGCTGTAGGAAGCTTACGGTGCCATAATAAGTAAATCACTTCTTCGAAACTAGCATTTTCAGCCAGATCGTCAATGTCATAGCCTACATAAGTCAGCGTGTCATCGATAATAGAGCTGATAGAAGATGTTGTTGCCACTACCCCTTCAAGACCACGTGTTACTGTCATACTCAATCTCTCCTTTGTAGTTAATTTCCCCATATCCCATTTTGTCTGCATAATAATTTGCTGTTAAATACAGCGATATCAGAAAAAAGAAATTTCTGACACTTTATACGAAAAGCCGGACCATACGCCGGCGACAGACCGATTCCAGCCGAAATGCCCTAAACACGATGGGTATCGAGCGCTTGCTCAGGCAACCGGCAAAAAGAAAATGCTTACATTTTGTTAAATAAAAAAACCGTGGATACTTTCTCCATCCCCAAGCCTATGAAGGGGGATGGAAGCAGTTACAAGTCCTATTATAAACAATTATCTGACATTTGTGAATGAAAACAACTTAAATCAATATAAAATATTATTTTACAAAAAGGCTATTTAAATAATTCGAAGATTTTCATAGCTGCAAATGCAATGCCAGCACCAATCAAAGGACCAACTGCTACTCCTTTGAATAATGATACGGCCAGAATTGTTCCCAGGACAAGAGCGGTCGTTATATGGGGATCTTCGGCCAGCAAGGTAACTCCGCCTTTCGCAAGCAGAGCAACTGCCATACCGGATATTAGTGCAATCCATGCATAGGGTGACTTGAAAGCACCACCTAAATCTTTGAAGCCAATATCACCGCTGGCAATGGGTGCTAGGACAGCAATAGTGATAACCGTCACTCCCCAGTTAATACCCTTACCCTGGAGCAGCGAAAATGTTTTGGCTTCAACACCCGCAATCTTCATCACAAGCAGGACCAGTACCGCAATAATTAACGATTGGTTTTTCGCCAGAAAAGCAATCGCCAATAAAGTTAGTAAAAAAAGCATAGGCTCAAGCATAAATTTGTCATCCCTCCACGGTTAAAACTATTGTAACATAATTAAAAATATTACACCAAACAGGTAGGATTAAAGGTTGTTGCACCAACTGATTATACGCTTTTGATGATTGTTTAAATGCACAATTTCACTTTTGAAATAAACTGCTTCGAGCTAAATTCATTATTTAATTGACAGCCTTTTTACGAATTCCATATCTAAAGTTTCCCGGACGCTAATAAAATAACTTTGTTTGCATCTCTGCACATCAAAAAAGTCATTCTCTAAGATATTTTGTATTTTAAAGGAATTTTTTAAATTTAATCGAATCTTTTAAAAATATAAGCCGTATATTTTAGGAAACTTTCAGGACTGGCATCAAGCTTTTAAGATATACAAACAGTATTGGCATCCAGTTGGCCATTCCAAAAGGAGGAACCTGTTTGAATCTAGTATACCTACATAGGACATTACGTTTTATTTTCGTTATCGGTATCGTTATAGCTGGCGCACTTGCACTTTTTTTCGTTTCCAAGGTAACTTACCCATTCATCATCGGCTTCCTGATTGCTTTTATGATGAATCCGCTCGTCAACTTTTTCCAGGAGCGGGCAAAAATGCCCCGGTCTCTGGCGGTACTCATTTCACTTGTGTTGATCATGTTGGTGTTCGCAGGACTGATCACATTGCTTGTTGTCGAGATAGCTTCAGGAGCTGAATATTTAGCGAAGGTTGTTCCTGAACATCTGGTTACTTTGATTGATTATATTGAACATTCATTTGCTGCTCAACTAATTCCACTTTACAACCAGCTAACAGGCATGTTCCAAAGTCTTGAATCGGGGCAGCAGGATACTATAATGGATAATATCCAAAACGTTGGCGCAACCATCGGGACAACGACAGGGAATTTCATCAAGGACTTTTTTGAAAAAATCCCCAACATTCTGTCCTGGTTCCCGAATGCAGCAACTGTCCTTATTTTCTCATTATTAGGCACTTTCTTCATAAGTAAAGACTGGTATAGATTATCGGCGATGGGTACCAGGTTTTTGCCTAATCGAGCAAGGACGAGCAGCAAGACTGTTTTTGACGATTTAAAAAAAGCATTATTTGGTTTTGTCAGGGCGCAGGCTACACTGGTGTCGATCACTACCGTCATTATCCTGATTGGTTTGCTGATCCTTCGTGTCGATTATGCCATCACGATTGCCCTGGTTACCGGTATCGTTGACATCATTCCATATCTCGGTACAGGTGCTGTCTTTGTCCCGTGGATCATTTATGAGGCTATTGCCGGAGAGATGAGTACTGCCATCGGTTTAGGGGTCTTGTATGTTGTCGTATTGGTACAGAGGCAGATCATGGAGCCAAAAATACTCTCATCAAGCATTGGGCTTGACCCGTTGGCCACCTTGATTGCTTTGTTCGTTGGCTTCAAGACCATCGGTTTCCTCGGACTGATTGTCGGTCCAGTCATTCTGGTGATTTTCAATACACTGCAACGCGCGAATGTGTTCCGGGATATTTGGGCATTCATCAAAGGCAAAGATGAAGTGATTATAAAATAAGTTTATTACTTCAAGCTTATCCCAATCAGCATCTATTCTTGGAATGAAAAACCCTTTTCACCTAAAAAATAGATTGAACAAAAAACGCCAACCCAGTCGGTTGGCGTTTTCTATTTGTCCAGCTTCAGCGCTTGCGATCTTCTATGTTAACGAATTACTTTGATTGTACCTTTATCAATCCAGTTACGGAATAATCTGAGCATTAAAGCTTTGAAAAACTTCCTGGTCGGTGGTGCCAGAAGTAAAAATCCAAGAGTGTCAGTAATGAAGCCCGGTGTCAGGAGAAGAGTGCCGCCGACTAAGATGCTGACTCCATCCAGGATGACATCGCCTGGCATCATGCCTCTACTTAACTGGTCCTGAGTTCTTCTTATCGTTTCCAAACCCTGCTGCTTGGCCAGAAATGCCCCGAGGAAACCTGTAAGGATGATGAGAAGAATCGTCGGCCAAATCCCAATCGTTTGACCTGAAAGAAGCAAGACACCAATCTCAGCAGCCGGGACAATAACTAAAAACAAAAAAATATATTTCATTCTCCACCTCAATGTTTTGGAATAGCGTGTCCTTCTATTATACGTGGCGAGGTGGTGAGAATACAATAATATGATTGGTGGAGAATTGTAATGAAAAGAACGAATGAAGATATATAGCATGACTGAACCTGGATTGATCGAGTTCGGACATTTCGAGCAAGTTTACACGCTGCATTGTCTGAACTTGGCTCTACTTTTGACAGCTTTTCTTGTTTTCCTCTCAAACCTGTCTGAAGTTAGCCCTTCTTTTGACAGCTTTTCTCGTTTTCTTCTCAAACCTGTCTGAAGTTGGCTCTTCTTTTGACAGCTTTTCTTGTTTTCCTCTCAAACCTGTCTGAACTTGAGGTGACTTCGGACAACTTTTCCTCTTTTCCTATGAAAGCTGTCCTAACTTGAGGTGACTTCGGACAACTTTTCCTCGTTTCCTATGAAAGCTGTCTGAACTTGGACTAACTTCTGACAGCTTTTCCTCATTTTCCATGAAAGCTGTCTGAACTTGGGGTAATTACAAGTATAAATAAAAGCGTGAAATCTGGTAAGATTTCACGCTTTATTTGATGATTATAAAACACTCGCATGTCCTTTGTAGATGACGCCTCTTGCTGAGTCTACCGTAATTTCCTGGCCATCTTCAAAAAGCTTCATTGCATTTTCTACGCCTACGATCACAGGGATTCCAAGGTTCAATCCGACTACTGCCGCATGGCTTGTCAAACCGCCTTCTTCTGTAATCAAGGCGCTGCACTTCTCAAGCGCAGGGACCATTTCGCGGTCTGAGCCGATTGTTACAAGGATGCTGCCTTGTTTTACCTTACTGATTGCTTCTTGTGCATCCTTTGCTACGACTACTCTTCCGTATGCAGATTTGCGTCCGATACCTTGAGCTTTTGCAAGGATATCGCCTACTACATGGATCTTCATCAGGTTAGTTGTGCCTGCTTCTCCAACCGGTACACCAGCTGTGATGACAACAAGGTCACCGTGGGATACAAGACCACTGTTCACACTTTCTTCTACTGCGATTGCGAGCATTTCGTCTGTTGTTTCAGCTTTCTGGCCAAGCTGTGGATATACTCCCCAAACTAGTGCCAGGCGGCGAAGAACATGATCATTCGATGTTGCTGCAATGATTGGAGCCTTCGGGCGGTATTTTGAAATCATACGTGCTGTATGGCCGCTTTCAGTCGGTGTGATGATTGCGTTCACTTCAAGGTTCAACGCTGTATGTGCAACCGATTGTCCGATAGCATCTGTGATATTGTGCTCTGTATCTTTACTGCGAGCTGATAAAAGTTCTTTATGATCAAGTGCTTGTTCTGCACGTGATGCGATATTATGCATTGTCTGTACAGCTTCTACAGGATATTGTCCTGCAGCTGTTTCACCAGAAAGCATAATAGCATCTGTACCATCAAAGATCGCATTTGCTACGTCACTTGCTTCTGCGCGTGTCGGACGCGGATTGCGCTGCATGGAATCAAGCATCTGGGTTGCCGTGATAACAGGCTTTCCAAGTGTATTGCACTTTTTGATCAGTTCTTTTTGCACTAGTGGTACTTCTTCAGCCGGGATTTCAACACCAAGGTCTCCACGGGCAACCATCAGGCCATCTGAAACTTCAAGGATTTCATTGATGTTGTCGACGCCTTCCTGATTTTCGATCTTAGGGATAATGTGGATATTGGAACCATTGTTTTCTTCAAGAAGCTGGCGGATTTCCAACACATCTGTCGCACGTCGCACAAATGATGCTGCAATAAAATCTACACCTTGCTCTACACCGAATAGGATATCCTTAGCGTCTTTTTCAGTGATTCCCGGCAGGTTAACAGAAACACCTGGTACGTTCACACCTTTTTTATTCTTAAGAGTTCCGCTGTTTAGAACCCTGGTTTTAATCTCATTGTTAGACTTATCGATGCTGATAACTTCCAGACCGATTAATCCGTCATCAAGAAGGATTTTCGCTCCTGGATGTACATCATCAATCAATTGGTCATAAGTAACAGAGAACTTTTCAGCTGTACCCAGAACCTCTGTCATGGAAACGATGCATTCCTGGCCTGTCGTAAGCTCGATCGCTCCGTTTTCCATATCATTCGTTCGGATTTCAGGGCCTTTTGTATCAAGAAGGATACCTACCTTCTTCCCTGTTTTTTCAGCAGCTTCTCTGATATTCTTGATACGCGCTGCGTGTTCCTCGTGATTTCCGTGTGAGAAATTAAGACGGGAAACATTCATACCTGCTTCAATCAATTGAACTAATTTGTCTACACTTTCACTTGCGGGACCAATTGTACAAACAATTTTTGTTTTGCGCATAGCTTGCAACCTCCTGGTTTACTGTAAAGAGATTAAATAGAAAGCTCTTTCGATAATTTATATAAGTTCAAGTCAACAGTATGCTCTTTTGCCAATGCTTCGATGATATCGTAATCAACTAATTGATTCTTTTCCATTCCAACAGCACGTCCGCCTTTGCCTTCCAATAAAAGCTCTACTGCCCGTGCTCCCAGCCTGCTTGCAAGTACGCGATCGAATGCTGTAGGCGTTCCTCCGCGCTGAACATGGCCAAGGACCGTTACACGTGTATCAAAGTCAGTCTCTTCTTGCAGTTGCTTCGCAAAGTCATAACCGTTCATGACACCTTCCGCTACAACAATGATACTGTGTTTTTTACCACGTTCATGGCCTTTTTTCAGACGGCGAGCTATGTCCTTCATATCATGCGGATCCTCAGGAATCAGGATAGTTTCCGCACCGCCTGCCAGACCAGACCATAATGCCAAATCCCCAGCGTTGCGCCCCATTACTTCGACAACAAACGTTCTTTCATGTGAAGAAGCAGTATCACGGATTTTATCGATTGCATCGATGACAGTATTAAGCGCAGTATCAAATCCGATTGTGAACTCAGTTCCTGGAATATCATTGTCGATGGTTCCAGGTACACCGACACAAGGGAAGCCTTGTTCAGTCAACGCCTTTGCACCTCTGTAAGATCCATCTCCGCCAATGACAACAAGTCCGTCAATACCGAGCTTATTTAATTGCTCGATCCCTTTTTGCTGGCCTTCTTTTGTCTTGAATTCTTCACTTCTCGCGGAATATAGGAATGTTCCGCCGCGATGGATGATGTCACCAACCGAACCAAGCTCCAGCTTTTTCATATTTCCGCTCATCAAACCAGCGTATCCGCCAAATACACCATAAACCTCTACATCATGGTAAATCGCTTTCCTGACAACCGCACGTACAGCTGCATTCATGCCGGGTGAATCCCCGCCGCTCGTCAAAACACCAATTCTTTTCATCATTTCACCTCATTCAGTATGTACTGTACCAAAAACTAATCACTGTAGTATCCTGTTATTAGCTTATCTTATTATGAACAGAATACCCGGGAATATTTCTAAAATACCACGTAGAATACCTTATCTCAACTGAATCCTCAATATTGACAATAAGACGGAATTATCACGTAATTGCAAGCGCTTCAATGGGGATTTTAGCACATCTCCCTTCGCATTGATGGCTGCATTTAGGCACATGTCCAAGTTGTCAAGCTTTAATTTTATAAAATAAAAAATAAAACGTGCTGTTTCGCACGTTTTATTTTACCCCTATAAATTCTGATGGAAACGAAAACTCTCCAATTCGTTTATATTTTTCGTAGCGCTGGCTCAGGAGTGTCTCTTCATCTAGAACAAGCAGTTCGGACATTGAGTCTTTTAACACTTTATCCATATACTTTGCCTGCTGCTTTAAATCTTTATGAGCACCGCCCTTTACTTCTGGGATGATTTCATCAATGATACCTAGTCCTTTAAGGTCTGGTGCTGTTATCTTCATTGTTTCGGCTGCTTTTTTCGCCAAAGTGGAATCTTTCCAAAGAATAGCAGCTGCTCCTTCAGGCGAGATCACAGAGTACGTGGAGTTCTCGAGCATATGAATGTAATTGCCGACTCCAAGCGCCAATGCTCCACCACTTCCGCCTTCACCAATGACCACACAGATTACCGGTACGGTGAGTCCTGCCATCTCGAATAGATTGCGGGCGATCGCCTCACTTTGCCCCCGCTCTTCTGCCGCTTTTCCAGGGTAAGCCCCCTTAGTATCGATAAAGCAAATGATCGGCCGCCTGAACTTTTCAGCTTGTTTCATTAAACGCAAAGCTTTCCTGTAACCTTCAGGATGTGGCATACCAAAATTCCTGCGGATATTTTCTTTTGTATCTTTTCCGCGCTGATGGCCAATGACTGTCACAGGATAGCCATGAAACTTGGCAATACCGCCAACAATTGCTTCATCATCTCCATATGACCTGTCACCGTGACATTCGAAGAAGTCGGTGAACAGTAAGGAGATATATTCAAGCGTTGTCGGTCGATTTGGATGGCGAGCAATCTGCACCCTGTCCCACGGTTTCATGTTCTCGTAAATTTCAGATTCAAGTTTTTGCAGTCTTGTTTCCAATTTATCAATTTCCGCCGTAAGATCTACATCAGTATTCTTCGTAAATTCCTTGAGCTCACTGATTTTATTCCTGAGCTCTATTACTGGTTTCTCAAATTCTAGTTCTCCTGCCATTCGAAAGTCCCTCCTGGCTGATGGATTTCAAGTATTCCTGAGATTTTATCTTTCAATTCTGTTCTCGAGATCACAGCATCAAGCTGTCCATGCTTCAGTAAGAATTCAGATGTCTGGAAGTCTTCAGGCAGCTCTTCGCGGATTGTCTGTTCAATGATCCTGCGTCCTGCGAAGCCAATCAAAGCTCCAGGTTCTGCTAGATTGTAGTCGCCAAGCGAGGCAAAACTCGCGGAAACTCCACCTGTTGTCGGATGAGTCATAATAGAGATGATCAACCCGCCGTTATCACTGAACCTTTTCAATGCGACGCTTGTTTTCGCCATTTGCATCAAACTCAGGACACCTTCCTGCATCCTGGCCCCTCCAGAAGCGGTAAAAATGATAAATGGTATCGATAATTCATCTGCTTTTTCAATCGCTCTCGTAATCTTTTCACCTACGACGGAACCCATGCTTCCCATCCTGAAAGTCGCATCCATGATCGCTATAGCGACATCAAGTCCATTCACACTGCCTAATCCGGTAACTACCGCTTCATTTAATCCTGTTTTTTCCCGGTCCTTTTCGAGCTTATCCTCATATCCTGGAAATCCTAATGGATTGCCTGAAATCATCTCGCGATCCAACTCGCGGAAACTTCCTGCATCGAGGAAGCTGTCGATTCGCTCTGCTGAATTCATCTGATGGTGGTAACCGCACTGGAAACACACCTTGCAATTTTTATTCAGTTCTTTCGTATACATGATTTTCTTGCAGTTCGGGCATTTTGTCATGATTCCTTCAGGAACATCCTGCTTTGCTGCTTCAGAAGGAATTGTCGCATACTTTTTCTTTTTCGTTTTCGTAAAAAGTTCCTTAAGCAAGTTATAACCCCCTCCGAGTAATGCTAGTTATTTTGTAATATCCTAAATTTAGTCACAAAGCACTAAGTGGCCAGACCACTATTTCAAAAAAGAAAGAGAGGCTGCCCTCCAGGCATCATAGGCATGTCCACAAGTATATAACATCCTTTCTACAAAAGATGTTACTTCATGTCGTCATTCTGTCGACATTTTCCGCAGCATGCGATACCTTTCGAGGATCAGGTCTCCTCTTGTTGTTTCAAGCGAGTCTACCAGTTTGTGATAATCGGCTTTTTCAGCCGGCGATACTTTCAGCTGAAGTGCATTATAATAATCATTCAATATATACCAGATCCGATAAAAAAGATGATTGTCAGCAAGTTCGGCAATTTTCCTGAAAAATTCCTCGTCCTCAAAATTATGGTCATCTATCCAGGTCTTTAATCTTTTGATTTCGTCTTCCTTAAACTTTTCAGCCGCAAGATAAAGACAATCGACCTCAATCATATTTTTTGTTTCTACCACATCATCTTTGGCTTTTTCATCCTGCAGGATAAAGGTGCTTAATAATTGGACAAGCTGGTTGCCGCGGAAGTCCCTGATAAACGTTCCCTCTCCTCTTCTCGTCTCGATCAAACCGAGAAGCTCGAGGGCACGCAATGCCTCGCGAACGGAGGAGCGCCCGGCATTCAGGCGCTCTGAAAGTTCACGTTCGGATGGGATTTTATCTCCTGGCTTTAAGCCGTCTTTATTAATCATTTCCCTTAGCTGCCTGACGATTTCCACATAAACTTTTGTGTTTTTTTCAGGCTGTGCCACTAAGAGATCACTCACCTTTTCCAATCAATGCTAGACGCTTGGTGCGCTCTTTGACTTCTTCTGGATCCACTTTGATTCGCGCGACGCCCGTTTCCATCGCTGCATTCGCTACAGCCGCTGCAACAGCAGGAGCTACACGCGGATCAAATGGGCCTGGGATTACGTAATCACTAGAAAGCTCGGATTCCTCGATCAGACTGGCGATTGCATCTACAGCAGCCACCTTCATCTTTTCATTGATATGGGTAGCCCTAGCATCCAATGCACCGCGGAAAATTCCAGGGAATGCAAGTACATTGTTCACCTGGTTAGGGAAGTCGGATCGGCCTGTGCCAATTACTGCCGCTCCTGCTGCCTTTGCTTCCTCTGGCATGATTTCCGGTACTGGATTAGCCATCGCAAAAATAATTGGATCGTTATTCATCGATTGGACCATTTCAGAAGTCAACGCTCCAGCGACGGATACTCCGATAAACACATCCGCGTCTTTGATAGCATCCGAGAGGGATCCTTCAACGTTGTCACGGTTGGTGAATTTAGCAACTTCGTCCTTGATCGCATTCATCCCGTTAGGGCGTCCTTCATAGATCGCACCCTTTGTATCGCACATGATGATGTCACGGACTCCGTATGAATATAGAAGCTTAATGATAGCAATTCCTGCAGCTCCTGCTCCGTTTGCGACCACTTTGATTTCGTTCATTTTTTTGCCGACAATTTTCAGCGCGTTAACGAGGCCAGCCACTGTTACAATTGCAGTTCCGTGCTGGTCGTCGTGGAATACCGGAATATTCGTTTCTTTTTTCAAACGTTCTTCTACAGCGAAGCAGTTTGGCGCTGCGATGTCCTCCAGGTTGACTCCACCGAATGTCGGCTCAAGCAGTTTTACAGTCTCGACAATTTTATCTACATCCGTTGTATTCAAACAGATTGGAAAGGCATCGACGCCAGCAAAGCTCTTGAAGAGAACAGCTTTCCCTTCCATTACTGGAAGCGCAGCTTCGGGACCGATATTTCCAAGGCCTAAAACTGCTGTGCCATCAGAGACAACGGCTACCATATTGCCTTTCATTGTATAATCATAAACGGTTTCAGGCTTATCGTATATTTCCTTGCAAGGCTCCGCCACACCCGGCGAATAAGCAAGACTCAAATCTCTTGCATTCCTTACAGGCACTTTTGATTTTGACTCTAATTTCCCTTTGTTTACACGGTGCATGTGCAAAGCTTCTTCACGTAAAGTCAACTCAGGTCCACTCCTTAGTTATAGGCTTTCTTCGCCAAAGGTTGGCACTTCTGTCTTGCTCAATTCCGACCATGAAATAACTTGTTTAAGCCCGAGAATGAGGAAGACAGCATTTCTTCCAAAACGACAATTATAAGCGAAAAAATACCTGGTTATAAAAAAAGTTTGCCTACTACAGTGGTCTGACCACACATATCCTTTTCCAATATAACACATCTATTATACTTGTAAAGAACTAATTTTTCAGGACAACATTATTGTCACCCAATACCTTCTTCAACTCTCCCATACTTCCACGTTCTGCATTAATGCTGAACTCGCCCGGCAGCAAAAGTGATTTCTCGGTTTCTTCGTTATACACTATTACCGGTACAGCGCCATGATGTTTTTTCAATAAAGCTTTGAGCTCGTTCATCTTGCCAGCACTGTCCGTTCCTTTAGCAATCCGCAAATATAGAACCGGTTTTTGTTCTGCTTCTTTTTCAAGGTCGAGCACTTGTTGTACGATAAATTGGCTCTTCCCTTCACGTTCATCGAATTTCCCTTCCAGCAGCGCCATTTTCCCCTGGCCCAACTCATGTCCATATTGTTTATATGCTGACGGGAATACCACAGCATCTGTTTCCCCGCTCGCATCGCTGATCGTGAGGAAAGACATTGCCTCACCTTTTTTTGTCCGGATCTTCTTTTCCTCTGTAATATAAACACCAAGCCGTACCTTGCTTCCCGGGGATTTCGAAGCAATCTTTTTAACACCTGCTGCCTTGAATTCCTGTTCGTAAATAGAAGCGGGATGCTTGGATAAGTAGACTCCGAGAACATCCTTTTCAAGGCTGAGCTTGTCCTCAATCCGCATCGGGTCGACCTGGGTATACTTTGGCTTCAGAGAAAACTCTGCTTCAGCGAACATATCAATCTGTCCGGAGTCATCGGGAGCCACCAGCTGTGCGTGTTCAATCGCGACATCAATCGTCGCTAAAAGAACAGCGCGGTCCTGTCCGAATTCATCAAAAGCACCTGAATAAATCAATGCTTCGAGCACTTTTCTTGTGGCTGCCTTTTGAGGCACTCGGATACAAAAGTCGAATATATCTTTAAACGGCTGGTTTCGTCTCGCCTGGAATATTTCCTTGAGAGAGGCAATTCCTACACCTTTAATCCCCGCGAGGCTATACCTGACAACATCCCCTTCTGGCTGAAAGCTGAAAGCACTTCTGTTAATCGAGGGAGGAAGAAGTTTGATTTCCATTTGCTGCAGCTCTCTTGCATACTGTGCAATTTTCACATCATTCCCGATTGCCGAAGTAAGCAGCGCAGCCATAAAGTAGAGCGGATAATGAGCTTTCAGGTACGCCAGCTGGTAGGCAATCATACTGTATGCGACCGCATGGCTTCGGTTAAATCCATAGTTTGCGAATCGTACAATCAAATCATAGATAAGGTTCGCTGTTTGCGTGTCATATCCTTTCTTTAAAGCCCCATTCACAAAATGTTCACGTTCCTGGTCAAGAACTTCCTTCTTCTTCTTTGAAACAGCTCTCCTCAGCAAGTCCGCTTCACCTAACGAAAATCCTGCCATCTGTGATGCAATCTGCATGATTTGCTCCTGATAGACGATAACTCCGTATGTATCGCCGAGGATCGGTTCAAGATCCTTATGGTAATAATCTATAGGCTGCCTTCCGTGCTTTCGGTCTATGAACAGCGGGATATTTTCCATCGGGCCTGGACGGTAAAGCGCATTGACTGCGACAATATCTTCAAACCTTGTGGGTCCCAGCTTCATCAGTACTTTTCTCATACCATCGGATTCCAGCTGGAAAATACCAGTCGTCTCTCCCCTTCCAAGCATCTCGAATGTTTCTTTATCTTCAACTGGAATATCATGAATGTCCAGCTTGCGCCTTGTTTTTTGATGGATCGAGTGAAGGATTGAATCTATTAATGTCAGATTCCTTAATCCTAGGAAATCCATCTTCAACAGACCTATTTCTTCAAGGTGGTCCATTGAATATTGGGTAAGGAACACTTTGGACTGGCCGGATTGGATCGGTACGACATTTGTAAGTGGCTGTTCACTGATTACGACTCCCGCAGCGTGGGTCGAAGTATGCCGCGGCAAACCTTCGAGCTTGATTGCCGTTTCGAGGATTCTCTTATTCTTGGAGGATTCTTCAATAAAATCCCTTAACCCGGCAGATTCCTTGATGGCATCTTTCAGGGTGATGCCAAGTCTCGATGGCACAAGCCTTGACAGCCGGTCGAGCTCCTTCGTGTTCAAACCGAAAACGCGGCCAACATCCCTTACGGCTGCCTTCGCGGCGAGTGTTCCAAAAGTGGCAATCTGTGCTACATGAAGCTCGCCATATTTTGACGCTACATATTCAATTACTTCATCTCTGCGATTATCAGGGAAGTCGATATCGATATCGGGCATCGAAATACGCTCGGGATTCAAGAACCTTTCGAAGAGAAGATTATGTTCAATCGGGTCGGCATCGGTTATGTACAATACATATGAAACGATCGATCCAGCCGCCGAACCACGTCCCGGTCCGATCAGGATTCCCCTTTCCCTGGAGTATTTTATGAAATCCCACACAATCAGGAAGTAATCGCTGAAGTTCATTTTTTTAATAATTGACAGCTCATATTTCAGTCTGTCGATATGTTGTTGGGACGGATTTCCGTACCGCTCTTCAAGTCCCTGAAAGCACAGTTCTTCAAGCATTCCATCTGCATTCTTTCCCGGAACAACAGGGAATTTCGGCAGGTGCCTTGTTTCGAAGTCAAGCATGACATTGCAGTTCTCCGCTATTTCCAGCGTATTCTCCAATGCTTCAGGATACTCTGAGAATAACTCGCCCATTTCTTTTGCTGGCTTTAAGTAAAATTCACTGCTGCCCAGTTTTTCACGATCATCATTCTGGAGTTTCTCTCCATTCCTGATCGCCAGCAGGCACTCCTGAGCAAATGAATCTTCTTTTTCCAGATAATGCACCTGGTTGGAAGCAGCCAGTGGAGTGCTAGTTTCCATGCCCAACCTTGCCAGCAGTCCAACCAGTTCCTTTTGGCCTGGAAGACCCTGATCCTGAATGGCTAGGTAAAAATGATCCTTGCCGAATATCTGCTTATATAAATCCAGCGTCTCCAGCGCTTTCTCTTTTTCACCGTTGGTTAAGTAATATTCTATTTCTCCGTGGGCTCCCGGAGTGAGCGCAAATAGTCCAGAAGCATAATGCTTCAGCCATTTTACCGGTATTCCCTCAGGTGATTTTGTCTGTACGGCACTTGATATCTTGATCAGGTTCTGAAACCCCTCATTATTTTTCGCGAGCAGCACAAGCGGAAAGGACTCATGCTCCAACGACGGGCTGACTACGTCAACAGTCAGGCCGAGCAGTGGTTTGACCGAGTTCCTCAGGCATTCTTTATAAAATGCGACACTTCCGTACATTACATTGCGGTCTGTCAGTGCGAGTGCGGAAAACCCCTTTGCCCTGGCATCGCGCACTAGCTGCTCTACTGTCGCCGTACTCGTGAGCAGGCTGTATGCACTATAGACATGAAGGTGAATAAATGGCATCTCTCTCACACCCTTAAAGGTTAGGTTCATCTTCTTTCATTATAGGCTTTTCAGGCAAAAAAAGAAAATATGTTCTCATTTGTGCAAGGAAGTTTAAACATATTGCATGCAGATTGTCCATATGATGAACTACAAGGAAAAAATATTTACTGAGGGTGTTTTATATGAATCAACCATTTGCTTCCCATCTTTTCGAAGCCTATTTTATCGCGCTCGGTGTATTGCTTGGCGGCTCGCTGATTGGCGGATTGGCCGCATTTTTGACAGGACAGCCTTTAATGACGGAAATTGCCCGATTCTCAAGTTCCATCCGGATATGGGCCATTATTGCTGCGATCGGAGGTACCTTTGATACCGTCTACAGCTTTGAACGGGGGCTTTTGAACGGTGAAACAAAGGATATTTTCAAGCAATTCCTTTTGATCCTAACAGCCATGGGCGGTGCGCAGACTGGTGCACTTCTGATCAACTGGCTGACGCAGGAGCATGTATAAATGAGAATCCCCCCTTATTACCGCAGGCCGGAATGGCAGAGATTTTTTTCAGGTATGGCTATAGGCGCTGTCTTGAGCTGGTGTGTGTTCCTATATATCAATGGTGTATCCCTGGAAAAAAATGCGAAGACCATACATGAACAAAAAGATGAGATTGCTGAATTAAAAAGTGATATTCAAATCTGGATGGATGATTATGCGGAATTGAATAAAAAAAATCAGGAAAGTCTGACCGTCCAGGAGATTAAAGTGAAGATTGTTAACGACCAAAAATACAAAAAATATCTTGATACACTCAGCATCTATGAGATCGAGGAGGAAATCAAAGGGCAGCTCAACATGCTGCTAGCCAAAGATTTGGATTCGGTTTTTAAAAGCAGGGATTTGATCACCAGAGTGATTGAAAACAAATCGATCAAGGTGAATGACAAGCGCTATAAACTGAAAATCAAGTCAATGGTCATCTATACCTCCGTCAGCATCCAGGTGGAGATTAGCCTTGATTAAACTGGCTATTAGTGTTGGTACAAAAACTGGGGAGAACCTTGGAAAGCTGTCAAGATTCTGGCTTTATTTTGACAGCTTTGTTGGGTTTCGCATGAAAGTTGTCATGATTCCGGCTTTATTTTGACAGCTTTGTTGGGTTTCGCATGAAAGCTGTCACGATTCTGGATTTATTTTGACAGCTTCGATGTGTTCCTCATGAAAGCTGTCACGATTCTGGATTTATTTTGACAGCTTTGTTGGGTTCCTCATGAAAGTTGTCACGATTCCGGCTTTATTTTGACAGCTTTGTTGGGTTCCTCATGAAAGCTGTCAAGATTCTGGCTTTATTTTGACAGCTTTGTTGGGTTTCGCATGAAAGTTGTCATGATTCCGGCTTTATTTTGACAGCTTTGATGTGTTCCTCATGAAAGCTGTCACGATTCTGGATTTATTTTGACAGCTTTGTTGGGTTCCTCATGAAAGTTGTCATGATTCTGGCTTTATTTTGACAGCTTCGGAGGGTTCTGCACGAAAGCTGTCATGATTCCGGATTTATTTTGACAGCTTTGTTGGGTTCCACATGAAAGTTGTCACGATTCCGGCTTTATTTTGACAGCTTTGTTGGGTTTCGCATGAAAGCTGTCACGATTCTGGATTTATTTTGACAGCTTCGGACGGTTCTGCACGAAAGCTGTCTTAATACTTACTTTTTCTTGACAGGTGTGGAGGCTTTCCAATAAAGCTGTCTTGATTTTTTTTACGGCTTTAACAGGAGCTGTCTCAATCCGACCAATAAATAAAGGTAATTCCCTCCAGTTGTTATCAGTTTGTGTCACGTCTGATAAAACCGGGAAATATAAAAATAAATTCGAAGATGTAGGCTGGAGGGATTCAGATGAGTTTTAACAACGGAGCAGGCAATAGCGGCAGTGGTGTTGGCGGAGGTTTATTCCCTGCGTACGCCATGAATAACCGTGACCAGGAAAACCAGGTGAAATTAAATGAGGACCAGTATGAGGTATTTGTGAATGATGATTTTATTGGTCAAAAAAGCCTTAAAAATCAAGGTGAGAATCTTTCTGACATTGATGACTTCTTAAAACAGCAAGGAATCAGTGATTTTACAGCATCGCTTGATGGTGATCACTACAAAATCAAGACAGATGGTTCAAATGAGGAAATTACTGGTGCATTAAAGGTTTATTTTAATAATAGATAAATGATGGCAGCAAGGTGCGTTTCAGTTATGAAGCGCACCTTGCTTTGTGTTTCAAGGGTGTTATTCCCTGCAGGCCTGAATTAGTTCACCAAGGACTTTGTCGACATCATCCCATGAATAAATGGATGCACCTGCGGCCAGCGGATGGCCTCCGCCATTGTAATTCCTGGCGATGGTGTTGATCACAGGTCCTTTTGAACGGAGGCGAACCCTGATTTGATCTTCTTCCTCAATGAAGAATACCCAGGCCTTGATCCCCTTGACGTTCCCCAATTCACTTACAAGCAATGATGCTTCAGAAGGCTTGACTGAATATTGATCAAGCAGTTCGCGTTTCATTACGACCTTGGCCGCACCATTTTCCAGCAGTTCAAAGTTCTGGAGGATGTATCCATTCAACTTCACCACATTCGGTGCCAGTTCATACATTCTGTCATAAAGCTCGGTGCGCGAGAAGTCATAGTGAATCAATTCCCCCGCGTAGGCAAATGTTTTATTTGTCGTGCTTGGATACAGGAAGCGGCCAGTATCGCCAACAATTCCGGCATACAGCAATCTGGCTGCGTCGTCAGACATTTTCAGGCCCTTATCCTTGAAAGTTAGGTAAAACTCATAGATCATCTCACTGGTAGAACTTGCAGAAGTTTCCACCCATTGCAGGTCCCCATACGGATCTTCATTTGGATGATGGTCAATCTTCACAAGCTGCTCCCCTAAACGATAACGCTCATCACAAATCCGCTCAGCATTCGCCGTGTCACAGACAATGACTAGAGCTCCTTTAAAAGTATCGTCAGAGATAGTATCAAGCCTTCTCAGATAATTAAGCGATGGCTCCTCTGCTCCAACAGTAAAAATATTCTTTTCAGGATACGAAGCCTTCAGGATTTCAGCCAGTCCTCCCTGTGAACCGTAAGCATCGGGATCCGGTCTCACATGGCGATGGATAATGATCGTTTCATAATTTTCAATAGCTTCAAGTATTTGCGCTTTCATTAAAATGCTCCTTCACCTTTTTCATATCTTAATTATGAACATATTTTTTGGAAAAGAAAAGCAGGAAGACATTTTACGGGAAGTGTTTAGCTGGAAAAAAAACGCGTTTTTTTCCAGTTTGCGAATAAATAGGTGGTTTTTGCGAATAAAAATGTTTTTTTGCGAATAACAGTTGCTTTTCTGCGAATAAAAATGTTTTTTCGCAAATAAAACGTATTTTTCACTGAAAACCTTATATGTTTCCTCTTTTCCCAAAGTCAACTGTATGGCATTCTGATTAAATTAACGGTAAAATAGGAGTGATTCTGAATGTGGAGGAAATGAAATGCCTATTTTTGTACTACTAATCGTTCTTTCATTCGTCTTTTATATCTTTTATAAGATCAAATATGTTCGCAGCAAACGGCCTGCTGAGCGAAAATGGCTGTCAGCCAAGTCCAGCATCGCTTTGGGATTATTCGTCGCACTATTCGGCATTAACCAACTGTTCCTTTTCCAGACTACTGTCACATATATCGTAGGTGCCATATTCATTGTCATTGGTTCATTGAGCATCTGGGGCGGGATTAAAGCGTATAAATTCTACCTTCCTCACGCTGCGAAGGAAGCACAGGAAAATTAGGGCACAATAAAGCCGATCCGGTTAAGGATCGGCTTTTTACATCTATTAATGCCGGTTGTTCAGCTATTCCACATCCATTAGTGCCTGTCAATCAGCTGGCACATCATCATCGCTTTCCCGACGAGAACTCCGTCATTGAAGGCTTCGATATCGACCTTACCGAACTTCCTTCCTACCTCGAGAACCTTCGGATAAATTTCTATGACACTGTCGATCTGCACAGGCTTCATAAAATAGATCGTCATATTCTCAACAACAAGATCGCCTTTTTTATATCCCCGCAGCACACGGTTTGCGGCTTCTGTGACGATGGTCGTAAACACACCATATGAAACCGTTCCAAGGTGGTTCGTCATCTGCGGAGTCACCTGACAGCGGAAAATGTCTTCATCCTTTGTTTTCCCTTTTGCCAGAACTAGCTGGTTTGTAACGGTATCATCGAGTGTCTCCCCTACCTGCGGCTGGCGCTGGATCATTTGAAGAGCCTTCAATACATCCTGCCTGCTGACAATGCCCTGAAGCCTGTTTGCATCATCCACAACCGGCAATACCTCAATGCCTTCCCATACCATCATGTGGGCAGCTGAAGCGACACTCGTCGATCCGCTTACAGTCATTGGATTCTTTGTCATGATTTTCTCGATCAATATATCCTGTTCATGCCCCATAACGTCCTTCGATGTGATCATCCCTATTACTTTCATATTCTGGTCCACTACCGGGAAGCGGCTATGCAGTGTTTCATCCTTATGACGGTACCAATCCGATACCCGGTCATCTGCTTTGAGAAAAATGGTTTCAGAAACCGTCGTCAGGATATCCTCGACAAGGATGATTTCCTTTTTGATCAATTGGTCGTATATCGCACGGTTGATCATTGTCGCTACTGTAAAAGTATCATAACTGCTTGAAATGATCGGCAGCTGTAGTTCATCTGCAAGCTTTTTCACATGATCTTCGGCGTCGAAGCCCCCGGTCACTAAAACAGCTGCCCCTGCCCTTAGCGCATGTTCATGCGCTTTATCGCGGTTCCCGACAATTAGCAAGTTGCCCGCTCCTGTATAACGCATCATCGCTTCAAGTTTCATTGCACCGATGACGAATTTATTCAATGTTTTATGAAGTCCGGCGCGACCGCCCAGTACTTGTCCATCGACGATATTGACGACTTCGGCAAAAGTAAGCTTTTCAATGTTCTCTTTCTTTTTCCGCTCAATCCTGATGGTGCCGACACGTTCAATTGTGCTTACATACCCTTTATTTTCAGCATCCTTTATGGCTCTGTATGCAGTTCCTTCGCTTACGTTAAGCGCCTTGGCGATTTGGCGTACCGATATCTTTTCTCCTATTGGCAATTCATCTATATATTGAAGTATTTGTTCATGCTTAGTTGCCAAGACTTTCACCCTTTTTAATAATTTTCCGTACAAAGTAGTTCTATCCATTATCATTATAAGGTTTTAAAGGGTTGGATTCAATTTAATTAGGGTTTAGGAGTTTTTTATCGCAAAAAGAAAAACTGGCTGATTCGCTCAGCCAGTATAAACGCGTGATTTTCTTTTCAGGTTGGCTTCCATTTTGCTGCCGGCTTTCCGGGCGCGCTTTTTTGGAGTGTATAAAAAGGCTGCCAGATTCCCTGCAAAAACGAGAAATGCCAGGAACAGCCATGAACCGGCGAACAAAGCTTCCTTCCCTCCAACCTGGAAGTTAAGCTCCGGCATTCCTATGTATAGCATCACGCCGCATAACAGCAAGTATAGCAAGTAACGGTTTTTCTTCATGTTCCCCCTCCTATAGGTTGTCTTATTTTATATCTATGCTTCCAGAGCTAAAAAAAGCATGTAAATTAGAAAAAGCTGCACAATTTTTGTGCAGCCGGTGATTTCTATAATTCAATTGCCTCTCCAGCTTCAAGTACGGTGCCTTTGTTTTTCTTAAGCATTTTTACAAAAGCATGCGGATCCTGCTTGATTGGCGGAAACGTATTGAAGTGAATCGGAACGACTTCCTTAGCATTCAGGAATTCTGCTGCCAAAGCAGCATCTTCCGGTCCCATCGTAAAATTATCACCGATCGGCAGGAATGCCAGATCAATCGGGTGCCTTTCGCCAATCAGCTTCATGTCAGAGAATAATCCTGTATCACCTGCATGGAAAACTGTCTTGCCTTCTGCCATGAACAGGATTCCAGCAGGCATGCCGCCATAAATGATTTCATTATTTTCAGTGACCATGCCTGTGCCATGGAATGCTGGTGTCATTTTCACCTTGCCAAAATCAAATTCATAAGCACCGCCAATGGACATGCCATGAGTGTTCAAGCCCTTCCAGCTTAAATATGTAGCAACTTCGAAGTTTGCGATTACAAGTGAATCATGTTTTTTAGCCAGCTCCACCGTGTCCCCCAGATGGTCTCCGTGTGCATGGGTCAGGATGATGACATCCGGCTTCACATCCTCCACCTTCAAATCAGTAAGATCATTGCCGGTGATGAATGGGTCAATCAGGATTGTCTTGCCATTTGTTTCAATTTTAACAACAGAATGGCCGTGATAAGATACATTCATAGTTATCGCTCCTTTCAATCATCCATTATATATTTCAACGTTTCTTGCTTATCTCCTGCTACATTTTTCTTTATACCCACCTAGCCCCGTCGGTAAAAGTTTTACTTTTCACTTGTGAATTGCTACTCTCATAGTGTGATGTACATATCAGAGGAGGAATTTCTATGACTGAAAGATTGGCTGCATTATCAGGATGGATGAAGGACAATGGTGTAGATGTCACTTTTGTTACATCTCCTGACAATGTATTTTACCTGAGCGGATTTTTAAGCGATCCTCACGAGAGACTGCTGGCTGTTGCTGTTTTCCAGGATGCTGAACCCTTCATGATTTGCCCGGCAATGGATAAAGAAAATGCGAAAAACGCTGGATGGGGACTTGAAATCATTGGATACAGCGATACGGATGATTCAATGGAATTGGCTTACAACGCGATCAAAAAGCGTGTTCCTTCCATCAAGAAAACAGCCATTGAGAAGGAACAACTAAATGTAGAGCGTTATGAAAAAATGGCTGGCCTTTTTGGGGGGTCTGAATTTGTATCTGCTGAAGAAAAGCTTCGCCTGATGCGAATGATTAAAACCGAAGAGGAATTGCAGAAACTGAGAAAAGCGTGTGAGCTAGCTGATTTTGCTATCCAAACAGGAGTGAATGAAATCCAGGAAGGCAAGACCGAGCTTGATGTACTTGCAGCGATTGAATATGAATTGAAGAAAAAAGGCGTAACGCAAATGTCGTTTTCAACGATGGTCCTTACTGGTAAAAATGCAGCTGCTCCCCATGGTACTCCAGGCCTGACAAAGATCAAGAAAGGTGACCTCGTCTTGTTCGACCTTGGTGTTGTGATGGATGGTTACTGCTCAGATATCACAAGGACCGTTGCTTACGGTGAAATCAATAAACAGCAGGAAGAAATTTATAACACCGTTCTAAAAGCACAGCTGAAAGCTCTTGATACAGCACGAGCTGGTGTAGCATGTTCAGAGGTAGACCTTGCTGCACGCAATGTGATCGAAGAAGCTGGATACGGAGATTACTTCCCTCACCGCCTCGGACACGGACTTGGAGTCAGCGTACACGAATATCCATCATTAACAAGCACGAACCCTTTAATCATGGAAAAAGGCATGGTGTTCACTGCTGAGCCGGGAATTTATGTACCAGGTGTAGCCGGCGTAAGAATTGAAGATGATGTCGTCATTACCGAAGATGGAATCGAGATTTTAACGAAATTCCCTAAGGAATTGGTTTTTGTATCGTAAAATAAATTAAAACCGCCTGAATCACGTGACCAGGCGGTTTATTATTGGCTAAAAAGGTTAATTTCCTTGGCGCAAACAACGCTTCACAATTTTTATAGCGACTTTTTATTTTTTATAGCGACTTTCATTTTTATATAGCGAGTTTTTCACTTTTATAGCGAGTTTTTCACTTTTTATAGCGAGTTTCAACGTTTTATAGCGGGTTGGAAAATATCCGTGTTTTTTTCCAATAATGCTCTTTCTATAAACTTTGCTGCTGCAAAAAATCACTCCTGCATTTTTCAATGCGAAAACAAGCTCCATAAAAAAGAGCAGCACATGTGTCTGCTCTTCAATAATTAGCGATTATCTACTTTTTCCGGGTACATATCATGGTTCATCATCCGGTAATCAGCCATTTCTTCGTACTTAGTTCCAGGCTTGCCGTAGTTGGTGTATGGATCAATTGAGATTCCGCCTCTTGGGGTGAATTTGCCCCAAACCTCAATATATCGAGGGTCCATCAGCTTAATCAGGTCGTTCATGATGATATTCATGCAATCTTCATGGAAATCACCATGGTTCCTGAAGCTGAAAAGATACAGTTTCAGCGCTTTGCTTTCCACCATCAGCTTGTCCGGAATGTAGCTGATATAAATAGAAGCAAAATCAGGCTGTCCTGTTATTGGACAAAGACTTGTGAATTCCGGTGTGTTGAATTTTACAAAGTAGTCCCTGTACGGATGCTTATTTTCAAAAGTTTCTAGGATGTCAGGACTGTATTCAAATAAGTATTTCGTTCCCTGATTGCCAAGCAATGTCAAATCTTTCATTTCCTCATCTTTTCTTCCAGCCATTTTAAAAGCCTCCTATATATCTGCAGCCGCTATTTGAGGCCGGGAACCCTGCTTATCAAATAAAAAACCATATCCTCTGAGATATGGTTGAATTAATCAAAGCCATAGTTTTTTATAGAGGGTGTCCGCTATGAACCTCTCCCGCGAAAGCAGGATGATTTATTCATTTTTATATAGCAACTATAATGAAATACCATTTCAAAGTCAAAAGAAAATTTTGATAAGAAATATGACAAATTCATGTATTTCCATATTTTATTTTTACATATGTTCACGAGGTTATTTACATATGTTCACCTACCTGATATATTATTCATGTAAGTTACACATAATATATTTGGGTTATATATTTTTCTTCCTTATGAAAGCGTTTCAACATATTTTTAATACAGAAAGGGTTTGATCTAATGTCTAAAGACTTAGCAGGAATGATTGATCACACATTACTTAAAGCAAATGCAACCGAAGCGGAGATTGTAAAGCTGGCTGAGGAAGCAAAAGAATATAAATTTGCTTCTGTTTGCGTTAACCCAACATGGGTTAAGAAAGCTGCTGAAATTCTTAAGGATGCTGAAGGAGTGGAAGTGTGTACAGTAATCGGCTTCCCACTAGGAGCTACAACTTCAGAAACAAAAGCATTCGAAACAAAGAATGCAATTGAAAATGGCGCGACAGAAGTCGATATGGTTATCAACATCGGCGCTTTGAAAGACAAGCAATACGATTTAGTTGAAAAAGATATCAAAGCGGTAGTTGACGCTGCAAAAGGCAAAGCATTGACTAAGGTTATCATTGAAACTTGCCTTCTTACTGATGAGGAAAAAGAAATGGCATGCAAGCTTTCTGTTAATGCAGGAGCAGATTTCGTCAAGACTTCAACTGGTTTCTCAACAGGCGGAGCAACTGTGGAAGATATCGCCCTAATGAGAAAAACTGTTGGACCTGATGTTGGCGTTAAAGCTTCCGGCGGAGTAAGAAGCCTTGAGGATGCACAAAACATGATCGAAGCAGGAGCAACAAGAATTGGAGCAAGCTCTGGCGTGGCAATAGTCAACGGCCTGACTTCTGAGTCTTCTTACTAAGAATTAACAAAAATCAATTGGGAATGGGGAATGGACGATGGATAAAAAGACGCTTGTTGAAAAAGCTATTGAAGCAAGAAGCACAGCATACGTTCCATATTCTAAGTTTCAGGTTGGCGCTGCAATTATCACTAGCAATGACAATGTTTATCTTGGCTGCAATATCGAAAACGCCTCCTATGGTCTGACTAACTGTGCTGAAAGAACGGCTATTTTCAAGGCTGTATCTGAAGGTGATACTGAGATTAAGGCTATTGCAGTAGTCGCAGACACTGAAGGCCCCGTTTCTCCTTGCGGTGCCTGCCGCCAGGTAATTGCAGAATTCGCGACTGACGATACAAAAATTTACCTTGCCAATCTGAATGGCGATGTAAAGGAAACGACAATCAGCGAAATCCTTCCTGGATATTTCACATCCAAGGATATGGATAAGGCTGATATGTCAAAGAAAATGGTATAGATCGATTAATTTAAGTTTAACAAGGGGCAACTCCTCTATCCTATCGGGTAAAAGAGTTGCTCTTTCTTATTCGAACGATTTTTTCTAACAAAAGGAGGAAAGAGCCGGCCCATCTCTTGGGACGGCATACATCATGGGAGACGCAGGTTTATTATTATCAGGCGCAGCACTCTTCCTGAACAGCTTAATGCTTCTGGGAAAGGCAAATGCGAAAAGCGTGGCCGTATTCAATTTATTCATCGGGGCACTGCAAGTGATTGTGCCGTTTTACTTGATTGCTGTTTCTGACCAGAACAACTGGACGGTCTACAGCCTGGCAAGCATTTTTCTATTTGGTTTCACCTATTTATATGTCGGTTTGACATTATGGAAAGACCTTGATGGCACCGGACTTGGATGGTATTCCCTCTGGGTTGCAGTACTTGCAGTCATTTATGCAGCAGTAGCATATGTACATTTTGAAGATATCGTGAACGCTTTGACATGGCTTATGTGGGCCTATCTATGGTTCCTGTTCTTCCTTTCGATGGGTATGAACAAGAAAATCGACGTCTATATAGGCAAGGTGGCAATGGTCCAATCATGGCTGACATTGACCTTCCCGGCATTATTATCCATGACAGGCTTATGGAAAACAGACCAGGTTGCCAACGCCTGGATCTACTTCTCAATTGCTGCTTTCGTCTATTTTGCTTATATTACATTAAAGCTGAAAAAAGCTTCTGCTCGAACTGAGAAATTCGCTTAAATTTAAAAACCGTCCTGCCAAATTAAATTGGCCAAGACGGTTTTTTTAATAGAATTTATTTCGCAAGTACATTTGTCAGTACAGGAACGACCTGCTTTTTCCGTGATACTACACCTTTTAAGGTAGCAGTGTTGTTTTCAAGTGTAACATTGAATGCTTCTTCAACAGCAGCAGCCTTTTCACCAATCGCAAGCGCTGCGGAGTCATTCGTCAAGATATCAGTAATCACCAATAAGAATAGACCAAGATTCTTTTCGGTCACTTTATTGATCAATGCTTCTTCAAGCTCTATCTTGCGCAAAAGGACATCATTGACGTCAACAGTGTTTACCTGTGCGATTTCAACCTTGGAATCTCCCATCTGGAATTCCTTGGCGTCAAGGGAAATAAGCTCTTCGATTGTTTTGCTGCTAAGGTCCGCACCAGCTTTTAGCATTTCAAGACCGTATTCCTCAGCATCTACACCAGCGATTTCAGCCAATTCACGCGCTGCTGCCACATCCTGGTCAGTGCAAGTAGGAGACTTGAACAATAATGAATCTGAGATGATTGCAGAAAGCATCAGGCCTGCGATGTTTTTATCAATTTCAACATTGTTTTCCTTATACATCTTATTCAAGATTGTCGCTGTGCAGCCTACTGGCTCAACGCGGAAGTATAAAGGATCGCTTGTCTCAAAATTAGCCACGCGGTGATGGTCGATAACCTCGACGATTTGAACATCTGTGATGTCATCAGCGCTCTGTTGGCGTTCGTTGTGGTCAACCAGGATGACCTGGCCCACTTCTTCTGAAACTCTCCCCACAAGGCGCGGTGCTTCAGCTTTAAAGTGATCAAGCGCATATTGAGTTTCTCCATTGACCTGGCCCAAACGTACCGCTTCCGCATCAACGCCAAGCTTTTGCTTTAAGTTAGCATAGGCAATGGCAGAGCAGATTGTATCCGTATCAGGATTTTTATGTCCAAAAACAAGTACTTTTTCCATCATGACACTCCTCAATAACAAATTAACACGGGACTTCTAGCAAAGAACCCGTATATCCCATAAATAATATACGCTAAAATTGAAAGATTTTAAACAGCTTTGTACGAAATTGACGGAACCTGAAAATAAAAGATCCGGATTATTCATCCGGACCTCCTGCAATTAAATTTGCTCTAATAATGTTTTTGTTTCAGAGTAAACGAGGTTGTGTGCTTCAGCTACTGCCTGGTAGGTCACGTAGCCATTAAGCGTGTTGATTCCTTTTAATAATGCTGCATTGTCGAGGCAAGCCTGCTTGTAGCCTTTGTTCGCAATTTGGACAGCGTAAGGCACTGTCACATTCGTCAGCGCAATTGTTGATGTTCTAGGAACTGCACCTGGCATGTTTGCAACTGCGTAGTGTACAACGCCATGCTTTTCGTAAGTAGGATTGTCATGTGTCGTGATTCTGTCAGTTGTTTCGAAAAGTCCACCCTGGTCGATTGCGATATCGACAACAACTGAACCTGGGTTCATCGACTGGATCATTTCTTCTGTTACAAGCTTAGGAGCCTTCGCACCCGGAATCAGAACCGCACCGATTACAAGGTCAGATGCTTTGACTGCTTCAGCAATGTTCAAAGGATTAGACATTAACGTGGTAATGTCAGATCCAAAAATATCATCAAGCTGGCGAAGACGGTCTGGATTCAAATCGATCATTGTAACCTGTGCACCAAGGCCGACAGCCATTTTCGCTGCATTTGTCCCTGCAACACCGCCACCGATGATTGTTACTTTTCCTCTTTGGACACCTGGAACGCCACCAAGCAGTATTCCTTTTCCTCCGTGGACCTTTTCAAGGAATTGTGCACCGATTTGTGTAGACATACGGCCAGCAACCTCACTCATAGGTGTAAGCAATGGAAGAGAGCCGTTAGCCAGTTGTACAGTTTCATAAGCGATGCCGACAACCTTGTTCTCGATCAAAGCCTTTGTCAGCTCTGGTTCTGGAGCAAGGTGCAAATATGTAAATAGAATTAAGCCTTCACGGAAATAACCATATTCTTCTGCCAGAGGTTCTTTAACCTTCATGACCATATCCTGTGCCCATGCTTCCTGGGCACTTTCAACGATTAGAGCGCCAGCCGCTTTGTAGTCTTCATCTGTAAAACTTGAGCCGATTCCAGCTCCTGTTTCGATATAAACTTCATGACCGAAGTTTACAAGGTTTACTACTCCCGCAGGCGTCATAGCCACACGATTCTCATTGTTTTTTATCTCTTTAGGTACACCGATACGCATTATTGCATACCTCCTATAATAATAATTGCCCTGCCATTTCTACCCTGTCACCACTATATCATTTTTTCAAATTATGAAATAAAAAAATAGGTTAAGTAGGCTAGGATGAAAACACTTTCATTTTAGTAGAAAAAAATGCTTTTGGCAAAACAATTCGTACAAAATTCCCTAAAATATACTATTCTGTATATTTTTAATTTTTGGGGAAAGTATAAAGGCTTGCTAAGATTAGGGTTCTTAGCAAGCCAACTCATTGCATTTAGCCAGGTTGAAAGGCTCCCGTATTAAGAAGCTTTATCTCTGAAAACTGGTCCTATCTATGTTCCTCGTTGTTTTCTACTGCTGCTTGCATCTGTTCCTGCGGGACTACCCCGCTGTTGTATGAATCCATGATTTGCTGGCTTACCTGCATGACACCCTGATCATCGTAATCATAAAATGACCGGCCTCTCTGTTCCTTTTTATCCATGTGAAATCCTCCTTCAATATGATGCTTGCATCTATAGTTTTCGTTGGATTGTCACAGCTATACTAATGAAACTGTTGTATAATATAGGTAAAGGAGGCGAGAACTATGGCACTTTATTATAAGAACATTTTAGTTGCCGTTGATGGTTCTAAACAAGCAGCATGGGCTTTTAAAAAAGCCATTGAAATCGCAAAAAGAAACGACGCGAGTCTGGTCATGACCCACATAATCGATTTACGCACCTTTGCTACTGTTGAGGCGTATGACCGCACTATCTCAGAGCGTGCGACACAATTTGCAACAGAATTGATGGAAAGCTACAAACAGCAGGCTCTCGAAGCTGGCATCAAAGACGTAGATTATGACATCGATTATGGTTCACCAAAGGTCAAGATTGCGAAAGATGTTGCAAAGAAATATAACGCCGACCTGATCATTTGCGGAGCAACAGGAATGAATGCGGTGGAACGCTTCTTCATCGGAAGTGTCTCTGAGCACATTACCCGCTATGCATCCTGTGATGTCCTGGTTGTTCGGACTGACAAAGAAAATTAACCTCACTAATCATACAAAAAAGCACGCAGTTTTCGAGACTGCGTGCTTTTTCCATTCATAGTGATGTTTTTGCTTTTTCGATTTGGTTTTTCACCTGTGAAAAACCTGTCCCTCCAGCGCTGTTTCGTCTTTCCACCGCATTATAAGGGTTCAATGCTTGATAGATATTTTCCTCAAACAATGGATTCATGGATTGGTATGCTTCCAGTGGCAGGTCTGCAAGATAGCATCCTTTTTGGATACACTCAAGGACAAGCTTGCCGACGATTTCATGCGCCTCACGGAAAGGTACTCCTTTGGCTGCCAGATAGTCCGCCAGCTCCGTGGCATTTGAAAAATCATTCTTGACCGACTTGGCCATTTTGTCCTCTTTCACCTTCATCGTACTGATCATGCCAGCGAAAATTTTCAGGGAGCCCTTCACTGTTTTGACAGTATCGAACATGCCCTCTTTATCTTCTTGCATATCTTTGTTATAGGCTAAAGGCAATCCTTTCAATACGGTCAAGAGTCCCATCAGGCTGCCATAGACACGGCCTGTTTTACCGCGAATCAGTTCAGCCATATCCGGATTCTTCTTCTGAGGCATGATGCTGCTGCCCGTCGTAAAGGCATCTGATAACTCGATGAATTGGAACTCCTGGCTCGACCACAGTATGATTTCCTCACATAAACGTGACAGATGCGTCATTAAAATTGAGCTGCCTGAGAGGAACTCAAGTATAAAGTCGCGGTCACTTACAGCGTCAAGGCTGTTTTCATAAATGGCTTCAAACCCCAGAATTTCCGCTGTCATATGTCGGTCAATCGGAAAAGTAGTTCCCGCAAGCGCACCTGCACCAAGCGGAGAAAGATTGATTCTTTTCATGCTATCTTGAAAACGCTGTTTGTCCCGGTCAAGCATCCAAAAGTAAGCCATCAGATGATGGGCAAAGGAGATGGGCTGTGCCCTTTGCAAATGAGTATAGCCAGGCATCAGCGTTTCAATATTCTGTTCCGCCTTAAGGACCAAAGATTTTTGGAACTCAGTGATCAGCTCGATGATTTCGGATACCTGTTCTTTAAGGTACAAATGCATATCCGTCGCCACCTGGTCATTCCTGCTCCTTGCCGTATGGAGCTTGCCGCCGGTTGGACCGATCAATTCAGTCAGGTGATGTTCAATGTTCAGGTGGATGTCCTCAAGTTTAGCTGAGTATTCCAGTTCACCTTTGCTCGCTTTTTGCTTCAAGGTTTTCAAACCGTGGATGATTACATCCGCTTCACTCTCTGTTATGACTCCGCACTTCGCGAGCATTGTGGCATGGGCGATACTGCCATCAATATCCTGGTCCGCTAGTTCCTGGTCAAAGCCAATCGATGCACCGAACTCATCGACCCATTCCTCTGCGGATCCTGTGAATCTGCCTCCCCATAACTTCTTCACACTGTCACCTTCTTGCCCTGGACCATGCTGTGAACAACTGTTGGCAGTCCCCAAAGATTAATGAATCCAACAGCAGCACTGTGGTCGAATTCATCATCCGCAGTGTAAGTGGCCAATTTTTCATTGTATAAAGAAAACGGTGACTTTCTGCCTTCGATAATTGAATGGCCTTTGAATAGCTTGACTCGGACAGTACCTGTTACATGCTTCTGGGTTGACTTCAGGAACGCTGCCAGTGCTTCCTGAAGTGGCGAGAACCATAACCCTTCGTAAATCAATTCTGTCATCTTTTTCTCAATTACCGGTTTAAAATGCGCTACCTCTTTTACCAGCGTGATATCCTCAAGTTCCTTATGTGCTTTGATTAAGGTCATCGCCGCAGGAGCTTCATATACTTCACGTGACTTGATGCCGACAAGACGGTTTTCCACATGGTCAATCCTTCCGACACCGTGCTTACCTGCAACAGCGTTCAGCTCAAGGATCAATTCTGAAAGTGGATATGCTTTGCCATCAATCGCTGTTGGTACCCCTTCGACAAATTCAATCTCAATGATATCCGGTGTATCAGGCGTATCTTCGAGCTCTGATGTCAGTTCGTAAGCCTCAACTGGAGGCGCCTGCCATGGGTCCTCAAGAATGCCACATTCATTGCTTCTTCCCCAAAGATTCTGGTCAATTGAGAACGGGCTGTCAAGATTGATCGGAATCGGGATGCCATTGTTAGCTGCATAAGCAATTTCTTCCTCACGTGACCATTTCCATTCACGAACCGGAGCAATTACCTTAAGATCCGGATTCAATGCTTTGATCGATACCTCGAAACGCACCTGATCATTTCCTTTTCCAGTGCAGCCATGTGCGACCGCCGTTGCACCTTCCATTTCAGCAATTTCTACTAGTTTCTTAGAAATCAATGGACGGGATAATGCAGATACCAGCGGATATTTCCCTTCGTATAATGCATGGGCCTGGAGGGCGAAAAGTGCATAATCGTTGGCGAATTCTTCTTTGACATCCAAGACGTATGATTGGATTGCGCCAACCTTCAAAGCTTTTTCTTTTATGAATTCAAGATCCTTTCCTTCTCCAACATCAAGGCAGCAAGCAATTACTGCATAGCCCTGGTCCTTTAGCCATTTAATTGCAACAGATGTATCAAGCCCGCCGGAATAGGCAAGCACCAATTTATTTTCAGTCATTTTTTATGCCCCTTTTTATTTTGGATATTTATACATTTAAATAAATCTTTATTCAATGTTATTAAATTAACAGGTTTTACAGAACATTTCAAGTTGAAATTTTAGTTTTTGGTAAGAAACTTCTGAGGGACTAGTGTAGAAGAGGAAATAAAAGTATAGTAGAATGAAAGCAATGATTACCGGAATGGGGGTTCCAACAGAAATGGAACAATATTTTCTTTTTAACAGCCGACTGGGCATTCCCCTGCCAGACCTAAAAGAAAACTGGGAAGATTACGACATCGACACACGGCACGCGATTCTCCTCCACTGGGAAAAAATTCGCGGCAGCATTCCTGACCGGATCGCAGAGCTTGAAAAAACAATCAACCTGAAGCAAGCCCAGCTTTCCGATGAAAGCAACTTCATCCGCTCATGCGAACTGAACAGTGAAATTTCCGAGCTGGCGTCCATCATAAATGACCTCTGGCTCTGGTATCGCACCCAACAGGATATTTCATCAGAGAAAATGCATCAATAGCACTTTTAATTGCACAAAAAATAGCCCGGAATCTCCAGGCTATTTTTTGTTTCTACTTTTATTAAAAGAATAAACGGCACCTATCATCAAAGCTGCCCCTGTTAATCTCAACACTCCATTTCCGAATGAACTGAGTTGATCAATGGTTGAACCAACCAGAATACTGCCAATAAAAATAAATATAATCGTGATTAATAACCTCATTTATCCTCCTTTTGAAGCTTTTTTCCCATAATGATATATGATTCTTCATCACCATTTGGATAAAAGGCCTCATTTATAACAGTCCATCCCAAGTTTGCATAAAGACTGCGGGCAGGAGCATTATTAGATTGCGTTGTTAGCACCGCATTCTTATGTTCTACACCATCTATTAACCGGGTTACCAGCTGTTTTGCCAGCCCTTGATTCCTGAATGCAGGATGCACCCCCAATTCAACGAACTCAAAACAATCCTCTAACCAGTTTTGATACTCTTCAGGGTTGAACGCTTTCGACAGCAATCCATGATAATACTGACCCGGTTGAGAAAAGTAACCATAAGCATAACCAGCCACTTCCTCCTGCTCAGAAATTGCCACAAACCCTCTATAGCCGTCATAGCCTGCATGCCTTACCACTCGATCACTAATGGAACGATCTTCTTGATACCATACTTGTTGGTATAGATTCGCTACTTGGTTCAATAGCTCTTCATCTCTACTAATTTCTTTATACTCAAACATATTTAAAGCCTCCCCCTGTTAATCACTTTCATGGCCAGCTTTATTGAATACTACCTTTCAAATATCCCTGCCCAGATACAGCTTTACTTCTGACAGATTTTCTTTTTTACGCTCAAACCTGTCTGAAGTTAGCTCTTCTTCTGACAGCTTTTCTTGTTTTACGCTCAAACCTGTCTGAAGTTAGCTCTTCTTCTGACAGCTTTTCTTGTTTTACGCTTAAACCTGTCTGAAGTTAGCTCTTCTTCTGACGGCTTTTCTTGTTTTACGCTCAAACATGTCTGAAGTTAGCTCTTCTTCTGACAGCTTTTCTTGTTTACGCTCAAACCTGTCTGAACTTGGCTCTTCTTTTGACAGCTTTTCTTGTTTTCCTCTCAAACCTGTCTGAACTTGCCTCTACTTTTGACAGCTTTACTCATTTTCGTCTCAAACCTGTCTGAACTCGAACCTGCTTCTATCCGGTTCGAGATTGTCCTCTCATAACCACAGCAATCTTCCTTTTATCTGGAAACTCCATACAGTTATTCGACCATGTTTTCTAAATTCCTTTTTATCCACAAAAAAAGATGAAACTCTAAAAGGTTTCATCTCTGTAATGTATTATAAATCCTTTGTCAGTTCTCTTACCACATGTCCTATCTCCGGTATGATCAGCTTTTCCATTGCCAGGCGGACAGCACCAGTTGATCCTGGTGTTGAGAAGACGGCGCGGTCATTCACGACTCCAGCTGCTGCACGCGATAGCAGGGCAGCCGAACCGATATCCTCGGTATAGCTTAGCATCCGGAAAATCTCACCGAACCCAGGAATTTCTTTTTCAAAAATGCTTTGGACTGTTTCGATTGTGACGTCTCGTTTGGCAATCCCTGTGCCGCCGTTCGTTAGCACCACGTCAACTTCGGAGTTGCTGCAGCCTTTTATCACTTCAGATTTAATCGGTTCAGCTTCATCTTTGACAATCACGTAATCGACGATCTTATGCCCGGCAGCCTCAAGCATTTCCATCATCAGCTTGCCGCTTTTATCTGTATCTGGTGTTCTTGTATCGCTTACTGTTATGACTTTGCAACGCACCTGGCTTGGTGCAGCTTGTTTATGTTCCTGTGTACTCATAACTCTAAAGTACTCCTTTTTCTTTGAAATATCTCATCTGGTAAAACTTATGAGCGAAGTCAGTGACCCTTCTCGTCAATTGATAGTTTGCCCCCGCACCGATCGCCATGCTGATCACCGGCATGCCCTGGACATGCTTTTTGCGGAACATCAGGATCGCCATCCCCTTAAAGATCTGTTTGATTGGCTGTTCTAGCCATGTCACGTCTGTCAGGTCATCATTGCCTTCATAGAAATAATAATCTTCTGCTTGTTCGAGGTCATTCTTCAGCTCTTCCCAGCCAGCGCTCTGCATCCTCGAAGGCATTGTCGCAGTATGGAAAACCTTCAATGCGACCATCATTTCAAATGGAGTATTCACTTCGAATCCATAGGTCATCGCAACCAGTTGGACAATCCGCAAATTAATGACTGCCATTGCCGGCATATCTGCTCCTAGCACAAGATTTCCTCCACTCCCTGACATACCACCCTGGACGAAGGAATAGAGTCTGTGGCGGGCAATTTGCTGCCTTGCAATGAACTCAAGCTGTTCAATCGGCAGCTCTCTTAAATCCTGAATGGTTTCAAGGTCAGGCTGAAAAACTCGCCCTGCTGAAAGAATCCTTTCCTTGGCATCCATCTGCAGCTGTGAACCCTGGATTAGGGAGTGAAGATGGAAAAGCCAGCCGTCGAATAAGGTGAAAAAGCGTTCCTGTACCTCTTCTGGCAAAAGCGAAAAAGATCGTTCAAGATATCGATCATACGCTAATTCAAAATCATTCGGTTCATAATCGTAGAGATTGTTTTCCCAAGCACTTAATTCATCCAGCACCTTTTGTTCCCGTTGAGTCAAAGGCATTGAAAAACCTCCAGCATATCTGAATTTTCTTCCAGTATAGCACAAGAAAAGCCGAAGCGCCTCGGTCAGTCCCGCTAGCACATTCAGCTAATAACAAACCAAAATTCCCGATCCACATTAAAAGGCAGAAGCTTATTCGCTTCTGCCTGAAATATGATTTATTTTGCTAAACGCACAACATCTCGAGCAATCATAACTTCCTCATCTGTCGGGATGACCATAACTTTTACTGGAGAGTGCGGGTAACTGATGAATGCTTCTTCTCCGCGCACTTTGTTCAAAGCTGGATCCCAGTAGATTCCCATAAACTCAAGTCCTTGTAATACACGGGCACGGATTGCCGAACTGTTTTCTCCAATACCTGCAGTAAAGATGATTGCGTCCACACCGCACATGCGTGCTGCATATGAACCGATGTATTTATGGATTCTGTCCGCGAAAACTTTCAGTGCAAGCTCTGCACGTTCATTTCCTTTTTCCGCTTCGTCTTCAATGTCGCGAAGGTCACTTGAGAATCCGGAAACGCCAAGCATACCGCTCTCTTTGTTCAGGACGTCCAGTACTTCATCAGCAGTTTTATCTGTTTTTTCCATGATGTATGGAATCAAGGCAGGGTCAATGTTACCTGAACGAGTTCCCATCGTCACGCCTGCAAGCGGAGTGAATCCCATGGATGTATCGATAGATTTACCGCCTTCAATTGCTGCGATACTTGCACCATTTCCAAGGTGACAGGAAATCAGGCGCAGATGCTCAACAGGACGGCCAAGCATTTCAGCTGCACGCTGGGAAACATACTTGTGTGATGTACCATGGAAGCCGTACTTACGGATTCCGTACTTTTTATAGTAGTCGTATGGAAGACTGTAAAGGAAAGAGTTTTCAGGCATTGTCTGATGGAAAGCTGTATCAAACACAGCAATCGCAGGAACATTCGGGAGCACTTGCTGGAATGCACGGATACCAGTTAAGTTAGCTGGATTGTGCAGTGGCGCGAGCTCTGAAAGCTCTTCGATTTTTTGTAAAACCTCTTCGGTGATCATTACAGAATCACTGAACTCTTCTCCGCCATGAACAACACGGTGGCCGATTCCTTCGATTTCATCAAGTGACTGGATTATTCCCAAAGACGTCAGTTTATCAAGAAGGATTTTTACCGCTACCTCATGATTGGGGATATCAGTAACTTCCTTATTCTTTTCTCCATTTACAGAAATAGTAAAGATTGAATCCTTAAGACCAATTCTTTCTACAATGCCTTTAGTGATAACTTCTTCGCTTGGCATTTCGAATAATTGGAACTTAAGTGACGAACTGCCGGCATTGATTGCAATTATTTTAGACATTTGTACCGCTCCTTTTATATAACAACCTGATTAAAAATACAGTGAAATAGTACACCATTATTGTGTGCCACAGGCTGCAATTATATCTCTCATTTTCCCATTTAAACACTGTCTTTTTCACATTTCAAGCAAAGCTTTTCCAAACGGGAAATGAGTTTTTATTCAGATACTTCTAATGATTAGAAAAAAATATTGCCATGTTTTATATACCCGAAACAAAGAAGAAAAGCGCAAGCGCCTTGGTCAGCCCCGACAAGCGCTGAAGGGCCTGACAGTGAAGTCGTTCTTTGACTTCATAGGGAGGACCGAAGCGTCTCGAGGGGCTAGGCGCTGAAGCTACAAAACGAAAAAAGAACCGGTAATGCAGCCGGTTCTATTGCTGTAGATTTTTATTTTCGTTATACCATTGATCGATTTTATTCAGCATCCTGTTCACGGCTGCTCCGTCCGATAGTTTAGGAAGCTCGGCAAGGAGTGCCTGTTTTGGTGCTTTCACTTCTTCACCGTTTTTCTGTAGTATAAGGATACTTTTAGCTGCCTGCTTGTTTTTAAACAATGAAGCTGGAAGCTGTAAAACACCCTGGACAATCAAATGGTTTTTAATGAACTCATGAAGCATTGGGGCTTGTTCACTTTCAAAAAGACCATTAGGAATCATGAAGAACAAATACCCGCCTTCTTTCACGTGCTTCGTACTTTGCTCGATAAACATGTGATGAGAGTATGTATGGCCTTCTTTTGCTTTTACTTCATATTGTTCCGCTCTGAGGTCATTAGGATAGTAGCCCACTGGAAGGTCACAAATGACCGCATCTGCCGGATCAACAAACAATGGTTCAAGACTGTCCTGATTGAAAAACTCGACCGGATGCTTCTGAAGGTTGGCATTCACGAAAGCCAGACGGATCAGCAGGTCATCAATCTCAACACCGACAGATTCGATTTCCTTGTCAATCTGCTGGTTCAATACCGTAGCAAGAAGGTTTCCAGTTCCGACCGCAGGGTCAAGCAACCTGAATGACTTCTTGGCAACAAACTTATTGACTAGGTAGCCAATGAACATGCCGACAGAATCAGGTGTCATTTGATGGTTCGGCTGGGTATGCTCCTTCATTCCCTTTAAAATCGCAAGCTGGAAGCCTTTGCGAATTTCTTCATTGCTAAAAGAATCAAGGTTAATCTCCTTATATACTTTTTCAAGCCGTTTCTTTGTGACTTCATTCAGTTCGTCTTGGAGCACTGTGCCCTGGAACATGTTTTCCCCGCTTTCAGCCAGCGCTTCCAAATATGTACATGATAACTCTTCTTTTAAAATATCTGCAGTTGTATTGAATGCAGTAAATAATTGTTCGACCGGAGTCATACTCACTTTTCTTCCTCCTGATTTGAATAGATATTTATATATTTTAGACCTGTTTTGCTCTGTGTACAAGGTATATGGTCGGAAAGGGGGCGGATTGTGCAGAGAATCTATCGGACACTTTTCTCGTTCTCCGCCTCCTGTTTGTCCGATAGAACCTTACTATCGGACACTTTTCTCGTTCTGCGCCTTCTGTTTATCCGATAGAGCCTTCCTATCGGACACGGACTCATCTCTCGTTCCCTGCTTCACATTTGTCCGTTTGGCCAAAATGAAATCGTAAAAATTCACACATTCCTATTATCAAAGCAAAACAAGCCGCAGGTTTTTTCTGCGGCTTGTTCACTGGTTGTAATATTAGTTTGCTTTCTTTGCAGCTTCTACTGCTGCTTCGTAGTTAGGGTGGTCTGTTGCTTCGCTCACATACTCAACGTATGATACTTTGTCGTTTGAATCAACAACAAATACTGCGCGTGCAAGCAGGCGAAGTTCCTTGATTGCTACTCCGTAAGCTTCACCGAATGAAAGCTCGCGGTGGTCTGATAGAGTCTGGACATTTTCGATTCCAGCCGCACCACACCAGCGCTTTTGCGCGAAAGGAAGGTCCACGCTTACTGTCAAAATCTTAACGTTATCAAGGTTTGCAGCTTCTTCATTGAAACGGCGAGTCTGTGCATCACAAACTCCTGTGTCAATTGAAGGAACAACGCTGATCAAACGTACTTGTCCTTTAGAATCCTGAAGTGTGACTTCAGAAAGATCGTTTGCAAGCACTTTGAAATCCGGTGCCTGGTCTCCAACCTTTACTTCATTTCCTAACAATGTAACTGGGTTCCCCTTAAATGTAACAGATGCCATACCTGCTCATCCTCCTTGTCCATTATATGTACAGTGTTAATATATCTTTTAAAGAATTTTTTTGCAATTATTTTACTGTAAGGAGACCAAGATGCAACATACATAGCTAAGCTGCCTTTCCGCTGGAAAAGGCAGCTTCCTGCTAAATAGTTGGTTTTCCCATTACTTAGTGAATTCACCTGCTTATAAATCCAGGTCTGTTTTCGGACCGTTGTAATCAGACTGAGACTGGCCTTGGTTTTTATTCTGGCTGCCATCCTGGCTATTCTGGTCTTTCTTTGACATCATTTGCTGGATTTTTTCAACAGCCTGTGGAGCCAGATCAAGTATTTTCTCGTACAAATGTGTATTTTCATCAAGGTGAAGCATTTTTACACCCTTAGAGTTGACGATCAAGAAAGCAATTGGCGTAATTGAAACACCGCCACCGCTACCTCCTCCGAATGGATGCTGGGAACCTCCAGACTGTCCTCCTGAGCCACCAGAACCGCCAGAGCCACCGGATCCTCCTTTAGAGCTTTCCAAAACAAATTCACTTCCACCAGCGGCAAAACCGAAACCTACCTTTGAAACTGTCAGGATCACACTTCCATCCGGTGTTTCTACTGGGTCTCCAATGATTGTGTTAACATCAATCATTTCTTTCAAGCTTTCCATGGCAGTTGTCATTAATCCTTGAATTGGATGGTCGGACATTCCTGTTTCCTCCTTATTTTAGACAGAATTAGTATTATCACCGGAAAGAGCGGATAATGGCTTTGATTTAAATTCTGGCCAGCCGCCCTTCCAATATTTAACCAGCTTTATTCCTGCTAAAATAGCATGCCCGACTCTGACTTGAATCATACATTTAAAACTAGTAATTGAAACAGTTTGCTGGAAGCTAGGTGTAATCGTCATGACAGGCATTTCTTTCATTTTCATATAGTTGCTTAGAAGCCCAATAACACCGCCTTTGACTGCCCAAAAAGCACCAGTAATCACAGCTGTTGCTGCTGCATCCGATACGCCTACCATAGTGTGCCATTCAATATTCCGAATCGTAACCTTCTTTAAAAAATTCCGGACGATTTTGTGGAGACCGGCGATGTGGGTAATCATCTGCCTGATATCATGCAGGCTATCAAGTAAATCATTTTTATCAACCTGAGTTGTTTTTTGTTGTTTCATATTTTCATCGGGACCTGTTTTAACTTTTTGCTCTGCGATGATTGTGGGAGAATTATCATCAATTTTTACTACAGGAACTTCTATCTTAAACTTGAATAATCCTCCCCATGCCTTAATTGTCACCTTAAAATGATCGTTATCATTGCCGTGGAAATAATCTAAAAAAATCTTAACTTTAGTAAAAAGGATTATAAGTACAAGCACCGTGAGAAGCAGTATGGCAAGCAGCACCCATTTCATCGTCCTCCACAACCTTTCAGCCTATTATTATCAACAAAAAGGCAAAAAAATAAACCTGCCGCAGCAGGTCCATTTCATCGTGGTTCATATATGACGGTTGTATCAGCAAACAAATCATGCAGCCCCTGTTTCTTCTTGGTAAAAGCAACGACCACATACAATACCATAATGGTCGCTGAAATGAAACGGCCGATCCACTCGCGGAAAATAACGGTTCCCCAAGTAAGACCCTTGCCATCCAGCTCTACCACTTTCAAGCCAAACACCATTTTTCCGAGGGTCTGGCCGAAGTACTTTGTCATTAACACAAAATATAAATAGAAGACAACAGCTGTCGCGATGGCTATCGGTGAAAGAATCCCATCCTCAATCAACGGTACATCCAGTGCCCGAAACACAGGATTAATGATCATCCGGTTGATGCTCCCAATTACAATCAAGTCAAGCAAATAAGCCCAAAAACGTGTCCAGAAACCGGCATAGAGACCAGCGTAAATATGATTCACGGGTTCAGCTTTGTCAACTTCATAAACCTCAGGTTGTGGGTAATTGGCAGATTCAGTCTGAGGTACTGGATATTCTGTTTCTGTCCGAAAATGCGACTTAGCATCAGAGATTCCGGACCCTTCCATTGCTTCTTTTGGTTCAGATTGAGAGGGTACATTGTCCCGATCTTTAAAATCATCCGAATTCATATTTATCCCTCCTTATTCCGCATATAAATACATCAGGCGTGGAGAATTAGGCTGGGATAATAACTTCATTAAGCCTGCCATTTCTGCGTCTTTCCCAATGATCTTTTGTGCGCTCATGCTGAAAAACGAACCAAATCCCATGCTTTCTGTGTATTTGACAACAGTAGCGTCTCCGAGTTTTTGATCCTTCCTGACACTGTCTATGACATCCTCCAGATATCCAAATCCATCGATCAATTTCAGCTGCTTTGCCTGGCGGCCATCATAGATGCGGCCATCCGCAATTTCCTTCACCCTTTCCACAGACAAACCGCGGCCTTCGGAAATGACTTTTACGAATCCTTCATATGAGTTGTCTATCATCGATTGGAGGATTTCCCGCTCATCCTCTGTCATCGGCCTTGATGGGCTCATGATATCCTTGTATGGCCCACTTTTAATTGTCGTGAATTCAACTCCATACTTTTCGGCAAGACCGGCATAGTTAACTCCCTGCATGATGACACCCAGCGATCCGGTAAGCGTTTCAGGGCTGGCAAAGATTTTATCCGCAGGAGCAGACACATAATAACCACCAGAAGCGGCCATTGACCCCATCGATACATAAACAGGCTTTTTCGTTTCCTTTTGGATTTCCTTGATCTTGTCATGGATTTGAGCACTTTCCACGACGCCGCCACCAGGTGAGTTCACTTGCAGAATAATGGCTTTAACATCGTCGCTTTCTTTTACATAATCTAGTTGTTCCATGAATGCCCTGTGATTATATAGCGGACTTTCAAAGAATGATTCTGCATCCCCTGTATCCTGAATCACGCCATTAATGGACAATACTGCTATCTTGCTCAGCATGTCACCTTCTTCGATAATCTCTTCAGCAAACATTTCTTCCGTTACGGCAAACATATCTGTAAACGCATTTTCCGCGTCACTGAAAGCTACTGTCGACAGAAAATTAATAAATGTTGATGCAATGAACAATCCGACGGCTATTCCTAAAGCCGCCCACCTTTTCCCATTCATCTTGAAGCCCCCTTGTAAGTTTCTCGTACTTTCAAAACCTTATGAAAAAATGATAAACTGATGTCAATAACATTTATTTTAGCAAAAGAATTCAAAAGTGGGTAAAATTATGGAAGAAATACGAAATGTTTGGAGGAATTTATATGCCAGATCGCCGCAATATTTATTTTCACCATACGCCAGACACAACCATGCTGGAAAAAGTTGAACCTCTCTATAAACTGGCACAACAATATAATTTCAATATCGTGAATGACTATCGTACCGCTAATATCATCGTCAGTGTTGGTGATGACGGTACCTTCCTGCAGGCTGTCAGAAAGACCGGTTTCCGGGATGATTGCCTATATGCCGGTATTTCAGTTACTGGCTCCCTGAATATGTATTGTGATTTCCGTCTAGAGGATACAGATAAAATGATTGAAGCAATCACAAATGCACAAATCGAAGTCAGACGCTATCCGACGATCGAGGTTACAATCGATGGTGATACAACTTTTGGCTGCTTGAATGAATTCAGCGTACGTTCAGCGATCATCAAAGCTTTTGTAATGGATGTGTATATCGACGACAAGCATTTCGAGACCTTCCGCGGGGACGGCATGATCGTCGCAACCCCTACAGGAAGCACAGCTTATAATAAATCGGTCAACGGCGCAGTCGTAGACCCGCTGCTTCCTTGCATGCAGGTGAGCGAGCTTGCTTCAGTGAACAATAATGACTTCCGTACGCTTGGCTCATCATTCATCCTCAGCGGAGACCGAAAGCTTACCTTCAAGGTTGCCCAGGACGGAAATGATTATCCAATCATGGGAATGGATAACGAAGCACTTAGCATCCAGCATGTCGAAAAATTCGATGTGAAACTAAGCAACAAAATTATTAAAACTGTAAAACTGAAGGACAACTCTTTCTGGGAAAAAGTGAAGAGGACATTCTTATAAGGCTAGGCGCTGGAGCTGTACAATTCTCGAAGTAGAATTTATACTTACTAACCTCTTAAGAAAAGAGCTGCGGATTATTCCGCAGCTCTTTTTTTGGGGATCTTTGATTGCACCCCTTACATATGCAATCCTTTTTCTTTCTTCCACTTAACCGTCAAAGCTGCTGCCATTTTTGTCCTTGATAATGAGTAAAGGATCAATGCTGACCAGATAAAGGTGAAGGCAAGCAGATGGATTGACGAGAATGTTTCGTGATAGATGAAAACTCCAAGGATGAGTGTCAATGTCGGTGCAATATATTGCAGGATACCAAGTGTTGCGAGCGGAATCCTTTGGGCTCCTTTAGCGAAAAAGAGCAGTGGAACTGCCGTAGCTGCCCCTGCGCCTGCCAGCAGCAGCGTAGTTGACAATGAACCTGCAAACAGTGAGTTCGTTCCCTGGTTTAGGAGGTAGCCAATGTAGATGGCTGCGAGCGGCATAACGACCAGTGTTTCAAGCGCCAGCCCGACAGCAGAATCTACCTTGATCAATTTCTTCGCCAATCCATACAGGCCAAAGGAAATTGCGAGTGATAGAGCAATCCACGGAAATTGTCCGTATGAAATCGTCATAATCAATACACCGATTGCTGCGAGCGCAAACGATATATATTGCAGCAAGGATAGGCGTTCCTTCAGAAATACCATCCCAAGAAGGACACTTACAAGCGGATTGATATAATAGCCAAGGCTTGCTTCGATCATCTGGTCTGTATTCACAGCCCAGATATACATGAACCAGTTAATGCTGATTAGCATTGAAGCCACAGCCAGGGCGGCTAATTGCTTTTTATTTTGGGCCAGCCCGAGCAATGTCCCAGTGAAAAGTCTCCATTTCTTATTAATGACCAGTATGACGGCGATGAAGAAAAACGACCAGAATACACGATTAGCAAGGATTTCATCAGCATTTACATGATCTAAAAGCTTCCAATAAACAGGAAGGAATCCCCACAATATATAAGAAAAAGCTGCGTATAGGACACCAGCTTGTTGTTCGGTCCTTTTATCCATCCGAACAGCCCCCTAATCTTTCTAGACTCGAAATAATATCATTATAAAGGGGAATGCTGCGGACTGACAATCTTTTTTTAAGGCTAATAACAGACAATTTATGCACACTGTTTAATGCAATAAAGAAAGATAACCCTGACCAGGTTATTTTTCATTTCGTGATTTTAACTTGAAGTTGTAGCCAAATGTCTCTTCGGCAGAGGATATTTTATAGCCGAAACCAGGCTTAAAATCCAAGAATATTTTGCTTGGAAGGGACTCCAGCGATTTTTCTGGTACAAAAAAGTTAATACCGCTTTCTGTAATCACTTCATCATCAGCCTGCTTTTCTTCGATGTGCAGTTGAATGTCCGTTGCGATCGAACATGTCCCAACAAACTCTGCTAAAATTCTTATTCCTTCACTATCGCTGAATTGGACCTTACTCAACTCTTCCAATGCTGCCTCTTTAATTTCGATTTTCATGAATAATCACCCCTATAAAATTAAATATACCCAAGTTTTTATCCACAACGCATGCTCTGCTTGTTACTTAGCTAATTATTTAACTAAATACAAAAGGCAGACCACAGCGGCCTGCCTCTTGCTACACTATTTATTTTGCCCCTTCCAATTCCTTCTTGCGCAATTCTATGCGGCGAATTTTTCCTGAAGTTGTTTTTGGAAGTTCTTCAAGGAACTCGATTTTCCTTGGGTATTTATATGGAGCCGTTAATTCTTTCACGTGCTGCTGCAGCTCAGCTACAAGGTTCTCCTGTTCAGGGCTGACGCCGTCTCGCAGGACAACAAAGGCTTTTACGATATGACCGCGGATTTCATCAGGTGATGCTACTACTGCACATTCACTTACGTAAGGATGTTTTACAAGTGCATCCTCAACTTCGAAAGGCCCGATTGTATAGCCAGAGCTGATGATGATGTCGTCTCCGCGTCCTTCAAACCAGAAGTAGCCTTCTTCATCTTTGCTCGCTTTATCCCCTGTTACGTAGTAATCACCACGGAACTGCATCGCTGTCCGCTCTGGATCCTTGTAATAGTTCTTGAACAAAGCTGGTGTTTCAACATGGACAGCGATATCCCCGACTTCTCCTGGAGCACAAGGCTCACCGTTTTCATTGATAATTTCGACCCGGTTTCCAGGCGTTGGCTTGCCCATCGATCCCGGTCTCAATTCCATGCCTTTTGTCACGCCGACAAGCAATGTATTTTCTGTCTGTCCATAACCGTCGCGCACCTCGACATTGAAATGCTTTTTAAATGTATCAATTACTTCCCGATTAAGCGGTTCTCCCGCAGAAACAGCACTGTGAAGTCCTGGCAGATTAAAATCACTTAAATTTTCCACCTTTGCCATCAGACGGTATTCAGTCGGTGTGCAGCAAAGGACATTCACATTATATTTTTGCAGCAGTGTCAAATACTTTTGGGGCTCGAATTTCCCCTGATAAACCAGGCCGGTTGCACCAGTTCCCATTACAGATAAAAACGGACTCCAGATCCACTTTTGCCAGCCAGGACCTGCTGTCGCCCAGACAGTGTCACCATCCTCAATCCCAAGCCAATTTGTTGCTGCTGTGCGAAGATGCGCATATGCCCATCCATGTGTATGGACGACCCCTTTAGGATTGCCTGTCGTTCCGGAAGTGTAGCTAAGGAATGCCATGTCATCGCGTTCAGTAGGTGCCAGCGGAAGGTCAGCCGAAGCATTAACCATTTCTGCATCCAGATGGATCCAGCCTTCTCTTTCGTCTCCAATAACAAACTTAGGCAGGTTATCCGCTTCCTCTATTCCTGCGAATTCTTCTGTAAAAGGAGCATAGCTTACAATTGCTTTTACGTCGCCATGGTTGATCCGATATTGAAAATCCTTAGTTCTTAGCATTTCCGAACTAGGGATGACAACTAAGCCCATTTTCAACGATGCAATATAAACCTGATAGGCCTCAATCAATCTCGGCACGACGACCAAAACGACATCCCCCTGTTGCAAGCCATGTTCCGAGAAAACGTTTCCAATTCTATTCGCATTATTTAGAAGTTCATGGTATGTAATTTCTTTCGTGCTGCCTGCTTCATTTTCCCAGACAATCGCTTTTCTTTCTTGATCCTGAGCGAAGCGCTCCATTTCAGATACAAGATTATACTTTTGCGGCGCAATTAATTGTTCCCTGTTCATACTCTTCCCCCTCATAATGTTTTGTTCAGGCCGGTTCACTAATGTGAGTACTTGCCTTCTTATCCCCAATTCCTATTATACAAAATTATTTAAAAATTTAAAATTATATGATAACATTTTTTCAATATAATAATTCGTGCAAAAAAAGAGCGGGGCATCTGCCCCGCTCCTTGTAGCCATATTATTAATTTTTTAATTAGCGAGAGTATCCGCCACCAAGTTGTTGTTCAGCCATTTGAACTAAACGCTTAGTGATCTCTCCACCTACAGAACCGTTAGCGCGAGAAGTAGTTTCTCCGCCTAGCTGTACACCAAATTCAGAAGCGATTTCGTACTTCATTTGGTCAAGAGCTTGTGATACTCCAGGTACTAGAAGTTGATTTGAGCTGTTGTTGTTTGCCATGTGTTTCACCTCCTTGTGAGTATAGAGTGTGTAAAAACACATGGCTTAATTCAAAACTTTAATTGGTAATTGTTCACAAATTCATCATAATTTAAAATAGGTCATCCATTGAATCATCTTTTCGTTCCGAAGCCGGTTTGAGAACCATACGCTCAGTTCCTTCGACGGCTTTTTGAATCAATTCCTCAAAGTCGAAGAAGCTTTCAAAGTTTTGAACCTTATCGAGCTTTGGCTTAGTTTTCGGTGAAGAAGGAACAAAGACCGTACAGCAATCCTCATATGGTCGGATTGATATGTCATGAGTATCAATATCATGAGCAATATCCATGATTTGAAGTTTGTCCATTGTAATCAAAGGTCTGATGATTGGTGTAGTAGTCACTTCATTGATCGCATACATGCTTTCAAGCGTCTGGCTTGCTACCTGCCCAAGACTTTCACCAGTGATGATTGCAAGGCCGCCCTGTTTTTCCCTGATGGCGTCCGTTATGCGGAGCATAATTCTCCTTGTCGTTGTCATCGTATAGTTTTCCGGTATTTGCTTGTGGATTGCCTGCTGGATCTCAGTGAACGGCACAATATGAAGTGCGAAATGCCCGTTTACCTCTGCAAGTTTTTCCGAAAGATCAATAACCTTTTGTTTTGCTCTCTCACTTGTAAATGGTGGACTGAAGAAATGGACGCCTTCAACCTCGAGGCCTCTCTTCATAGAAAGATATCCTGCTACAGGACTGTCAATTCCCCCGGAAAGCATCAGCATTCCTTTGCCCGCAGAGGCAGCAGGGAGTCCGCCAGCACCTTTTATTGTTTCTGCCGAAATATAGGCAGCTTCTTTTCTAATTTCGATCTGAAGATTTATATCAGGGTTGCGGACGTCCACTTTCAAGTCATCAACATTCCTTAAAATATGGCCGCCGAACTCCGAATTGATCCCGTTTGTATCCAATTCAAATGTCTTGTCCGAACGTTTAGCAGTGATTTTAAAAGTCTGGCCCGGCTTATGAATCTTCCTGAAAAGTTCAAGTGCAGCATCTTTCATTTTATCGAGATCCTTTTCAACTTTTACAGCCGGGCTGAAGGATTGAATCCCGAATATTTCTTTCAACTTCTCTACAATTCCGTCACTTTCTTCACCATTAAGAAGGATGAACATGCGATCCCGTTCTGCCTTGATGGCTGCATTCGGATAGTCCCTTAAAGCTCTTTTAATATTTTTTCTAAGTCGATCAATGAATTTATTCCTGTTTCTTCCTTTAGTCGATATTTCTCCATAACGAACCAAAATACGGTCATACATCATTTCTTTACTACCTCGCTTAAATGTTTTACTGTCTCAGCTATTGCCTTTGCTGCTATCTCTGCTTCTTCTGCTGTATTGCTGTATGTCAGGCTGACCCTGATTGCGCTTTCCGCTTCCTCTTGTGACACTCCCATTGCCAGCAAAGTCTTGCTTGCAGCCTTCTTTTTTGAAGAGCAGGCGCTTGTGGTTGATACATATATATTTTTTTCTTCCAGCGCATGTACAAATGTTTCTGCCTTCAAACCCTTGATGGAAAAGTTCAATATGTGGGGCGCACGATTATCCATTGGCGTGTGAATGGTGATTTCCTTGATTTGGTTTATACCACTTCTTAATATTTCCATAGCCTCCACCATTTGATTCAGCTTTTCTGTCCTTTGTTCAACCGTCAGCCTTAATGCCTTTGCCATCGCAACCATGCCGGCTACATTTTCGGTTCCGCTCCGCTGCTTCCATTCCTGATTTCCGCCGGAGAATAATGGAGACAAGGTGACACCTTCTTTTATGAACAATGCGCCTGTCCCTTTCAGGCCATGGAATTTATGCCCCGAGATGGTGGCCAAATGGATCCCGGCTTCGTAAAAGTTCAATGGTACCTTACCGACTCCCTGAACATAGTCAACATGTAAGAATGCTTTTGGATACTTTTTTAGAAGTTTTCCAATTTCCTTTATAGGCTGAATCGTGCCGACTTCATTATTTACATGAATCACAGACACAAGAATGGTATCATCACGCATTTCTTTTTCGATCGAATCCGCGCTGATAAAGCCATCTGCATCAGGCTTTATATATGTTATTTCATATCCGAGTGATTCAAGCTGTACCATCGCATTGTGGATGGAAGCATGTTCAATGCTTGTGGTTATGATATGCCTGCCTCTTTCGCGGTGGGCCATCGCAATTCCTTTTATAGCAAGATTATTGCTTTCCGTCCCTCCGGAAGTGAACAGGATTTCCGTTTCTTTTACATTCAGCAGCCTGGCAACCTGAGAACGCGCCTGCTGAAGCAGCTTCTCTGCCTGCCCACCGATTTTATGAAGTGATGAAGGATTTCCGAAAAAATCCTCTGAGACTTTTAAAAATGAGTCCAATACTTCTTTATAGGGTTTAGTTGTGGCACTGTTGTCTAAGTAAATCATCGTATCCCCCCTTGTTCAATACATTTATGCTAACTAGAAATCTTATCATAAGAAGTTATCAATGAAAAATAATCGCAATTGATATTAATAGTATGCCCGGAAGCATGCATCTCCCAAAAAAACAGGTCTCCATGACGGAGACCCACGTTTTTCATCACTCTTTTTCAGCTAACATTTGCTCGATTCTCTTCAGGGCACCAGGATCTACTTCTTCAATTGAAGTTGCCGCCTGTTCAAGTGCATCGCGATAATCGTAATTCCGGAAATACTCTTCTGCTTCCCGGAGTCCCCGGTCAACCGAAGGATATCGGCTGCGGTATCTGTTGCCATATTGAATGACTCGCTCAGCCAGCATGACTGTCTCGACGATTTCTTCAGTCGATGCTTCAAGCTTTTCAACCGTCAGCACAGCGATTTCTAAATACTGTTGGACAACAGGAATATCCAGCGGCTTCTCCTCAAGCTTTTCATTGACTTGTTTAATGCTTTCATTTGCATCTCCAAGAAGGTATTTGTATTCCTGTGACAAACCAGGCATATTGCTTTTGGAGACAATACGGATCAGTTCGGAAATCTTTTTCGACAGATCCCATACTTTATCCCTGGCCGCCATTTCATCCTTCCTTAGGGCACTCAACTTTTCCATCAATACTTTTTGCTCTTCAACAAGTGCATCAAGCTGCTGCTTCGCTTCTTCAAGCTCCACCTTTATCAGGCTTTGTGCTGTATCATTTTCAGTAATTCTGTGATCGATTAATTCAAATCGCTTAAGCAAGCCTTTGAGCTGTTGTTCTACATTCGTTTGTGCCGACAACTCTTTATCATTCAGATGATAGCTCTCCTGGATATGCTTTGTCTCTTCTTTCAACGTCTTGCTTTCTGTTATTGCTTTTACGAGGGTTTCTTTTGCCTCGTGTTCTGTCTTCGTAATGTATTGTTTAGCCAGAACCTCAGCTTCAAGGAGATCGAATAACTTCTCAACACGTTCCTTTAACCCCTGAATGCCCTGTTCAGCGATTTCAACATCGCCCTTTTCCAGGGAAGCCCGATATTCGGTCAATTCCTTTACGATTTCCTCAACCTCTTTTTCTGCGTTCAGATGGTCAAGTACATACCCCTGTGCAGCCATCTCCCTGACTCCGTCCTTCAGTTCGCTGACTTGGGCAGGAATGACCGACTGGCAATCATGCAGTAGCGCTGGAATGGATTCCATCTTGCTGGATACCTGTTCAAGCAATGCCTGGATGGACAACACGGTCTCCCTTGCTTCAAGGTAATTCCCATTATCCGTCTTTTCATCAAACTCGATGAATTTTGCCTGGATGTTTTCAAGCAAAGCTTCGAGACTAGCCTCAGCACTTCCAAAGCTGTGGCGGTGTGACAGAAGGTTTTTCTTATTATCCCTGTATTGCTCTTTCAGGCCATCGATTTCTTCACGGTTTTTCTCTTCGCTTCCGACAAGTTCATTCAACTCACCGAGTATTTTTTTAATCTTATCCTCTGTTTCCGTCAGCTTGCGATCAATGACGGCAAGGGATTCCTTAGCCTTTTTGAATCTGTATTTGTCAATGTACTCCTCAGCATCGAACAAATAATCTTCGATCCCTGGCAGCTTGGACGTAACAAGTTCATCCCATTCCTGGCGCCAGCGCTCGAAAAGCTCCTCTGTCTGGCCTGTCATGTTCAGCTGTTTTACCTTTGACATTTCATCCAGTACCGGCCGGTTCATGATATCGATTTTCCATGACTCATACCGGTCGACCTCACTGTAATACTTCCGTTTCATAAAATATCCGATTAAAAAAAGAATTATCAATATAGCTATTCCGCCGATTATGTACTCCATTGTTATCCCCCTGGCCTCACAAATTCCAAGTTCTGAATCCTTCTATATAAAATGAATTTATAAATGCGTGTATAATGTATTTATATTACCATGTAAACGACAATTTTTGACTATTAAATTCATATTTTTTGTTGAAATTATCCGAATTAAGCCGATTTAACTTGAAATCTTATATAAAAGGAGGCCTAAAATTATGAAGGATGGCCATGTCCACACATCTTTTTGCCCGCATGGCACTAAAGATACGATAGAAGATTACGTCGAGAGAGCCCTGGAGCTTGGCTATACAGAAATCACATTCGCTGAGCACGCCCCTCTACCGGAAGGATTCATAGATCCTACACCACTGAAGGACAGCGCGATGCGTTATGAAGAATTGGATCGATATTTTCAAACGATTGAAGAAGCCAAAGAAAAGTTCAGAGGGAAAATAAAAATCAATACTGGTTTTGAGGTTGATTTTATCGAAGGATACGAGGTTCAGACTGCCAATTTCCTCAACAAATTCGGTCCTCGTCTCGATGACGCCATTCTATCAGTTCATTTTTTGAAAAACCCTTCCGGAAAATATGATTGTCTTGATTACAGTCCGGACAACTTTGGGGAGATAGCAGAAGCATACGGTTCCGTGGAAAATGTGCATCGTCATTACTACCAAACTGTATTGAAATCCATTCTTGCTGATCTCGGGCCATTCAAGCCAAAAAGGATCGGGCATATTACCCTTGCCAATAAATTCCGCTTAAAATTCCCAATCCAGAATGAGTTTACTGAAGAGATCATTGAAATACTGGAGAATGTTTCGATGCAGGGCTATGAGCTGGATTATAACGGAGCTGGTACTGCAAAACCTTTATGCCGTGAACCATATCCTCCAGAATGGGTAGTCAACGAAGCCTTAAAGCATGGGATCAGACTAGTTTACGGTTCTGATGCACACCAGGCGAAGGAGCTAGGACAGGGACTAGACAGTATGATATTAATACAAAAATAAGGAAACCGGCATCTTTACCGGTTTCCTATATGTTGATCAACATCTTCTCTTGCATTTGATGGCCTGTACAAAGAGTTCCTTTAATCCATTGTGAAATCTCATGGCTGTACTTGTCTGCAAAGTACTTTTCATGAGGCTGCACATGCAGAACCTCCGTCACATAATGGGTATTCAAGAACGGCATCGACAGCAGCCCTTTTAATTGTAAAATGCTGAACTGGATGGAGTGCTTTTTAAATTCTCCGTTCCCCATACCAGCCTCAAGAACCTTTTTAAACATATAGCGTTCTTTTACATGGTAGGTGGACATAATTTCCCTGACAACTTGCGAGTCTATTGTCATCTCTCTTAAAATAAACCTTGTCAATTGACTGTTTTGGCACTGGTATCTCAATACATTGTCAACCATAGCCTTCAGGCAAATCTCAGCACCGCACTCCAATAACGAAAAGCCCTTTTCCAATTCTTCAAGATAGCTTTCAAAAAAAACGGTAAAACAATTTTCGAGGAGTCCATTTTTATTCCGGAAGTAGTATGAGATATTAGCTGCATTTACGTCTGCCCTTGCCGCAATATCCCTTACTGATGTTCCATTGAACCCCTTCGTATTGAATAAGTAGATGGCCGCATCAATAATCGCAGCTTTTGAATTTTTTCTCATTGCTCCGCCCCTCACTTTCCGCAATTAACCTTACTGTTTACCTTTCTGGAAATCATTTAAATTTCCTTTATAAAAAGCTCGACAAAGTCTCCATTATTTCGCCGATTTTTGATACAATGTAGATTAAAACTTCAAGAATGAGGGGGAAAAACTGTGTTTAAAGTCGAAACATACAGCGACAGCCGTGAAAAAAATTACGATTTATTGATAAAGCAGCTTAAAGCTTTGATAGAGGATGAAAAGAATGCGATTGCGAACTTCAGCAACGCTTCTGCTTTATTGAACCAATTTCTCGATCGCGTCAACTGGGTCGGCTTTTACCTGATGGAAGATGGCGAGCTGGTCCTCGGACCATTCCAAGGACTTCCAGCCTGTGTAAGAATCCCGCTCGGCAAAGGAGTTTGCGGAACTGCCGCATCCAAGAAGCAAACAGTAAGAGTTGAAGATGTCCATGCCTTCCCGGGCCACATCGCATGCGATGCCGCATCACAATCGGAAATCGTCGTTCCGATGGTCAAGGACGGTCAGGTCATCGGCGTGCTTGACATTGATTCGCCCGAAAAAAATCGCTTTGATGAGCTGGACCAGCAAAAACTCGAAGAATTTGTTTCTGTACTTGTACAGTATATTCGCTAACATAGAGAAACCCTCCCGTGTTCCGGGAGGGTTTCTAACTGAAATGGAGGATTCTCTTAAATCGAGCCTGTCTCCATAGTGCTTTCTTTCCTGACAGCTTCGAATGCTGCTTCAAGGTCATCCCTTAAATCTTCCCACGCTTCCAATCCAACTGACAATCGGAGCATGTTGTCTTTGATCCCCATATTTTCTCTTGCTTCTTTTGGGACTACAGCATGAGTCATTGTCGCAGGGTGCTGGATCAATGTTTCTGCGTCACCAAGACTTACAGCTATTTTAATGAGCTTTAATTTATTGATGAATGCCTGCGCTTCTTTTTGGCCTCCTTTAATGTTAAAGGAAATCAGGCCGCCCGGCTTACGCATCTGCTTTTTCGCAATTGCGTAATCAGGATGTTTAGGGTCACCAGGGAAAATGACTTCTTCGACTGCAGGATGATCAGAAAGATACGCTGCTAATTTTTCAGCATTATGACAATGACGGTCCATCCTTACCGGCAATGTTTTCAAACCCCTAAGCAATAACCATGCATCAAATGGTGAAATCACGCCGCCAATGTCTTTTTGCGTTGTCATCGATATTTTAGTCATGATCTCCTTTGGCCCCACTGCTACTCCGGCAATGACATCACCATGTCCGCAAATATACTTCGTTGCGCTGTGGATGACGAAATCACAGCCAAGTTCGAGCGGATTCTGGAGATATGGCGAACTGAAAGTATTATCAACAACTACTGGAATCCCTTTTTCCTTCGCAACATCCGCGACCATTTCCAGGTCAACCAGTCTCATTGTTGGGTTGATCGGCGTTTCGATGTAGATGACTCTTGTCTCTGGGGTAATGGCAGCCAATACTTCTTCTCTCGTCGACATCATCGAAAAATCATGGTTAATATCATATTTTTCTTTCATAAGCTGCAGCAGTCCGAACGTACATCCATACACTCCCTGCGAGCAAAGGATGTGGTCGCCTGAGCGTGTCAGCGCTACTAATATCGCAGAAACAGCAGCCATCCCTGAACCAAACGCAAGGGCTTTTTCCCCTTTTTCAATCGTTGCCATCCGCTCTTCAAGCATAGCAACTGTAGGGTTTCCAAGACGTGAATAAATGAACCCTTCCTCTTCTCCGGCAAAGCGTCTTTCACCCTGTTCAGCAGTATCGAAAGTGAACGTACTAGTTTGAAATAATGGCGGCGCAAGGCTTCCCCTGAATTCGTCCGATTTATATCCAGAATGGATAACTTCTGTTTCGAATTTTCTATCTCCCATTACGATTCCTCCTATATGTTCTGTAAACGCTTACAATTTACCCCCATAATCAGGATATGATATTTACCCCCTTATTGAAAGTAATTTCTCTCACACCCCCTTAAAAAGTCCTGTGGTCTGTTAAATGAACAAAAAGCGCAAGCGCCTCGTTCAGCCCCGACAAGCGCTGGAGGGCCGACCGGTGAAGTCGTTCTTTGACTTCATTGGGCGGACCGAAGCGACTCGAGGGGCTAGGCGCTGGAGCTGGATTAAGAAAATACATGTAGTTATCCGCACTAAATAATTTTTTGATTTCCTGGTAAACAAAGAAAAAGCACTCGTTTCTGAGTGCTTTTAAGAAATGTGTAAGCTCTTTGGCCAGCCCGGATATTGCTCAAAGTATAATTATACTTTATCACTAAAGCAAGACTGGTCTTCATTCTGTACGACTACTTTATTTTTTCCTGAGCCCTTTGCTTTATAAAGAGCCTGGTCCGCCCTTTTGAACACGGTCTTGGTCGTGTCTTCCTGTCCTCTGATCCATGTGGATACCCCGCATGAAACCGTGACATTCGGGTTCGTATTTTTTTCTACTTTTTCTACTAGTCTGTTCGCAATCATGACACCAGTATCGAGAGGAGCCCCTGGCAAATAAATCGCCAGTTCCTCCCCGCCCCATCTGGCACCAATGTCAGTCCCGCGGATATTCTGCGCAATCTGGCGGGCCAGCTGGATGAGGACCTCGTCTCCCACCTGATGGCCATACTGATCATTAACGCTTTTAAAATTATCAATATCAATCAAAATAAAGGTTCCCTGTTGATCTTCAAGCATGGAAAGATTCATTTTGTCATCCAAATACCCACGAGAATACAGCTTCGTCAAATGATCCGTAACAACCATTTTCTCCAGCTCTTCACGCAGCATTGAATTGGTAAAAGCCAATGTTGAATGGTGGATAAGAGACTGCAGCAGCTTGAATGTGTCAAACGCAAAGTGATACGGCTCCTCATGCATGACAAGTGCAAAACCCTTTAATTCCCCGCTCTGGATCATCGGGACACCCATAATCGAGTGGAAGTGTAAAGAGGAGTCATCACTATCAAAGGAGATATCTCCGATGAATAATGGTTCCATTTCCTGCTTGATTCGTTTGGCGATCCTCATTATATAGCTGGAAGCATCCTTTGAAAAGAAAAAGCTTGTGCTGCCTTGCAGGACTGAGTAATCATCGTGGTCTTCATCAAGCATGATGAAACCGACTTCCTGAGCATTAAAGGATTTGATGATTTGCCCGCAGATAAACTTCATGGTATCCGTTAGACGAAGGCTTGTATTCAATTGATGCGATGTTTCATTGATCAACTGCAAATCGGCAATCAATTTCCTGGACTGTTCATAAAGCTTGGCGTTTTCCAACGCACTGCCCGCGGTATTGGCTAGCAACTTGATGAACTCCACCTCATTTTGCGGAAAAACAAGTGAGTTCGGCGCAATGACCTGCAAAACTCCATAAACACCCTGTTTTCCTTTTAAAGGTGCGTACATGATGGAATTTTTTTCAACAACAGAGTCCTCGAATTGGATTTGCCCGCTTACATATGACTGCATAGCAGTCAGGTTATCGCTATCGTATTCAAGGTCTTTAACCGGCAATCCTCCATATCCCTTGTGGTCATGGGACAAAAGCAGGTAGTAGGTAAAAGAAGGATATACTTCCCTTAGGGTGGATATGATTTCACCAAGCACGGCATCCATATCCATAGTCGAATGGAATTTCTTCGTCACCCTGAATAATTGCTTATATCTTTTTTCTTCTTCCATTGTATACGCCAGGCTACGCGCCTTCTCAATGAATAGATTGCACTCATAAGAAAGCCTATTAAAGAACCGGTCTGATAACCGGGACAGTGAACCACCGCTGAATTGAAAGCCGAACAAACCCTTTGGTTTTTCATTACCGGCCAATACAAGCAACAGTTCGTACTGAGGCATAGATTCTGGATATTTAATGAAAGAATAGGGTTTCTCAGTCAATTCACTTACCAGACAATCAGGAAAAGTACCAACCACACTGTCATTTGTTGATAAACGTGTTGTAGCCTGCAGGTGCATTCCCTGTTTCCATTCCTGGCAGCCGTAGAAGTCAATTTCATCAACTTGCAGGAGTTCTTTTAAAATAACCATCATTTGCGAGAGAACTTCTAAGAAAGAAAAAGATAATCTGCCAGTACTGATCAAATCAAAAAATCGGCTTTTCAGTTCTAATATAATCTCGCGTTCCAATAATTCTTCCATATATATCACCTGTTTTAAAATCACTTAACAGCGATTTGTAAGTAGCTGTTTGGACAGGCAGCAGCCTGAATTAACTAAAATGATTCATCACGCGGCAAGGTAATATCCAAATATTTGAAAAATATAGCAATTACTATTCATTATAACATAGACCTAGTAAAATAGTATGACATAAAAAGACAAACTTTTTAGGGTTAGTTGGCATATTAAAACACTTTAAATAAATTATGACCTTGACTTTATAGCATCATAAATTATATAATACTCTTTGTGTAAAATATCGCAGCCTATGTGGTCTACATTATGTATGTATTTTGTTCCTCAAACTTTGTTTGATGGTGTATCTCGTAACCCGCTGCTGCTAGGGCGAAGGTACATGAAAACAAAATACCCATAAATGTTCAATCACAATCTGTTTTTATTTTACAAAATAAAAACTAAGGAGGAGTCATTCATGGCTCGTTATACCGGCCCAAGCTGGAAACTATCCCGCCGTCTTGGAATTTCACTAAGCGGTACAGGTAAAGAATTAGAAAAACGCCCTTACGCACCAGGTCCTCATGGTCCTAACCAGCGTAAAAAGCTTTCCGAATACGGATTGCAATTACAAGAGAAGCAAAAGCTTCGCCACATGTACGGAGTTACTGAGCGCCAGTTCCGTAACTTGTTCGACAAAGCAGGCAAAATGCCTGGTAAGCACGGCGAAAACTTCATGATTCTTCTTGAAGCTCGTCTTGACAACGTTGTTTACCGTCTTGGTCTTGCTCGCACTCGTCGTGCAGCTCGCCAGTTAGTAAACCACGGCCACATCATGGTTGATGGCGCACGCGTAGATATCCCATCTTACCGCGTAGCTCCAGGACAAACAATCACACTTCGTGAAAAGTCTCGCAACCTTGATGTAGTTAAAGAAGCAATCGAAGTTAACAACTTCGTACCAGACTTCTTGACTTTCGACGCAGACAAGCTAGAAGGAACATTCACTCGTATGCCTGAGCGTTCTGAACTTCCAGCTGAAATCAACGAAGCTCTTATCGTTGAATTCTACTCTCGTTAATAGAGTGCTTAATAAAACCCCGGCCGTTTTGGCTGGGGTTTTTGTTTTGACACAGAAAAAGTGTAAAAATACACCGTTTGCGAATAAACTAGTGGTTTTTGCGAATAAATTTCTTTTTTTGCGAATAAAAGCATATATCTAGCGAATAAACCCTCCATTTTTGCGAATAAAAAGAATTATAAAAGGCGAACTCACTAAAAAACAGCCTCCTGGTATCCAGGAAGGCTGTTTTCTTCAATAATATGCAAAAAGCAACAACGTTTGCGAAAAGATCTCTAGTATTTAATCATAAAGTACTTCTTTTTACCACGGCGGACGATCGTGAACTGGCCTTCGATCTTATCTGCATCGCTAAGGACATATGCAGTGTCGGTGACGCGCTCTCCATTCAGGGAGACTGCACCGTTTGTAACATCTTCACGGGCCTGACGCTTGGATGGCGAGATTTTCGCTGCAACCAGCAGGTCGACTAATCCTTGCTCTTCCTCCCCTTCTACTGTAAAAGAAGGAACATCCTTGAAGCCTTGTTTGATTTCATCAGCGCTAAGGTTCTTGATATCTCCGCTGAAAAGTGCCGCTGAGATCCTGATTGCCTGCTGAAGGGATTCTTCACCATGGATCATGCGTGTCATTTCTTCAGCAAGAGCTTTTTGAGCCTTGCGAAGATGTGGCTCTTCCTCAACCGCTTTTTCCAGCGCTTCAATTTCTTCTTTTTCTAGGAAAGTAAAGAACTTCAAGTATTTCACAACATCGGCATCAGCTGTGTTGATCCAGAACTGGTAGAACTCGTACGGTGACGTTTTTTCCGGGTCAAGCCATACAGCACCACTTTCTGACTTTCCGAATTTCGTTCCATCTGCCTTCGTGACAAGCGGGATTGTCAGGCCGAAAGCTTTTGAGCCTTCTGCAGACATTTTACGGATCAGTTCGAGACCTGTCGTAATATTGCCCCACTGGTCGCTGCCGCCAATCTGGAGCTTGCAGTCGTGCTTTTCGTATAAGTGGTAGAAATCCATTGCCTGCAGGATTGTGTAAGTGAATTCTGTAAAAGAAATACCTGTTTCAAGTCTTGAAGCGATTGTATCTTTTGCCAGCATGTAATTCACGCCAACATGCTTTCCAAAGTCGCGCAGGAATGTAACGACATCCATGGACCCTGCCCAGTCATAGTTATTGACCATCATCGCTCCATTTTCGCCTTCAACGCTGAAAATTTGCTCAAGCTGCTTCCTGATGCCGTCTACATTCAGTTGAACTTGTTCAAGTGTCTGCAGTTTACGTTCCTCACTCTTGCCGCTTGGGTCGCCAATCAAGCCGGTCGCTCCACCGACAAGGACGATTGGACGATGCCCAGCATTCTGGAAACGGCGCAGAGTCAGGAAAGGAAGAAGGTGTCCAATGTGCATGCTGTCTGCAGTTGGATCGACACCACAGTATAAAGAAATTTTCTCCTTCGAAAGCAGGTCCTTCATTCCCTCTTCATCTGTTTGCTGGTAAATAATCCCGCGCCATTCGAGGTCTTTTAGTAATTCCATCTTTTCTTCCTCCATTCGGAAATATATTTCGTAACCGGATTTTTGCGAAATAAAAAATGCCCCTGCAATAAATGCAGGGGCGCTGTATGCGCGGTACCACCCGGCTTGAAAACAACATAAAAAAATGTCTTCCACTCAATAAAATAACGGTTAAACCGGCCGCGGCTACTATATACTCAGTTCACTGCGGCGCTCGGGGAGGTAATTCATCCTTCTGTTTGTACCGGCTCACAGCGGCCGCCGGCTTTCTGGAACATTGACAGAAGCACTACTCATTCCCTTCACAGCTTTTTACTATAAAGTTAATAAAGCATTTTTACCATAAAGCGATATATGTTGTCAAATTCGACATAAATTTTCAGAAAAATTCACTTTAACATCTATTCGACAGCCTGTTTATGCTATAATGTATGTGATTTTAGGGGGAATGATATGAATGCATGAAGGAAAACAGGCTTGGAAAGAGAAGCTTAAATCCTTTGGTGCTTTTTTTACGAATAAAAAGACCGTAAAAGGAGCCAGGATTACTTATTCGGTTGTCTGGAACATGCTGTTGTTATTGATCATTGTGCTTGTCCTCGGTGCTGGATTTGCCGGAGGAGCAGGTGCAGGGTATTTTGCATCCCTTGTCAAAGATGAACAAATCCGACCTTATGAAAATATGAGGAAAGATATTTACAACTACGAGGAAACATCGGATTTATATTTTGATAACGATGTTTATCTTGGCAAGCTCCGGACGGATTTATACCGTGAGGAAGTAAAGCTTGACGATATGTCGAAGCATTTGGTGAATGCAGTAGTCGCAACAGAAGATGAGTATTTTTACGAGCATGATGGCGTCGTTCCAAAAGCAATCATGCGTGCACTTTTCCAGGAAGTCACAAACTCGGCAACATCTTCCGGGGGGAGTACACTTACGCAACAGCTCATCAAGAACCAAATCCTGACGAATGAAATTTCATTCGAACGTAAAGCAAAAGAGATTCTGCTTGCGCTTCGTCTTGAGAAGTTTTTTGATAAAAAAGAAATCCTTGAAGCCTATTTGAATGTCGCTACGTTCGGTCGTAACGCGAACGGCAGCAACATTGCCGGTGTACAGGCTGCAGCGAAAGGAATCTTCGGAAAAGATGCAAAGGACCTGACATTGCCTCAGGCCGCTTTTATCGCAGGTCTTCCACAGAGCCCATTCGGCTATACGCCATTCAGCAGCGACCACGGCAAGCTAAAGGACCCGGCAGGACTAGAACCAGGCATGTCCAGGTACAAGACGGTCATTACAAGAATGCATGGTGCAGGCTTCATTTCCGATGAAGAGTTCAAGGAAGCGATCAACTATGATATCACTAAAGACTTTGTAAAAGAAGTTCCTAGTGATAATACTGTTGAGGAATATCCTTTCTTGACGTTTGAAATCGAGGCCCGTTCGGTAGAAATCCTGGCTAAGATACTTGCTGAGCGAGATGGCTATGAATTAGAAGACTTGAAAAAAGACGATAAATTGATGGCGGAATACCAAGCTCTCGCTGACAGGGACCTTCGCCAAAATGGTTATAAGATTTATACGACCATCAATAAAGAGATTTATGAAAAGATGCAGATAACAGCAAAGAAGTACCCTTACTATGGTAGTGATAAACCTCAGGAAGTTCCAGATCCAGATGATCCAAATAAAACAACCATAGTCAAAGAGCCAGTTGAAATCGGTGCCACACTGATTGAGAACAAAACTGGTAAAATCATCAGTTTTGTCGGCGGCCGCAATTTCAAGCGTGAACAGACGAACCATGCTACTAGAGCTCCTAGGCAGAACGGTTCAACAATGAAGCCGCTGCTAGTTTATGCCCCAGCAATGGAGCTGGGCAAATTACACCCGGGTTCTGTTCTGCCAGACGTCCAGGTATTTTTGTATGGAAAAAGCAAACCTTGGCCAAACAACTATGACATGAAGTACAGTGGTTTGACCTCTGCGAGACATGCTTTGACTAAATCTTATAATGTCCCAGCTGTACTGGCTTATAAGAGCATTATCGGGCAAAGACCTGCTAATTTCCTGGATAAGATGGGCTTCTCCAATCTGCAGCCTCATGACTATACTAATTTATCGACTGCTATTGGTTCCCTTCGCGGCGGTGTCACAGTCGAAGAAAACACCAACGCATTTGGTACATTTGCTAATGGCGGAAAGTTCATTGATGCTTATATGATCGAGAAGATAGTCGACAAAAATGGTGAAGTCGTATTCCAGCATAAATCCGAACCAGTAGATGTGTTCAGTCCACAGACATCGTATTTAACGATTGATATGATGCGTGACGTTATTAACAGGGGTACTGCAACTGCTGTAAAAGGCAGGTTGAAGTTCGGTTCTGATTGGGCCGGCAAAACAGGGACTGGTCATGAGTACATCGATTCTTGGTTTGTGGCAACCAATCCGAATGTCTCTTTCGGAGTCTGGCTCGGATATGACACACCTAAACCATTGGAAAGAAAATATAATGGACTTACCTATGGAGTCCGGACCCAATACATCTGGGCAGACTTAATGAACGACGCCTATGACGTTGCTCCTAAGCTAGTCGATCCAGAAGAGCGCTTCAAGATGCCTGGCGGAATCGTCAAGAGATCTTATTGTGCAGTTTCAGGTTTGTTGCCTTCAAGTGCTTGCTCTAAAGCAGGACTTGTTGAATCAGATTACTTTATTGCAAAGTATGCTCCATCAAAGGTTGATGACAGCCTTGTCGAGAACAAATTCGTAACCGTTGGTGATAAGCGCTATATCGCACTTGATTCAACACCATCCGAGTTCACGGATACTGGAGTAATCCTGAACCCAGAATACATGGAAAGCATTATCGGCCATAAAATCAGGGATCCTCAGCAGCTTATTCCTAAAAAGGATGCATGGAACAAGATTCTTGTTGCGGACGATAAGTTAAGCGAAAATGGAAAGAACCCAGCAGCACTGGGTATCAAGCTTTCCGGTAAAACAATCACATGGGGCAAGCACCCTGAAAATGATATTGTCGGCTATCGAGTCTATAACAACAAGAAGAAAGTCGGCAGCATCAAAGCGGGAGAAGCCTTGAGTTTCAATGCAGGAGACGGTTCATTCTATGTTACTGCAGTCGATATTGCCGGAAAAGAATCCGCTCCATCCAATATTATTGAAATTGGCAAAAAGCCAGAGCCTAAGGATCCTCCAAAGGAAGACAAACCGAAGGATCCAAAACCGAAAGACCCTCCTCCAACTGATCCTAAACCAAAAGATCCTCCTGAACCACCGCCTGGAGATGGTGATGGTGACGGTGACGGTGAAGGAAACGGCAATGGCGATGGAAATTAGCAATTAAGCAAAAAATGACACCGCGTCCGATCTGGATGCGGTGTTTTGTTTATCCAAACGCAAAAAGAGCGTGAAACCAGGTTTCACACTCTTTGAAAAGTTCTATTAATCTTCCATTGTAGACAAATCGCCAGTTGGGAGGTCAAGTTCCCAAGCCTTCAATACACGGCGCATAATCTTACCGCTTCGTGTCTTCGGAAGTTTATCGCGGAATTCGATTTCTCTTGGTGCAGCATGTGCAGCAAGGCCTCTTTTAACGAATTGGCGAATCTCTTCGATTAGTTCGTCAGACTGCTCATAACCGTCACGCAATGCGATGAATGCTTTGATGATTTCGCCGCGAACTGGGTCTGGTTTGCCAATGACACCAGCTTCAGCAACTGCAGGGTGTTCAACCAGCTTGCTTTCCACTTCAAATGGTCCAACACGCTCACCGGAAGTCATGATGACATCATCAATTCGTCCCTGGAACCAGAAGTAGCCATCTTCATCCATATACGCTGAGTCACCGGAAACGTACCAGTCACCTGGCATGAAGTAAGAATCATACTTCTGAGGATTGTTCCAGATTGTATGCATCATCGATGGCCAGCCTTTTTGGATTGCTAAATTGCCCATTCTGTATGGCGGCAATTCGTTGCCCTGGTCATCAACAATCGCAGCCTTCACACCTGGGATTGGTTTACCCATTGATCCAGGCTTGATTTCCATGCTTGGATAGTTACAGATCAATTGTGCTCCTGTCTCAGTCATCCACCAGGTATCATGGATGCGCAGGTTGAATACCTTCATTCCCCATCTTACAACTTCCGGGTTCAGCGGCTCACCGACGCTCAGGATATGGCGCAGGCAGCTAAGGTCGAACTTCTTCACTACCTCATCGCCCGCTCCCATCAGCATCCTGAATGCTGTAGGGGCACTGTACCAGACAGTCACTCCGTATTCTTCAATCATTTTATACCATGTTTCTGGATTAAAGCGTCCGCCGATGATTACATTGGATGTTCCCGCAAGCCATGGGCCAAAGATTCCATATGATGTTCCTGTTACCCATCCTGGATCCGCTGTGCACCAGTACACATCTTCTTCTTTAAGGTCTAGTACCCATTTGGCTGTCTGATAATGCTGGATCATCGCATTATGGACATGGAGAACGCCTTTAGGTTTTCCAGTTGAACCCGAAGTGTAATGTAAGATCAGGCCATCTGTGCGGTCAACCCATTCGATAGCAAGCTTCTTGCTTGCCTCAGCCAATTTTTGGTTGAAATCAACATACTTGTCGTTTTCCTCGATATTGTCGCCAACAAGGAGAATATGCTTCAAATCAGGAAGCTCATCGACAGGAACACGCTCAAGAAGCTCAGGTGTCGTCACCAATACCTTCGCCCCACTGTCCTCCAGTCTGTCACGGACAGCACCTTCCATGAATGCTTCAAATAATGGACCTACAATCGCGCCTAGCTTGACTGCCCCGAGAACAGCAAAATACAGTTCTGGAGAACGAGGCATGAAGATAAACACGCGGTCCCCTTTTTCAACATCAGCATAAGTTTTAAAGACATTACCAGCTTTATTTGAAAGCTCCTTCATCTCTTTAAAAGTATATTTTTCCTTGCGCACCCCATCCTGATAATAAAGCGCAATTTTATTTTTCCTGAATCCTTCTGCATGGCGATCAATTGCTTCATATGCCATATTGACCCTGCCTGTTTCAGACCAGGAAAACTCTTTCTCCGCTTCGCTCCAATCAAAGTGCCCATGAAGCTCTTGATAATTTTTCAAGTTATGATCCCCTTGTGTAACTGGTAGCGCTTCCACTTTCATGTATCCATCCCCCTTGGATTTATATTTAAAATACATTATAGTATAAAAATTCGATTTTCTCAATTTTTAAAATATTAGTAGAATATATATTGTGATTTAAAATTTTCATGGGTTAAGGAATTATTACAAGCACACACCATTTTAAGGCGGAGCATACCGATAATTTTGTGGATTTTCTTTTCGAAAAAATTCATATTTAAATACAGAAAATTTTGTGAAAGCGCTTTTATCTGTTAGATTTTATGTATAATAGAATTATCGTTTGAATTGTTGACGGGTGGTGACTGAATGGAACATAAAAAGACTTATAACGCAAAAGAATTGAAAACTCCTCATGGCCGTTTAATCATTGAAGGCCCGATTTCTCCTGAAAAACTTGCAAGCTATGAATTCCATGAAGATTTAGTGGCGTTCCGTCCCCCTGCCCAGCAGCACAAGGCATTGGTAGAGATTGCCGGCCTGCCGGAGGGACGTATCATCGTAGCGCGCTCAGGCCATATGATTGTGGGATATGTTACTTACTTGTATCCAGACCCGCTTGAAAGATGGTCAGAAGGAAAAATGGAAGATTTAATAGAACTTGGTGCAATCGAGGTCATTCCTGAATTCCGCGGCAGCCGAGTCGGCAAGAATTTGCTGATGGTTTCCATGATGGATGACGCGATGGAAGATTATATCATTATCACGACTGAATACTACTGGCATTGGGACCTAAAAGGAACTGGCTTGAATGTTTGGGAGTATCGCAAAGTCATGGAAAAAATGATGAATGCTGGCGGTCTAACCTGGTACGCGACAGATGATCCGGAAATCAGCTCCCATCCAGCAAACTGTTTGATGGCGCGAATCGGCAAGAGAATCGCACCTGAATCAATCCAGCAGTTTGACCAACTGCGGTTTATGAACCGTTTTATGTATTGATGATACCTCATCATTCAAGGAGGAAGGAACCATGATCGTCGAGGAAATTATGAAAAAGGATGTCACAACACTATTTCCTGAAAATACAATTGCGGATGCAATCAAGCTAATGGCGGATAAGAAGATTCGCCATATCCCAATAGTGAATAAGGACAACAGTGTGATCGGACTGGTATCCGACAGGGACATCAAGGATGCCGCCCCTTCTGTGTTTCATTGGGATGAGCATAAGGGTGAACTCGAGAATCCGGTCAAATCGATTATGACGACTAATGTGATCACTGGGCACCCTCTAGATTTTGTCGAGGAAATTTCGGCCATTTTTTATGAACATAATATCAGCTGCCTTCCAATCACCAAGGATAAAAAGCTGGTAGGCATAGTCACTGAGACAGATCTTCTGCATACACTCGTTGAGCTTACTGGCGCACATCAGCCAGGCTCGCAAATTGAAGTTAAGGTGCCAAATAAAGCAGGAATGCTTTGTGAAATTGCATCTGTTATCAGTATGAGGAAAGCCAATATCCAGAGCGTACTTGTATACCCTGACCAAAAGGATGAACGTTTTAAAATCCTCGTCGTAAGAATCCAGACGATGAATCCAATCGCTGTGATCGAGGACTTGAAAAAGGCCGGACATCATGTACTCTGGCCGAACCTTCCGGGAGTTTCATCATGAGCGACCGCTCTGTATTCGTCTTTTCCGAAGAGCTGCTGAATTACCGATTCAGCAGCCATCATCCTTTCAACCAGATGAGGTTGAAACTTACGCTGGATTTGCTCCGTAAAATTGGTGCAATTGATGAGGAACATATTGTTGCGCCTCGGATGGCATCGGATGAGGAACTTCACCTCGTTCATGACCCCAATTTTGTAAACGCTGTTAAGCTTGCTGGCCAGGGAAAGCTTAAGGGTGAATCCGCGGAAGGATATGGACTGGGAACGGAAGACACACCGATTTTTGCAAATATGCATGAAGCGAGTGCTTTGCTTGTTGGGGGCACCTTGACAGCAGTCGATTATGTCATGAACGGTAAGGCAAACCACGCACTGAATCTCGGTGGCGGTCTGCATCATGGCTTCAGGGGAAAAGCGTCGGGCTTCTGCATTTATAATGATAGTTCAGTAGCGATCAAATACCTGCAGGAAAAATACAATGCCCGCGTACTATATGTCGATACCGATGCCCACCACGGAGATGGCGTACAATGGTCATTTTACGATGATCCCAATGTATGTACTCTATCAATCCATGAAACAGGACGCTATCTTTTCCCGGGTACTGGCAATGTGAATGAGCGCGGCCAGGGCAAGGGCTATGGATATTCTTTCAATATCCCTGTCGATGCATTTACAGAGGATGAATCATGGCTCGATGCCTATAAGAGTGCCCTGACAGAAGTTGCCGAGTTCTTTAAACCAGATGTGATTCTTACGCAAAATGGAGCAGATGCTCATTATCTTGACCCATTGACGCATTTATCGTCTACGATGAAAATTTATCGTGAAATCCCAAAGCTGGCACATGAAGTTGCCCATAAATATTGCGGCGGCAAATGGATAGCTGTTGGCGGCGGAGGCTACGATATTTGGCGCGTTGTGCCAAGAGCGTGGTCCCTGATCTGGCTTGAAATGATTGAAAACTCAAACTGTTATGGCAGCTTGCCGCAGGAGTGGATAGATGAATGGAAGGATCAAGCACCGGTAGAATTGCCACAGGAGTGGGACGATCCTAAAGATTTATATCCGCCCATCCCGCGCAAACCGGAAATCACTGAAAAGAATGCCCAGACAGTGGAGAAAGCCTTGTATCCAATCAGGTCCAATAAAAAATCAGAAACTGTATAAATTTAATGTTCGGTAACCGGGAGAATATGTTGATGTCCCGGTTTTTTTTGTTTGTTTAGTAGAGGTTCTTTTCGTAAACTTTCCTGATTTTTGTCTGAAGTGACACCAGGTTCGGACAAAGTTATGACTTCGCCTCCTGATTTTGTCTGAAGTGACAACCACTTCGGACAAAATTATGACTTCTCCTCCTGATTTTGTCTGAAGTGACAACCACTTCGGACAAAGTTACAAGACTCCCCCCTGATTTTGTCCGAAGTAACATCAAGTTCGGACAAAGTTACGACTTCTCCTCCTGATTTTGTCTGAAGTGACACCAGGTTCGGACAAAATTATGACTTCTCCTCCTGATTTTGTCTGAAGTGACAACCACTTCGGACAAAGTTACAAGACTCCCCCCTGATTTTGTCCGAAGTAACATCAAGTTCGGACAAAGTTACGACTTCTCCTCCTGGTTTTGTCTGAAGTGTCACCAGGTTCGGACAAAGTTACAACTTCTCCTCCTGGTTTTGTCCGAAGTGACATCAGGTTCGGACAAAGTTACGAGACTACACCCTGATTTTGTCTGAAGTGACAACGACTTCGGACAAAGTTACAACTTCTCCTTCTGATTTTGTCTGAAGTGACACCGACTTCGGACAAAGTTACAACTTCTCCTTCTGATTTTGTCTGAAGTGACACCAGGTCGGGCAAAGATTCGGCTACCCTTAATAACGATCGATGCCCCAAATAAATAAAAAACCCCTCGCAGCTGCAAGGGGCTTCTCAATTATTTCGTAGATTTTCTGTTCTCAATTCTGTGCGGCAGGACAACGATATTCTCATCCACGTTTTCTTTGTTCATATATTTCGTCAATAAGCGCATTGCAACTGCACCGATATCGTATAAAGGCTGGACAATTGTAGTAAGCTGCGGACGTACCATAAGAGTGAGTCTTGTGTTGTCCGAAGCGATTACTTCAAAATCTTCGGGTACGCTGTATCCGCGGTCAAATGCACCATGGATTACGCCAAGTGCCATTTCATCCGATCCTACCAGGATTGCTGTTGGCTTCGTATCAAGCTCAAGGATTCTTTCAATAGCCTCGAGACCTGAATCATACGTATAATCCCCTTCAACAACAAGCTCTTCGTTATATTCGATTCCGGCATCTTTTAATGCGCGCTTATAACCTTCAAGCTTTTTATCCTTGTTGATTGGCTCCAGTTGTGGTCCAATAATGAATGCGATTTGCTTGTGTCCTTTTTCTACAAAAGTAGAAACAGCATCGAATGTAGCCTGTTCATAATCAATATTGACTGATGGTATTTCTCCTGTTTCCTCAATTGAACCAGCAAGGACGATTGGTACTGGTGACTTCTTGAATTCCTCAACATGCTCGGCTTTAATATTGCCGCCCATGAAAACAATTCCGTCTACTTGTTTGCCAAGCATTGTATTTAACAAATGGAGTTCTTTTTCAATATTTTGGTCTGAGTTGCTCAAGATAATATTGTATTTATACATCGTAGCGATATCTTCAATTCCTCTTGCCAGCTCAGCAAAGAACGGGCTCGCAATATCAGGGATGATGACGCCGACAGTCGTCGTCTTCTTGCTTGCCAATCCCCTGGCAACAGCATTTGGGCGGTAACCCAGACGGTCAATGACCTCCATGACTTTCTTCCTTGTAGCTGGCTTTACATTCGGGTTTCCGTTAACAACACGTGAAACCGTTGCCATTGAAACGTTTGCTTCCCGTGCAACATCATATATTGTAATATTCATCTATTTCACTCCTTCAGGTAATAAACGGCGCTTTTCAGTTAGTGTACAGCAAAAATTGCCATAATAATCATATTTTAAGTTTGTGATTATATGTACAAGCATAATTATGTTATTAATCATACGACATCCTTATCAATCCCGCAATCTGAACAGCTTAAATTAATGTATTTTTATCACTATTTCTGTTAAAATCACTTCTTTTTAAGCTACCCTAAAATATACCATAAAAAAACCTTCCTATTAGAAAGGAAGGTTCCAAGAACTTTATACTCTCACAAACGGAGTATTTTTTAATCCTTCTAAAAACTCATCGAACTGATTAAGATCCATCTGCTGTGCATTGTCGGATAAAGCTACTGCAGGATCTGGATGAACCTCTGCCATGACTCCATCTGCCCCAATTGCAAGTGCCGCTTTGGCGGCTGGCAGCAACAGGTCTCTCCTGCCTGTAGAGTGTGTGACATCTACCATAACTGGAAGATGTGTTTCCTTTTTCAAAATTGGCACTGCAGAGATATCAAGTGTATTCCGTGTAGCCCTTTCGTATGTCCGGATCCCGCGTTCACACAGAATGATCTGGCCATTGCCCTGTGCCATGATATATTCAGCTGCATTGATGAACTCTTCGATAGTGGCGGCAAGTCCACGCTTAAGTAAAATTGGTTTATTCACGGCCCCTGCAGCTTTAAGGAGTTCGAAGTTTTGCATATTACGGGCGCCGATTTGGATCACATCAAGGTAGTCGACAGCGACTTCGATATCAGCAGGTGTGACAATTTCACTAATGACAGCAAGGTCGTATTCATCTGCGACTCTTTTTAAAATCTTAAGTCCTTCTATCCCCAGACCCTGGAAGTCATAAGGTGAAGTCCGCGGCTTGAAAGCTCCACCGCGCAGCAGCTTGAAGCCCTTCGCTTTAACTGCTTCAGCCACAGTCGCCACTTGTTCATATGATTCAACTGAACATGGCCCGAAAACAAAGTCCGGTGTACCATCGCCGATTTTTAAGCCCTTAATATCAATGATTGTATCCTCAGGCTTCTTCTTCCTGGAAACGAGAAGAGCTTTGCGGTGGTCATCTGATTGAAGTTCCAGGCCCGCCTTGAAAACTTCCTTGAAAATATGTTCTATTGTTGAATTCTCAAAAGGACCGTTATTTTTTTCCTTGATCAAATCAAGCATTTCTCTCTCGCGCACAGGGTCATAACGGTAGACACCCTGGGTTTCTTTTGCACGGCCAATTTCCTGGACGAGCAGGGCTCTTTCATTAATCAATGATAAAAGCTCTAAATTCAATTCATCCACACGATTTCTAAGCTGGTCAAGATTTTTACTCATTTTCTGTCCCGTCCTTTCGGAATTCATTTTAGTCATAACCCTAAGACTTTTCAAACAAAGAGACACCCATTACTTTAACTGCAGGCTGTAAATTCGTATAATCTGATCTTTTTTATAGCACCAGGACTTCTGTTGGTGCAATTTTTATAAAATCAGCTTTCTGCGGCTCCGATCCTAAAGCAATGTCACTTCAAAGCCGATAATAGAATAGAAGCCAGATGTAATAAAATGCAGCTAATGTGCTATGAATCAAGCTGTAAATATGATAAAGGTAATTATATCTGAAAAAATATTGATTGTCACGAAAAAATTCTTTAATAATTAAACGCTTTTAAGTGATAAAGCATCGTATGAGATCTTAAGTTAGAGGGTGCATGAATTGCATGTGAATAATAAACTATTTGCGTTAGATATAGGAACCAGATCTGTTGTGGGAATCATCCTGGAAGAATCTGATGGACATTATGAAGCCGTCGACATCATTGTCCGTGAACACAAGGAAAGATCGATGCTGGATGGCCAAATCCATGATGTTTTGTCAGTATCCGAAATCATCACCGAAATTAGAGAGGCACTGGAAGTTACCCATGGGCCCTTAACCAAGGTCTGTGTTGCTGCAGCTGGACGTGCTCTGAAAACTGAACAATCAAAAGCTGTAGTCGATATCTCCGGCAAGCCGATGTTTTCAAAGCAGGACATCCTCCACCTTGAATTAAGTGCAGTCCAGTTGGCACAAGCTGCCGTTGCTGGTGAAAAAAACAATGAACATCACTATTATTGTGTCGGATACTCTGTACTTTATTACCAGCTTGATGGAGAAGAAATCGGAAGTCTGATTGACCAGCGAGGAAATGAAGCATCTGTGGAAATCATAGCGACCTTCCTGCCAAAAGTTGTCGTAGAATCACTGCTATCTGCTTTAGACCGTGCTGGTCTTGAAATGGACGCTCTTACTCTTGAACCGATAGCTGCAATCAATGTGTTGATTCCTGCGTCTATGAGAAGATTGAATGTCGCCCTTGTTGATATAGGCGCAGGGACATCCGATATCGCTCTCACTGACTCAGGGACAGTCATTGCCTATGGAATGGTCCCGGTAGCGGGGGATGAAATTACTGAGGCGGTAAGCGATGAGTTTTTACTGGACTTTCCTCTTGCTGAAAAAGCAAAGCGGGATCTGCTGGAAAATCAATCAATCTCAATCACAGACATACTGGGCTTTGAAACAGTGGTCAGCAAGGATGAAGCTGTTGAACGTATCGCCCCTGCAATTGACCGTTTGGCAGAAACAATCGGAGAGGAAATCCTGAGGTTGAACGGCCATAAGCCCCCTAAAGCAGTGATGCTCGTTGGAGGTGGAAGCCTTACACCTGATCTGCCCAGGAGGCTTGCCGCCAAGTTGAACCTGCCTGAAAACAGGGTCGCCATCCGCGGACTTGATGCAATCAACTCGGTATCATTTGCTGACCAAATAACCAAAGGCCCCGAACTTGTGACGCCTATCGGAATTGCCATAGCAGCGAAGCAATCTCCTGTCCAATATCATACAGTTCATGTGAACGGTCAGCCGGTTAGGCTGTTCGAGGTCAACAAATTGACCGTTGGCGACTGTCTGCTGGCTGCCGGCATTAAAATGAACAAGCTTTACGGCAGGCCGGGGCTCGCCATGATTGTCAGCATGAATGGTAAAAACGTCACCATACCAGGTAAACATGGCCAGCACCCTGTATTGCTGAAAAACGGTTTTCCTTGTTCATTCGATGATCAGGTAGATGGAGGAGATGAACTAATTGTCCAAAAGGGAGAGGATGGAGTCAGACCTGAGCTAACACTTGGTGACTTGATCGGTGAACTTCCTTCCAAGACCGTCGTTATCAATGATAAAAGGTACGAAGTTAGCGCAGGTTTGACCTGCAATAGCCTTCCTGCTTCGATGTCCCAACCTGTTGCGGATAGAGACGAGATCGTTTTTGACATGGCCGAAACTATCGATGACGTCCTGAAGGAGCTTAAACTAGCAGAATTACTCAATGATACTCGCCCATTTTTTATAAAGATTGACGGTGTTGAACACAAAATTAGAGAGTTCACAGGAAAAATTTATGTAAATGGCTTAGCATCAAAATTGCAAAATAAAATTGACCATCTTGATGACATCCGTTTTGAAAGAGGAACGGTACCTACACTTAGATGCCTGGTAGAAATACTGGGGATACCTGTTACTGAATCAATGCCGATCTTCTTCAACGGCCAGCAAATCCAACTGGAACAAGAAGTGATTGAATTCACGCGTGGGGGCATTAAGCTTAGGTTGGAAGAACGCATACATAGCGGCGACCAACTATATTCAAAACAAAAGGATGTCGAGCCTTTTATTTTTCAGGACTTATTCAACTTTGCACAGATTGAAATTCCAAAGGACAGCCGCGGGTTCACGCTGTTGAAAAACGGTGAAAAAGCAGCGTTTGACGACCGTCTTGCACCCGGTGATGAGCTTAATATTATCTTTGAAAGTCCAATAGGCCAAAAGTAAAAAAACATCCCATGGATGTTTTTTTTACTTTACATTTTCTTCTTTAGCTCCAGCCAATGATTTTTCGGTGATTTTAAAATGCGAAGCATGCCATACAACGTCTGAATTCACAAATAAAATTGCCTGAGGCGATTCATGTTTAACATGGAACTTCTCAGCAATATGATTGGATAGATCGCGTGAATCCTGGACTGTTAGATAATATAGATTAGCATTGCCAGCGTTTTCGAACTTCGCGAATTCATCATATCCTGCAGCGCTGATTGGGCAGGTCGTGCTGTGCTTCAGCATGAAGAATGTTTCACCAGAATCGACAAGTTGGTCAAATTGTTCGATTGAATCAATCTTTTTCATCCTACTCTCTCCTTTTATAAGCCTATTACCGGTTAAAGTGTTGTTTTCCCTACTAAATTCCGGATTCAACACAGGCTTTTTTTATAAAAAAATAAACGGTGAAGTTATCTTACCACTTCACCGTTTCATTGACAAACTTACTGATTTAGCTTGTTTTCAGTTTCATCGAAAGCTTTTTGTGTTTCTTCAAGCTTCCTTTGTATTTCTTCTCCAGTAGCTGTATGGGCGTTTTCCATTGTGCTTGTCTCTGCCATGGAAGTTGGTACTTCTTGAAGAGGATCTTCATCGGAAGTTGATGTAGAAGTTCCATTCTGGTTTTTCATATCCTTCACTTTGTTAACCAGTGTAGAAGATTGCTGTGACACCGTCTCTTTCACACCGCTAGCCTTCTCCTTCGCTACAGAAGCAAGGTCCACTCCCTTGGTCCTAAGTGAAGAGGTTTGCTCATTGAGTGATTCCCTCAACTCTTTTCCTGACTTAGGAGCAAGCAATAGTGCCGCAAGTGCCCCGGCTAGTCCGCCAACAATAGCTCCAGCCACAAAATCCCTGGAATTATTGTTAGTCTCTCTCAGCGATTCGTTTACATCATATTGGCTTTGTTCTCTGTTCATCATTCTATCTCCACCTTTCATTAATACCGAACACGTTCACGCTGCCTTACTATCATCTCTTCGCCTTCCAGCTGATGGTCAATCTTGGCTGTTTTTTTTGACTGCCACTTATCCTTCAACTCAAGGAATACGTTGCTCCATTGAACAACCTGAGAAATCTTGTCCTTATTTTTGTCAATCTGAAGGTCTACCATTGTTTGGACATTATGAATAGATTGATTGAATCTCTGAACAGAATTTCCTACATCCCTCACAGCATTAACGACACCGTTCAAGCTCTCAGATTTTCTGGAAATATCGTCGGCCAAATTGTTGGTTTTGTGCAGAAGCTCCGTTGTTTCACGAGTCACTCCATCCAACTGCTTCTCCAGGCCATCAAGTGTGCCTGATACACTGTCTAAAGTTGTTTGTAAGGATTTTAGAGTTTTGGATAACGAAACTACCAAAACCAAAAATGCGATTGCTATTACCGCAACACTTAAATACAAAATAATTTCCACTGTTGAACACCTCCGTTAGCATATGTACATTTTACCCCGCAGATAGCGACGTAAACCACCTTGTCTAATATGTATTTCAATATAAGCATACCCTTTTCCTTCCTGAATAAGAATATCTTTCTATAAATTAAAATTCCAGCAGAAAGTTTCGTCATTCGGCTTCGGTCATAGTAACTGCATCTAATTTTCGCGGAATTTAGTCTCTCCAAGTTCCTGCAACGAAATGAGCACAAACTCTGGCGTTTCGGTTACAATATGATTATGTGCATTATTTTAATACATAGGAGTGATATCGGTGAAAGACCCTCGTATTCAAAAACTGGCAAAAAACCTTATCAATTACTCAATCAAGCTTAAAAAAGGAGAAAAGGTCCTGATTGAAAATTTCGGCCTCCAACGTGAGCTTGTTACAGCTTTAGTAAAAGAAGCATACGAAGCAGGTGGATATCCATTCGTATCATTGAAGGACCATCAGGTGGACCGTTCATTGCTTATGGGTGCTCAGCAGGAGCAATTTGACATGATTGCTGAATTTGAAGCAAACGTGATGAGTAAAATGGATGCTTACATCGGCCTTCGTTCTGGAGATAACATCAATGAACACGCTGATGTTCCGGCGGATAAAATGAAGATACACGGCAATACGGTTGGCAAGAAGGTACATAGGGACATCCGTGTTCCAAAAACAAAATGGGTTGTCCTGCGTTACCCGAACTCAGCAATGGCACAGCTTGCGAAGATGAGTACTGAAGCCTTCGAAGATTTCTACTTCGACGTCTGCAACCTTGACTACGGAAAAATGGACAAGGCAATGGACAGCCTGGCAAATCTGATGAATCGTACAGATAAGGTTAGGATTACCGGACCGGGAACTGACCTAAGCTTCTCAATCAAAGATATCCCGGCTGTAAAATGTGCTGGTGAGCTGAATATTCCTGATGGCGAAGTCTACACTGCTCCTGTTCGTGATTCAGTCAATGGCGTCATTAACTACAATACTCCGTCCCCATACCAGGGATTCACTTTTGAAAATGTGAAGCTGACTTTCAAGGATGGAAAAATCGTTGAAGCTTCTGCAAATGATTCTGAGCGCATCAACAAGATTTTCGATACAGATGAAGGAGCTCGTTTTGTCGGAGAATTCGCAATTGGCGTCAACCCATATATCCTGCACCCAATGCAAGACATCCTGTTTGATGAAAAAATCGATGGAAGCTTCCATTTCACACCTGGACAGTGCTATGACGATGCATTCAATGGGAACCATTCAAATATTCACTGGGATATGGTAAACATCCAGCGCCCTGAATACGGTGGCGGCGAGATTTATTTTGATGACGTACTAATTCGCAAAGATGGACGTTTTGTCATTCCAGAACTTGAAGGCTTGAACCCAGAGAATCTTAAATAAGAAAGAGCTTGAAGACATACAAAAGGATGCGGACCAATTGGCCGCATCCTTTTCATTTAGACTTGTAACTGATTTTCATATGCTGCCTGGAACTTCTGGATATCACCTGCACCCATGAACAGGATGACACCATTTCCATGTTCTTTCAGACGTGATGTATCTTCTTCAGTGATGATTTCTGCGTCATCGATTTTATCTTTTAGATCGGTAATCGATAATTTCCCATGAATCTCACGGGCTGAACCAAAGATTTCACACAGATAAACCTTGTCTGCTTTATTCAAGCTTTCTGCAAACTCGTTCAGGAATGCCTGAGTCCTGGTGAATGTGTGCGGCTGGAAGACCGCAACGATTTCACGATCAGGATACTTCTGCTTAGCAGCTTCGATTGTTACTTTGATTTCTGTAGGATGGTGAGCGTAGTCGTCAATGATCACCTGATCTGCAACCTTCTTTTCAGAAAATCTCCTTTTCACGCCTTCGAACGTTTCAAGCTGAGCCTGAATCACTTTTGATTCAATGTTTTCGTAATGGCACAAAGCAATCACAGCGAGCGAGTTCAGGACATTATGGTCTCCATAAGCCGGAATCGAGAAGGTGTCATAGAAATTATTCCTTACAAAAACATCGAATGTAGTGCCTTCAGTTGACTTGACGATATTGCGAGCCTGGAAGTCATTTTCTTCGCCAAAACCATAAAATACAACTGGCACCTTAGCCTGGATTTTTTGCAGCTGCTCATCGTCACCGCATGCAAAGATACCCTTTTTAACTTGCCATGACATCTCCTGGAAAGCAGAGAAAACATCTTCTATATTGGCAAAGTAATCCGGGTGGTCAAAGTCAATATTCGTCATGATTGCGTAATCAGGGAAATACGAAAGAAAATGGCGGCGATACTCACATGCTTCGAATACAAAATATTGAGCATCTTTGTCACCTTTTCCAGTGCCGTCGCCAATCAAGAATGAAGTAGGCTTGGCGCCCCTCATCACATGCGCAAGCAATCCAGTAGTCGAAGTTTTCCCATGCGCACCTGTAATCGCAACACTTGTAAAGTTTTGCATGAAATCACCAAGGAATCGGTGATATCTAACGATTGGAAGACCAAGCTTCATTGCCTCCTGAATCTCCTCATGAGTATCGGGATAGGCATTGCCAGCAATAACTGTCATCCCAGGCTGTATATTTTCCTTATCAAACGGAAGGATCTTTATTCCAGATTTCTCAAGGGCCACCTGGGTAAAAAAGTGCTTATCATAATCGGAGCCCTGTACCTGATAGTCCATATCATGGAGAACTTGAGCTAACGCACTCATTCCAGACCCCTTTATACCTACAAAATGGTAAATAGTCATATAAAGAACCTCCAACAACGTCTGTATGTAACACAGTATATGACAGATATCCTGAATTGCTCATTTCGCCAGTTCCCGTTACAAAACAGTGCAAAAAACAATACGGATAGTATCTGTCTCTCATGTATTGAATCATTATAACATCATTACGGTAAATAACACAGTTTCATTAATGCTGTTTCCATATGGTGCAGCTATTTTTAATAACCTTCACTTAAAGCAAGTGGTTATGACCGCAATGATGAATAAAAGTACATATTCCCTTTATTAGTTGCTTTCAAACTTGTTAAAATTCTACTTTTTCAAGACGGGGATTCGGCCTGTACTTTCTGCCTGACTTCGCCTGATGTTTCCCGTTCAACATGACATTGTCACCAGTAAAACCAATTTTCAATTTTAAAAGGCTGCCGCCTACACCATACATGTCGACTGGTACATTTTGCTTTTCAAACTCCAGTATCCTTTTTTCACTAAAGCCGCCGCTCACGACAATTTTCACATGGTCAAAGCATTCGTCATCAAGCGCTTTTCTCAGGGCGAAAATTAATTCAGCATTCACTCCGCGAGGATCGAATGTTCCAAGCAAGTGCTGATTGCGCAGGAAATACTGGTCAATTAGTGTACGGGAAGTATCAACCCTAACGCCCTTCAGCTTTTCCCCAAATTCCCTTGCGACTTTCAATGAGTCAGTGATCGCATCATTATTATAATCAACAAGAGCGATCAAATCATCATTTGGGAAGGTTTCGTGGTAAGCCCGGGTTGCTGCGACGATATCACCGTTGAACATTTGGATCAATGCATGCGGCATCGTCCCCATCCCATGCTTGCCCCACCACTCATTCATTGCATGGGTGGCCTGGGCAGTAGCGCCTCCTATATAGGCAGCATAACCATCCCCAGCCTGTGTCGTATAATGGTCGTCACGGTCCCCCATGAAAATGACCGGCTTTTGCTGGCCTGAATAGCTTGCTGCCTTTACGACATTATAAACATTCGTTGAGACAGAAGTTCTTCTTGCCAGGATGCCGTCAATGATTCCCTCAAGGTAACCAAAACTCTGGTATGGTCCTTTTATGGTCAGGACGGTTTCAAATGGAGAGATTTTATCTCCATCCTTAAGTGAATGAATCTCTAGCTCCTCAGGACGGTCAGCAAATGTTTTTACCAGGGCAATCACTTCATCAGTGCCGCACAAAACAGCTTCGTCCTTCTGGAAAAACTGCATCGTGATTATATTGTCTTCATGATATTTCTTTACAAGCTCACGAGTTTTCAGAAAATACACAGCTGAAAACCAGCCATCACGAATCCTTTCATCAAATTTAAATGTATGATTGGTCAGACGGCTGATTTTCCCCTGCATTTTCAATTCGATTTCTTTCATCCAAAAAGCTCCTTCAATAACAACCCAACATCTATAGTCATTTATCCTTATTATAAGTACATGCTAATAAAGAATACCATTTATTAATTGAATGTACTAGTTTCCTGAAGGGCCTCAAGATCCGCAGCAGTAATCAGGACATCCCGTGGCTTGCTGCCCTTTCCCTCAGAAATGAATCCTTGTTGCTCCATCATCTCAATCAGTCTGGCCGCCCGGTTATAGCCGATTTTAAAACGGCGCTGGACGCTTGAAGTTGAAGCTCCGCCCTGGTCAATGACAAATTCACATGCTTCGTAGAAAAGCTCATCTTCGTCTTCCGTCACCTGGGCCTTCTTGAGCAGTTCATCCTGTTCAAACAAATATTGTGGATCTCTTTGCTCTCTGACAAATGCCACAATGTCATCAATCTCATTGTCGGTAACGAAATTTCCCTGAAGACGGAATGGCTTTGAAGATCCATTTTCCAAGAACAGCATATCCCCGCGGCCAAGAAGCTTTTCCGCCCCACTGATATCAATGATTGTCCTTGAATCCACCTGAGAGGAAACAGAGAAGGCAATCCTTGTAGGAACATTCGCTTTAATCAGGCCTGTAATCACATCAACGGATGGACGCTGTGTCGCGATGATCAAATGGATTCCGCAAGCCCGTGCCTTTTGGGCAATCCGGCAAATAGCCTCTTCCACATCGCCTGGAGCCATCATCATCAGATCTGCCAGCTCATCGATCACAATTACGATATATGGGAGCTTATCAGAAAACCTGCGATGCTTCTCGGCAAGTTCATTAAACCTGCCTATATCACGAACACCTGTATGTGCAAACAATTCATAACGCCGCTCCATTTCCTCAACTGCCCATTTCAGCGAGGCTGTCGCTGCTTTTACATCAGTGATGACCGGGCTGACTAGGTGAGGAATTCGGTTATAAGGTGCCAATTCAACCATTTTAGGATCAATCAAAAGCAGCTTCACCTCATCGGGGTGAGCTTTATAAAGCAAGCTGACAAGCATCGTATTGATGCAAACACTCTTTCCAGATCCAGTTGCACCGGCAATCAATCCGTGCGGCATCTTTTTCAGGTCAGTGACGATTGGATTTCCGGCAATATCAAGTCCGAGGGCCACCGATAACGGAGATTCAAGATCCATAAAACCGGCAGACTGTAAAATTTCACTTAATAATACCGGCCTGCTCGAATGGTTCGGCACTTCAATCCCGATTGTGTGCTTTCCTGGTATTGGAGCTTCAATTCGAATATCCTTCGCAGCAAGACTTAGTTTGATATCATCTGACAGATTCGTAATCTTATTGACTTTAACGCCTGGTTCCGGCTGTACCTCAAAACGCGTAACCGATGGACCCTGTGTCACATTGACCACTCTGGCGCCAACATTAAAATTCCTTAACGTCTCATTGAGCATATGCTCCTGCTCTGAAAGCCATTCAGGATCAGGGGCCTTGAAAACAGGCGGGCTCAAAAGATCCAGTGGCGGGAAGTCGTATACTGCTGCTGGATGGACTTCTGGCTGTACTGCCGCTTCTCGATCATTCGATTGGATTTCTTCCCGTTCGAAATGACGGTTCATTTGCGCAGAAGACGTATTCGCCACAGCCGGTTCGACTTGCGTTTGCACTTCGCTTATTGATGATACCGTCACCGGACTAACTTCAACTGATAAAGTTTTCTCCTGGTTTTCAGTACCCGACGCACTTTCTCCTACTATAAAGGTTTCCTGCTGGGCAGCTGGTTGTTGTTCCTGCTGAACTTGCAGAACATCTGATGAAGTGCCGCCTGCCGACAACTCGTTTTCCATCATTTGATTTTTCTTGTCACTATCATCTGAAGAAGGTGCATCAACATCAGGGTGTGTTTGGCGTTCACTTGTCTTTCTTCCTTCAGTCATAAAAGAAGGATATTTAGATGTGTTACGCTCCTCCCACTTCCTCTTGTCCTGCTTAAGCATGAGAACATTGAATGGAAGCTGCCTTTTTGGTTCTGCAGGCTTATCCTCTATTTTCGGTTCAGGGTCAGGACTGTGTTCTGGCTCTGATTCCTCATTAAGATCTTCCGTTTCCGTGGTTTGTTCCAATGTAATATCAACAGGCTGAACGTTTAGCTCATCCTCTCTTTTTTGATAACCGTTTACTTCGGCCTCTTCCAGGCTATTTTGAATTTCGAGTACTTCGACCTCTTCCGGGCTATTCTGGATTTCGAGTACTTCGACCTCTTCCGGGCTATTCTGGATTTCGAGTACTTCGACCTCTTCCGGTTCATTTTGCATACCGAATGCTTCTATCTCTTCTTGGTCATGTTGATAATCGGTCAATACTGTCTTTTCGGCGACCTTCTCAAGCTCGACTTCAGTTATCGTATCAATTGGGGAGTCCACCCTACTATACTCTGATCCAGGCTCGTTATTGAGAATTATATCGAGCGCCTCTGTTTCCAACTCTGATTGTTCTACTTGTTCATCGACTTCAGTGACCTCGAGGTCCAGTGTTTCAGCAAGATCATCTTCTATGTATATATCTTGCGTCACTGCTTCATCATGAACTTCTGTTGAAACAGGAACTTCCTTTAAATCCATAGCTTGCGACATGATACTTATCTCATTATGCTTTATTTGTTCAACAGTACTGCTCTGATTCTTTTCGAAACCAGCCAGCTCATATTCAACATCCTCCAGGTCCGTTTGGCTCTTACTTTTCCTAGGCGGTCTGTTAAATGCATAAATAGGGGACGGAATTTCGGTTGGTTTAAAAGGCTGTCGAAATTTCGGTCCGCTGCCTTTCCGTGTTTCATACTGGAATTTCGGTGCAGATTCCACAGTTTTTTTAGGCTTGTATGGTTCAATTGGTTCTCTCGCAGTATCACGTCTGACTTTGTTTCGGACATCTGCGGCTGGCTCACGGCGTTGATTGTGGAAGGAATCACTTTCAGCTTGTCGTTCATTCTTAACCCTCAGTGAACCTTGCTCTTTTATGAACGGCTTAATCTCACCATCCTGGCTGATCCTCTCAGGACGCCCTTTTCTCGGCTTGGATTTTTCAGGAGCTGCCTCCTCATCCGGGATCAATGGAAAACGGAACTGACCTTTTGGATATTGGTATAATACCTTTGCTTCTATATCCCTTTTTTCATTCTGCTCTTTTTTTAATGGCTTTGAAACAGGTTGTTCTTGTTCAATATCATTAATGTCATCATCATTTTGGAACACTGTAAAAATCTTTTTAATCCAACTCAATATAAATCACTCTTTCTTTCGCATTTCATTATTATTTTAACAGTAAATCAATATTTTTCGAGATAAAATGAAAGAATGAGCATTTTTTACGAGAATAAATCTTCAATAACAATCAACTTTAGGCTCAGTTATTTACAAAACATGACATCATATGTACATAAAGGAAAGTGCAAGCGCCTTGGTCAGACCCGATAAGCGCTGGAGGGCCGACCGGTGAAGTCGTTCTTTGACTTCATTGGGCGGACTGAAACCGAAAAGTATAGCCGACTGCCCAGAAACGCAGAAACTGGAGACTCCGACAAAGAAGCGCTTTTTGCTTCTGCCGGCGGAGTCGAAGTTTCGGAGTTTCTAGGAGGCGACACTAGCCAAATCGAAAAGCGGAGGCGACTGCCCAACTCCGACAAGCGCTGGAGGACCTGACATTGAAGTCGTTCTTTGACTTCATTGGCAGGACCGAAATCTAAAAGTATAGCCGACTGTCCAGAAACGCAGAAACTGGAGACTCCGACAAAGAAGCGCTTTTTGCTTCTGCCGGCGGAGTTGAAGTTTCGGAGTTTCTAGGAGGCGACACTAGACAAGCGTCTCAAGGAGTTAGGAGCCGCAGCTAGACAAGCGACTCGAGCTGCTCAAAGCTAACGCTTATCGCAAGATACTCGAGGAAGCACTCTCAGGGATGAAAACTGGCTAGGCGCTGGAACTAGACAATGGAAAAAAGCCCGCTAATCCCGGGCTTTCACTTCTTTCATTACTATTCCTTTTTTGTTTTACCTAAAATAAAGATTGGCTCCAATTCCCCATCTTCATATAGGAAGCTTAGGGCAGTAATTGGCACTCTTCCACTCGCAAAAAAGCTCATCGTCATCTGCGCCAATATATCATAACCTGTGTTATTTTCCACATCGGCGATGATCAAAACATCTTGATGGGGAACGGCTACAGTCATGGTTCCCTTCATCTTTTTCTTCATTTCATTCAAAAAACTTGTATTCAAAATCCTGCTGGCATCATAGCCGTCATTTGAATTTAGGAAATAAAAGGTGTTATCAGCCACACGGTCCTCTTTTAATTTTACGGACAGTGAACGGACATTGAACAAAGCCGTCTCGCGGACCTGTCCCGCTGACCATCCTTCTTTTTTCAAAAGCTTCGAATCAATCAGCCTGTATGTATTGCCTAAATCCAAAGCGTAATAAATCCTTGTTTCCGCGGTATGATCATCAAAAAGGAATGGAACACCTTCCTCGGCCTCAGATGGAAATGACGTTGAACGGATGACAGGAAATATATTTTTTTCCTTTCCTGACAGCTCGACCTGGCTCTCCATCGCATTCAGACCTTCTGATACATAATAGACAACCTCATCAATCGCTTTTTCCTTATGATCCTGCCACTTGGCGACAATCCCAGCCAGGGCAATGGTGATACCTCGACCAGTATTATTATTTTCAATTCTCAACTGATCCTTTTCCCGGTCATAGGAAAAAGTCCGGTCAGGATGTTGAAGACGATTCTCAAGCTCTTTCCGCATTTTTCTGCTATCCATTGTCTTATCCTCCATTTCTTCAGGAGTTTCTGCAACTCATTTTACATGAAATTTCCCTCCACCTCAAAAGATGGAGGGAAATGATTAATTTAGGCAAGACCTTCAATGAAGTTTTCGATTTCAGATTGTGTCTTTCTATTCTTGCTGACAAAACGGCCAAGCTCCGTTCCGTTTTCAAAAGCGACAAAGCTAGGAATGCCATATACATCAAGTTGGATGCAAAGATCGATGAAATCATCACGATCCACAGAAACGAATTCGTATTCGCTGTATTTGCTTTCAATTTCAGGTAATACCGGCTCGATTACACGGCAGTCAGGGCACCAGCCAGCAGTAAATAAAAATATATGTTTGCCATCGTTTTTCAACGCTTCGAACTGATCCATTGATTCCAAGTTTTTCATAAGAAAACCTCCCGGGAAAATCTCATTGTACTTCACTTATTTTACCCATGCATTGAAAAAAAAGAAACTAATCTGATTTAAGGGACAGCAAATACGCCCAAACCGGTTGAGAAGCGCCAGACCTGTTTTATTTCCGGAATGTTAGGAATTAAAGAATGCTTATCTCACATTCCATGTGAAAAAAATAACCCCATGCAGAAGACTTTTTTCAAAAAGTGTCTACTGCACAGGGAAGGCATTATTTTATTTTTACAGAATTGGCAATATCCATCATCGCTTCTGCATCATCTCTTACGTCTTCGGTTTCTGTCGTCAGCTTGACACCGCCAATTCCGACAATCAACTGATAGCGATTTTCTTTCAGCTGTTTGACAAGCATATAGCCAAATTTGCCGTCTTTAGTGAATGTCTCATTTGCGTCCCATTCCTTCTGCTGTTTCACAGTAGAATCATAGACGACTTTACTGTCTTCTTTTTCATGTTGATTATAAAAAAGAATAAAAGTCTTCGATCCATCCTTCAGCAGAACATTATTGGGTGTTTCTTCTTCTACTTTGAAACTTGATGGCAAGTAATACTCTATGTCTTTAGTACTATTGTTTGTTTTTTCAGGCTGGCTTTCAAAAGTTGTCGCTACTTGCTCTTTTATTTCAGCCTTATGTTCTGAAAATGAGGCAGAGCACGCGCTCAGGAGTAATACCCCAACGATAACAAGCCCAAATGCCCTTCTGAACTTTATCATACTTTTTTCCCCCTAGCTAAGGACTTAACCACTTCTTTTCTATCATACCCTTCTTGTTTAACAGGTGACAAGGCTTGTCGAGCATTTTTTGTTGGAATTTATAATATTTTTCAGAAATTTGTCGATAAATCTATTTTTAAGGACTCCGCAGAAGAATTCTGGTTACCAAAAACGCTTGATAGCTCGGAATTACCTGTTTTTACTTTCGCTTTTATAGGCGGCACTTCATTGGTGACCCATTTTTTTAATTTTCTAGATTTTTCGAACTCCAATCGGCTTCACAGATAACTATTTTTCTGGAAAAAGAGGAAACAAAAAAAACAGCCCTCAGACTGTTTTTTTACCTTGCCCTCTTTGATATTCATATTGTCCGGCGAGTAGTTTCATGACATGTGTGAACATTTCGCTTCTGTTGATTTGTCCATTCGTGAAGATTCCAACTGCTCCTTCATTTTTGCGTACGTTTTGTTTTTTTGCATATTCGTCCATTACTGGGCCCAATTCTGCACCCTTTAATAATTGCCGGGCAATTTCTTCGGGTAGTGGAATCCTTGCACCCCCGGCAATGATTGGCTCCATCCCTTTAACTGCAAGGGCTCCCCAATTACAGAGCATCAGTCCGTATGGAGTTTGCTGGACGCCACCCTCGAGGCCAATGCCAATGTCAGCTCCGGCTCTTTCAGCTGACTGTATGGCCCTGTTGACTGCGCCTTTGATGGTTTCTTCATCAGACATAGGCTGGTCACTAATACCTGATTCAGCATCTACAGATACGATTTCATATGGATAATCCCTGAATGCGTCCTTTACTGCGTTAATTTTCGCTGGATTCTTTGAACCAACTGCAACTCGCATAATTCGTGCCACCTTTCATCCCATGAAAAAGGAGCAGTTTTACCTGCCCCCTCATTTCTCTTTTTATTAACTATTATTCTTGATTGTTTCCACAGTTGTCTTATCAGCTGCTTTTACAAGCTTCACCAGTAGTTCCTTGGCTGCTGCATAATCATCGACATGGATCATTGATGCAGCAGTATGGATGTAGCGTGAACAGATGCCGATCACGGCGCTTGGAACACCTTGATTGGAAGTGTGTACTCTTCCTGCATCCGTGCCACCCTGGGAGACGAAGTACTGGTAAGGAATATCATGCGTTTCCGCCATATCTAGAATGAACTCTCTCATGCCTCGGTGCGTAACCATTGAGCGGTCAAGGATTCTCAACAGCGTGCCCTTGCCTAGCTGGCCAAATTCGTTCTTGTCACCTGACATATCATTAGCAGGACTTGCATCCAATGCGAAGAAGATGTCCGGGTCGATCATATTCGCTGCAGTCTGCGCGCCTCTTAAGCCGACCTCTTCCTGGACTGTAGCACCTGAGTACAGCATGTTTGGCAGCTCAATGTCCTTCGTTTCTTTTAAAAGCTCGATTGCCAGGCCGCAGCCATAGCGGTTATCCCATGCTTTAGCAAGAATCTTCTTCTCATTTGCCATTGGAGTGAATGGACAGATCGGTACGATTTGCTGTCCTGGTTTGATGCCGATCTTGATGGCATCTTCTTTATCATCTGCACCGATATCGATCAGCATATTCTTGATTTCCATCGGCTTATTGCGTTTTGACTCATCCAGCAGATGCGGCGGGATCGAACCAATTACACCTGTTACCGGTCCATTATTCGTGATGATCTGGACGCGCTGTGCCAAAAGCACCTGGCTCCACCAGCCACCAAGTGTTTGGAATCTGATCATCCCGTTTTTTGTAATGGAAGTAACCATGAAACCAACTTCATCCATATGGCCAGCAACCATGATTTTCGGGCCGTTCGGGTCACCTTTTTTAACGCCGAACACACTGCCTAATTTATCCTGGATCAGTTCATCAGAATACTGTTCCAGTTGCTCGCGCATAAATTTCCGTACTGCGTGCTCGTTTCCCGGTGCTCCAGACAATTCTGTCAACGTTTTAAACAGGCTTAATGTTTGCTCGTTCATTTAATTTCTCCTTCTCACCAAAAATTTAGATTTACTAAAGATTATGTATTTATAGATTCCATTTTACAGAACATTCATTATCCTTGCCAGTCTTAATCCTGTCATACGCATTTTTTGCGGCCATTATTTCTTTGCTCCACCTGTGTGATTTGTTATGATGAAGGTAACTTGAAATTCCATATATAACCTTGGAGGTCCTTGACTATGAACTGGAAAGCCTTTTTCATTGGCGTTGGCGCCGGCCTGGCAGGTGCGTATGCTGTAAAGGAACTTGCTTCACAAAAAGAAACCGTGTCAGCTGATAAAGTACTGAATCATGCGAAGGCAGCCTTTAAAAAATCAGGGCCAATCAGCGGCTCATGGATTAATATGACTGCCGAGCCTTATTCAATAGCCCCCCTTGATTACCAGGTATATAAAGGCGGCATCTCCCGCAATAACGACGGCAAGGTGGAACAATATGAATTCATCGCTGACGCTTCCACTGGAGCAATACTCGATGCTTATCCGTTAGATTAATATTGGATAGAATCTAGACCTGCTTAGCGCAGGTCTATTTCTTTCTCTCAAATGTTTCGGTTATTTTACCATCCTGATCGAATTTCACTGCACGATATACCTCATCATGGTAAAAAGTGAACCAGGCGTCCTGGCTGATTCCAAATTCAAGCCATTTCTGCTTGGCGAAAATCGAATCCATAGGGTAATCGTCGTAAGCCATCACCCAAAGAGGATTCTGGTGGGCATGAGTAGGCATGATATCAGCCATATGGACCACTGTCATCTCTTCATCTTCAATAATCAGAATTGAATGACCATCACTATGTCCACCAGTGTGGATCATTTTTATTGGTCCAAATGTCCACTCTTTCTCAAATGTCTCAACTTGCTGTTCAATCCCCTGCCAGTTTTCTTTCCAGTATGTACTCTTTGATCTAATATTCGGATTGCGCATCTCATCCCATTCTACCTGGGAGGTGATGATTTTCGCGTTTGGGAAGACTGAAACAAGTTCCCCGCCTGAATCCTTCGTCAACCCGCAGGCATGGTCAAAATGCATGTGTGTCATCAATACGAAATCGATATCTTCAGTCGATAACCCCAGTGAATTCAATTCTGAATCCAGGCTTGATTCCTCAAGTACTCCAAAATTGCGCTTTTGCTTCTCATTCAGTTTTCCATTCCCCATGCCGCTTTCAACAAGGAAGTTTTTTCCCTCAGCCTGGATCAAGATCGGATCTGTCCGCAGTTCAATCTGGTTTTTTTCATTTACAGCATATTTTCGCGACCATAACGGTTTCGGGACAACCCCAAACATCGCGCCGCCATCAAGATGAGTGACTCCACCGTTCAGCCACTGCAGTTTAACATTCCGAAGCTCGAGCTTTTCCATCATGCATCCCCCTTTTTTACTTGATTGTAACATTAGGGTTTTAAATTTTTAAATAATTCACCTCTTATTTTGATCACTACCATGGAAATATGGTCATTTTATAGTCTCATCCAGTAGCGATTCCATTTTATTGGCGGTTTTCACAAGTTTATTGGCGGAGTTCACAACTATATTGGCGATAATTAGATTTTATTGGCGAAAATAAATTTTTATCGGCGGTTTTCACATATTTATTCGCGAATTGGTAAATATAGCGGTTTTTTTCCAATTTTGCCTGCCCACAAAAAAAGCCGATCGACAAAATCGATCGGCTTCACTGCTTATTTAGATTGAAACTGTACCTCACAACGGTAAATGCGGCTGCCGCGTGAGGAGAATTTCTCTTCGTATTCAGTCATGACGTTGCCTTCGAAATCACTGTTGTGAAGATCGAGGCTGACATAGTTAAGCTTCATACCATAGTGCGAGAAGCTGACAAGGGAGTACTCGAACAATCCCTGGTTGTCTGTTTTGAAGTGGATCTCTCCATCTTTGACAAGGATGGATTCGTAGACTTCAAGGAAGGACTTGAATGTCAGCCTTCTTTTTTCATGGCGTGTCTTTGGCCATGGATCAGAGAAATTCAAGTAAACGCGGCTGACATCTCCGCCTTCAAAGTACTTTGCAAGCTCTGCACCATTTACGTTCATTAGTTTGCAGTTTGGCAAATCTTCTTCAATCAGCTTGTCCAGCGCACTGACGATGACGCTTTCCTGCAATTCAATGCCAATATAGTTAATGTCCGGATTGGCTTTTGCCATTCCAGTGATGAACTGGCCTTTTCCTGTCCCAATCTCGATGTGGAGGGGCTGATCCTTCTCAAAAACTAGACCCCATTTTCCACGGTGCTGTTCCGGTTCATGAATCACAAAATTCGAATACTGAAGTAATTTATCTTTAGCCCAAGGCTTATTTCTTAGTCTCATACTGACACCTCTGTACTATTTTCATTCGTTTCAAACAATATCATGCAACCCATATGTTTTCAAGATGAAATTTATACTGGCTGGCTGCTCGATGCATAAACACAAAAAGGAATCCACAATCTATATGTGAATTCCTTTAAAACGAAAGGGTGATCATCGTGCCTTTAAGCCACCATGACCAGGTAAATTTATTAAAGGATATATTAAGCAACCAGCAAACTGACTGCTGCGGTTCGGTTGCGGAGTATCAACAATTGGAACGCCTGATCAAATCGCTGATGGTCAACACAAATGTTGACGGCAATATAAAATCGATTCTACAGGATGTTTATCAGTATAGCCAAAATGGCGTCAATGCCTCTGACTTAGAACAGCATATCCAGACAAATCAGGGCCAGCTGTCACAATGGGTTAATGACATAGGGCAATTTTCTTAAGAAATAATTAAATAAGTGCTTTTAAAAAATCAATCCATTTGTCCATTTCGGGAATGCGATTCTGGTTTTTATGCCACTGGATTGCCGACAGTGATTGTGCAATTGCATACCATTTCATTCGTTGCTTAAGGTTTTCTGTCAGGATGATGCCGTATTTATCCAGCCATTCCTTCCATTCTCCTTCCGGTATATAAGAATACAGGAGAAGTCCGAGGTCAATGGCAGGGTCGGCAATCATCGCTCCATCCCAGTCAATTAAATACAACTGGTTGTCTTCGGTAAGCAGCCAGTTGTTATGATTTACATCACAATGGCAGACGACCTTTTCGTCCACATCAATATTGCCAACGTGTCCAGTTAAAAACTTCAATGAATCTATGACAGCTTGCTTATTGCGAAGCTCCTCGTCCAATTCCTCATTCAGCGCGTGAAGGAACATCTCGGGTTTCAGCGGGCTTTTTCCAAGCCTGGTCAGCATCCCAAGAAGCGGTTCTGAAGCATGGATCTTCTTCAATAGCTTGGCCACGCGATCGTTGTTCATATCTCCGGGCTTCAGCTCTCGTCCATTCATCCATTGCTGTGCCGTAATGACATCTCCGTTTTCTAACCTTTTCGTCCAAACAAGCTTGGGTACAATTCCTTCTGCGGAGAGAACAGCAAGAAAAGGGGATGAATTGCGTTTTAAAAACAGCCTTTGTTCTTCATGCTGCGCAAAATAAGCGGCACCGGTTGCACCACCTGCAGGAACGATCTCCCAATCCTGTCCAAATAAATGTTCCAAAGTTAGTCACCTTCATTTATCAACTATTTCCCTTATGCTAAAAAACCGGAAATGGATTCTAATCTTAATTCGCCGTTGTTATTATCGGAAATAAAAAGACAGCTATTGATAGGAAAATACACACAATAGCTATCTTATAAATTTTATCCCCTAGAGGCTGAGTACGTCAACCCCATGGAACCTAAATTAATATTGTGAAAAAGTTATCAGACTAAAAAGCGGAAGCGTCATGATCAGCCCCGACTAGCGCTGGAGGGCTGACCGGTGAAGTCGTTCTTTGACTTCATTGGGCGTACCGAAGCGTCTCGAGGGGCTTGGCGCTGGAGCTGGATTAAGAGTAATACATGAATTTATAGTATCGGTAAGCCCTCAACAACTGACTATTAGAGACTCTCCCTATTTTGCCAGTACAAACAGCGAGCATGCCTCCAGCAACACCTTATCTCCTTCTATATGGCGAAATGGCTGTGCTGAAGCGTTTTCATGGTCAGCAAGGACACTCCATCTCGCATCTTCTGTTAGTTCCACAAGCTGCTGATCCATTGATGGGTTTATGAACACGAGAATTTTTTCCCAATGTCCATTTTCTTTTATTTCTTTCAGCGAAAAGCCGATCAACGGTGCTGATAATGAGAAAAAATCCATTTGCCTGCGGATTTGTTCACTGTCAGGAAGCCGGAAAGCTTCGTTTGATTTGCGAATATCGATGATTCCTTTGATGTATTGTACATTATCCATGTTCGCATCACGAAGGTCCCAATCCAGCCAGTTTATTTCGTCGGGAGAACGGTAGCTGTTACCAATTCCTTTTTTCGACCTGAAAAATTCCTGGCCGCTGTGCAAAAATGGAATTCCCTGGGCCAGCAATACCATTGATGTTGCAAGCCTGTGCTGCTTTTTAAAAATAGCTTCATCCTGCTCAGGATTACTTATTTTCAGCTTATCCCACAATGTATGGTTATCATGCGATTCAATATAATTCACGGATTGCCCTGGCTGCAAAAAGAGGCCATGTTTCCGCTTACCGATTCCTATGCTGCCCGCCATCACCTGTTTTGCCGCTTCCAGGTAACGATCATTCCCTAATACGTAGCCTTTATCATAGATGTTAAAAGTACTGCCTTTAATGGAATCGCGGAACCAATCATTAAACTGGCCTATTCCTGGCAGCTTTGCCTGGTTTGAAATGTTTGCTTTGCGATCAGGCGGGAGCGGGGTATTCAGGTCCCAGCCTTCCCCTATGATTAAAATGTCGGGACTTACGCTATTTACTGCCTTCCTGACAGCAGTCATTGTCTCTATATCCAAAATGCCCATCAAATCAAAGCGGAAGCCATCAACATGATATTCATTCAGCCAATACATGACAGAGTCAACGATGTATTTTCTCGCCATCAGCCTTTCGGAAGCAATATCATTCCCCACTCCGGTTCCATTTGAGGGAAGGCCATGTGCATCGTGACGAAAAAAGTAACCTGGAACAATTTTTTCAAAAGGAGAGTCCTCACGGATGTAGACGTGATTATAGACCACATCCATAATGACACCCATTCCCTGGCTATGGATGGCAGAAATCAGCTGTTTAAGTTCCTTGATCCGATTATAAGGATACCTGGGACGAGATGCATAGCTCCCATCGGGGACATTATAGTGAACCGGATTATACCCCCAGTTATAGTCCCTGTCCGGCTCCAGTTCATCTACTCCCTCGAAATCATGAACCGGCAGGAGTTCTATATGCGTAACACCGAGATTTTTAATATACGAAAGTCCGGTCTCCATTCCGTTTGCGCTTTTTGTTCCGGTTTCCGCTGCACCAAGGTATGTTCCCTTCCTGTCAGCTCCACTGTTGGGGTGCATCGTCAGGTCCCTGATATGAGCCTCATAAATGATAGCATCAACCGGCTGTTTTAATTTCGGGGCCTCAATGTTGGGTGCCTTTGCTTTTGACGGATCTATCACGACGCCATATTCACCATTGACAGTTAAAGCAGTTGCATAGGGATCAACAGCTTCTCTCCACTCAAGATTGATACATACCAGGAACGAATAGCGATAAAGCTCCAGATTCCGTGCTAACTCTATGCTCCATACGCCCTTATCAATCCTAGTCATATCGATAAGCTCGGGGTTTTGGTCATCTTCCTTGAAAAGCCTTAGCTTTATTTTTGTAGCGGTAGGAGCCCATAACTTGAAAAGAGCTTTATCAGGTGTGTAGCTGACACCAAGATCATTGCCGCCGTAAAAAAATAATGAATCAAATTCCTCTGTTCGGATGACTGCTCCGATTTGCAAATCCGTTTGACCGCCATGCTCATCCAAAATTACGTATGTTTTGCCGATCTCAGGCCTGATACTTGATAAGCAAATGTATTTTACTGTATCCCCCAGCAATATCTTCTCTTGGATTGCCAATGGCAAATCAACGCCTTCTCCTTTTATCCGGAACTCATTGGAGGTTCCTTCAAAATATGAATAAGGAAGCAATACAGTAATAACATCCACTTGATCAAGATAGGCGTTAAATTCCCTTTCAATGGAAATCATGTATTTTCAACTCCTCGGTATGCCCCGGATTGTTTTTACCAGATCGAATTTTCAAGGCTTTTGGACATGCCTGGATTTTCAGCGGTGTATGTCCGATCGCTTCGCCATCTGCATGAGCTAAAACTTCAGCAGTTGATTCAATGGTGATCGATTTGCCGGTAAACTGCTCAACTTCCCGGAACATTGTATGCTTTCCCCAGAAGACGCTGACGAAAACCAATAGCAACTTCAATCTTGAAATCCGGTGCACGACAGTGATGTCAAGAATTCCGTCATCCGGGAGAGCAGCAGGGGCAATCTTCATGCCCCCTCCGTAGTATGGCTGGTTCGAAACGGTCACAAACCAGGCGTTGCTGAATTTGTACACTTTGCCATCAACCGTCACCTCAATTGGTATCGTCCTGAAGGTGAGAAGTTTTTTGACAAGGATATATACATAGACCAGCCTGCCCAGTGAAAAACGGTTCAGGAGCTTTTTCATCCTGGACTCGTTTGAATCCTTCGCCACTGCAGCATCAAAGCCTACTCCCATATTATTCATGAAATAGCTTTCCTGTAATTCATTGTGCTGAATTTTTCCGATATCAATTTCCGAGGTGCAGCCGTTACTTGTATCAACAATCAATCGCAAAGCATGTACTGCCTTTTTCGGTATTTCAAAGCCTCTTGAAAAATCGTTCCCTGACCCGCCGGGAATGAATCCTACAGTAATGTTCGAATAGGATACCGTGCCGTTAACCACTTCATGCAGTGTACCGTCCCCTCCGACTGCCGCAATCACTGCCGGTTTGCCATCAGCTTTGCGGGCTAAAGACTCTGCCAGCTCCTGCGCATGCCCAGGGTACTCCGTAAAAAAAGCAATATACGCTATGCCCAGTTTCTCCAACTCTATTTCTATGTTTCTCCAAATCTCCCGGCAGCTCCCATTTTTCGCGTTGGGATTGACGATAAAATAGATCTTCTCCATATGATCAACCTTTATCTATTTATTAGGTTTTAAAATTTATTATTCGCTCTTTGGACTGTTTTCCCACTCAAGCCTTCTTACGGATGTTGTCTGGCAATATTGCAGGAGAACCTGTGCTGCTTTTAATTGCATATGCTTCAATGGAGATTTCATGCCTCTCAGGGACATGAACCATTCCTCAAAATTGCGTTTTTCAATGAATTGCACGCCATATGGCTGGAGTGGATAGTCAAAGAATCCATTCCTGCTGATCAGCAGCTTTTGCACCGGAAGATCGACACCGTACATATCAAAGATAGTCCTGACTATTTTCTCTGTCCGATTGAGCGCGATCAGCGGATTCAGGATTTTGTTTTCCCTATTTCTCGTTTTCTTGATCCAGAAACGGTCCTTTGAACCGACATAAGCAGCATTCTCTTCCGCTTCAATGAACGAAATGCACATGGCTGCAGCAGGAGTAATGATAATTAGCTCCAACTCGACAGGCGCTTTTTTTAATAAAAATATAGGCTTATATAAAATGAGGAATGTATCAGGAAATCGCTGCAGCAAAAATTTTAATGTCGAATCGGTGTTGAATTCTTTTGCGATAAAGGATCTTTCCGTTAAAGTCGAACTCGCCCATTTCATTTGGAATGGCAGCAATCCGTCGAGGAAATATTGTTTTAGTTCATCAATCGTTTTTATGTTAGAGATTGAATCCAAAGAACCAGTGTCCATTAAATTCTCCTGGTCTTCCGGGTTCTCATGAGCATTCTTTTCATTCACAGGGTCTGGTTGGCGCACAATGCTTCTGAACTTATGAAGGATATTATTGGGCTGCTCTTCCTGCTGTGGATCAATGAAGTTTTCAATATTTTGTTCAGGGCCGTTTTCCCATTTATTCTTAATGCCCTCCCATTGCTTTTTCTTCAGTCGGACATATCTTGATGGGTAAAGGTAAATGTCCTGTGCATAGCGTGATACATAGTCTTGAAGCTTGATTAATTGTGCCATAGATTGACCTGCCTTTATTCCTGCTTCCAATTTACATTAAGACCGGGAAGCAAGCGAGAATAGTGTAATTGGTTCATATTTTGGACTTTTCCCCAAATGAGTCTTGTACAAAACGACCCTCTCGGCATGAAAAGTTAATACTTTTTTAAATGGGTTCACTTCCTCCATCAGATCAGCTTTGAAAGCTTCCTCCCCGATCCATTTTCTGGCGATGGTTATATGAGGGCTGAACGGGCGTGTTTCAAGTGCAAAACCAGATTCCACACTTGCAGAAAATACATCATTTCTTACTTCATTCAATTCTGTGGATTCTTCAAGCCCAGCCCAAAAAATCCTTGGAGAGTCCTTTCGGCCGAAGATGCCTAATTGATTGATTTGCAATTTAAATGTTGTTGATTTATTTAGTGCTGCTTCAATCCGATGATTGGCAGCTTCTATTTTCGCTTCAGGAGCATTTCCGAGGAATGCTAGAGTAATATGTAAATCCTGTGGATGAACCCAGGTTTTAAAAGGCATTTCTTCTTGCAAGCTGTGGATTATGCCCTTCAGTATTTCTTTTATCTCCCCAGGAAGTTCGAGCGCATAGAAATAATGCGTATGCAAACAAATACACCCTTTCTTGTCCACTTGAATTTATTGTAGCAAATGGTAAGGAACATTGGCAGAATTTCCTTATGAACATTTATAATCCACACAAGTTGATAGGAATAGTCTTTTTTTATATGATAAAAAGAAGCTGACATTATTTTTCAGTTGATTATCATCAATTATTCCCGTAAATGGAAATACTAAAGCAGTCGATATCGAACAAGGGAGGCTATCACATGAAAGTCGTTAATAATATCGCTTCATTAATTGGAGAAACACCGCTCGTAAAATTGAACCGGCTTGCGCCAGAAGGCGGAGCATCAGTATACCTTAAGCTTGAATACTTCAACCCTAGCAAAAGCGTAAAAGACAGGGCTGCATTCAATATGATTGTTTCTGCTGAAAATGAAGGAAAGCTGAAACCTGGCTCTACAATCATCGAGCCAACAAGCGGCAACACTGGCATCGGCCTGGCTATGAACGCTGCTGCAAGAGGCTATAAAGCGATTCTTGTCATGCCAGACACGATGACGGAAGAGAGAATCAATCTGTTAAAAGCATATGGTGCAGAAGTCGTGCTGACTCCTGGCGACGAAAAAATGCCTGGTGCGATCAAAAAGGCGGAAGAGTTGGTAAAGGAGATTCCCAACAGCTTTATGCCGATGCAGTTTGAAAATGGAGCGAATCCAGACGCCCACAGGCAAACAACAGCAAGAGAAATCATCGAGGCGATGGAAGAACTGAAAAAGCCGCTCAGTGCGTTCGTAGCTACAGCAGGGACTGGCGGGACCATCACCGGTACAGGCGAAGCTCTAAAAGAAGAGTACCCTGACCTTGCAGTACACGTTGTTGAGCCTGCCGGGTCGCCAGTGCTCTCCGGCGGCAAGCCCGGTAAGCATAAACTCGTCGGAACAAGTCCAGGGTTCATCCCTAAAATTCTCAATCAGGATGTATATGAAAAAATCCATAAAATCGAGGATGATGATGCTTATGAAACGGCACGAAGACTGGCAAAAGAAGAAGGCATCCTAGTCGGACCATCATCCGGAGCCGCTTGCTTCGCCGCCATCAATGTCGCAAAACAGCTAAAGCCCGACGAAGTCGTCATCTGCATTGCCTGTGACACAGGAGAAAGATATCTATCCAGTGATTTGTTCAAATTTGAAGACTAAACTTAAAGAGACTCGCCATGTGATGGTGAGTTTTTTACTATTTAAAATGAAAATCCCTTTTAGCAAGGAGTAAAATGTGCAGGTCGTATCCTTATGCAACGGGTTTAGCTTCTATAAGGGTATCTTTCTTGAACTGAACTTCCCCTTACGTCTTTGAATACAAAAAACTGCAGACAAACGTATTTTTACGTGGTTCGTCTACAGTCCAATCTTATGTCTTTATTGTTTTATTTTTCTAATTCTTCTTCCTCATCCTCAAAAATCGTCCCCGAATGGAGTGTTACTCCAGACACGATTTCTTCCATTTCATCCTGGATCCTTTCGGTGATTTCTTCTCGTTCTTCAGGAGATAATTCTTCTTTTGTATAGCCGAAAAGGTAATTATCCAAATCAAATTCTCTTAGCTTGCACTTTGTATGGAAGATGTTTTCCTGGTACACATTGATATCGACCATATCGAATTGATCTTTTACATTCTCAGGGATATAGTTTTGAATCGAGCTGATATCGTGGTCGATGAACAGTTTATTGCCATCTTTATCACGAGTAAAGCCTCTTACCTTATAGTCGATTGTCATAACATCGGTTTCGAAGGAATGGATCAGGTAATTCAACGCCTTCAGCGGCGAGATTTCCCCGCATGTCGATACATCGATATCAGCCCTGAACGTACTGATTCCTTCGTCAGGGTGGAACTCCGGGTACGTATGGACCGTGATATGGCTTTTATCAAGCTGTAAGACAACATTGTCAGGCAGCGGGCCCGGCGACTCGTCATACGCTTCATCAGGCACCTCGACAACGGGTCCTTCAGAAACAAGAATTGTCACACTTGCACCCTGCGGTACATAGTCCTGCTTGGCCACATTCAGGACATGGGCACCAATAATATCTGAAACGTGAGTGAGGATCTTAGTCAGCCGGTCAGCGTTATACTGTTCATCAATATAATCAAGATAAGCTTCACGCTCTTCTTTTGTCTTTGTATAACAGATGTCATACATATTAAAACTTAATGATTTCGTCAGATTATTGAATCCATGCAACTCAATATGCTGTTCGGAAGTAATTTTCATTTCTGTTCCCCCTGTTCGGTATTCTGCTGTAGTTTGTCTGAGTATGAACAAAAGCAGGTATCCTGATGATTTAAATATTTTTATGATACCCATTCCTGCCAAGAAAAAACAAAGCAAGCGTTAAATCCTTCAGGTGGAATTAACAGCAGTGTCACTTATTTCAAAAAAATAACCCGCAGCTTTATAGCCGCAGGTTAAAATTTATAAATTGCCGCACTGGCGTTCAATTTCTGCTTTAAAAAGGTTTTGCAGGTTCCTGGTGACAGGACCTGGCTCCCCATTTCCTACAGGCTTCCCATCCACTTCAACAATCGGCATGACTTCGACTGTTGTTCCAGATGAAAACACTTCATCTGCCGAAGACAATTCGTCAAGGGTGAATGCTCTTTCCTTAAAAGAAATACTCTCATTGCTGCAAATCTCCAGCACCTTTTGTCTGGTGATTCCATTGAGGATGAAATTGTCGGCCTGGTGTGTGATGATCACACCGTCTTTTACAATCGAGATGTTGGAATGGCTTCCTTCAGTTACAGTTTCTCCACGATGAAGGATTGCTTCAAAACAACCTGCCTCTGCTGCCTTTTGCTTCGATAACAAATTACCAAGCAAATTCAAGCTTTTAATGTCACAGCGAAGCCAGCGAATGTCTTCATCAAGGATCGTCCTGACTCCCTTTTCCATAGAATCTACTGGGCGTGCTACCTTGCGGGTATACGCGACAAAGGTTGGCGCCACATCACCAGCAGGGAAAACATGATTACGAGGCGAAGTTCCTCTTGTAAATTGCATATAAACAATACCAGTGTCCAACTCGTTTTTCGAAATCAGGTCTTCCATTTTGGACTCAAGCTCCTCAGGACTGAAAGGCAACTTCATCCTGATTTTTTCTGCACTTTCTACAAGTCTGTTCAAATGCTCTTTTCCAGTGAACATCTTACCGTTATATACCCGGATGACTTCATATACACCATCGCCAAATTGATAGCCTCTGTCCTCAATGTCTACCCTGGCGACCGTCCGGTCAAGAACCTCGCCATCCACAATTACATATTCCATGCTCTTCCCCCTCCTTGATTTCCTCAAATGTCTTTTTTATTTTGCCAATTCATAAATCGCCTGCGCGTAGATCGCAGTGGCTCTGAATAGGTCCTCAATAATCATATATTCATCCTTCTGATGGGCGATATCAGGTCTTCCTGGGAAAAGTGGACCAAATGCCACACCTGACTTCAATGACCTTGCATATGTTCCGCCGCCAATTGAAATAAGTTCTGCTTTTTCCCCGACTTGTTCTTCATACACTTTTTTCAACGTCTGGACGAGGAAGTCATTTTCATCCACATGATGCGGATTAGAGTTTGAGAAATTCTCGATGGAAAATCCCTCAGCTTCTAACACCTGATTTAGAATTCCCTTTGTCTTTTCAAGGTTGGTTGTCACCGGGTAGCGCATATTCAAGCCTGCGCGGCCACCGTTTTCCCGTGTGTAAGATAGCTTACCAACATTGATCGTCAAATCTCCGGTGATGTCATCTGTATAGGCGACGCCCAGTTCCCTGCCGCGCGAGTCTCTACCCAGGTACTTGGCGACAAACTGAAAGAACTTTTCACTGTTTCCATCAAGGTTCAATTCAGACAGGAAGCCTGCCATATATAGACCTGCATTTTTCCCATTGTCCGGCTCCATGCCGTGAGCTGAAACACCTTCGAGCTCAAGGATCAGTTTGCCGCTTTCAACGATTGCCTTGCCATCCAATTCATTGTTCTTTTTGAATTCATCAAAGCGTTGAACAACATCCGTTTGTCCTTGCTGTACAACCAGGACAACCTTTGCAAAATCGGGTACCATATTATAGCGGCGGCCCGATGAAAATTCGATTACTTCGGCATCGAAGTCTTCTTTTTCGATACCGGCAGCTTTAGATACCAAATCATAATCTGCGATTCCTTTTTCAGCGTAGATGATCGGGAAGTCAGCATCTGGTGCAAAGCCCATCGCTGGCATTTCTTCATGGTCAAAATAATGGTCAACACAGCGCCAGTCGCTTTCCTCATCCGTACCTATGATCATCCTGACCCGCTTGTTCAGAGGCAATCCTAATTCTTTAACTATTTTCATTGCATAATATGCTGCCATAGTTGGCCCTTTGTCATCAATCGCGCCACGGGCGTAGATTTTGCCATCACGAATTTCCGCACCGTATGGGTCACTTGACCAACCGTCCCCTTCAGGTACAACATCGACATGACAAAGGACACCAACAATTTCGTCTCCTTGCCCGAACTCCAGATGGCCGGCAAGATTGCCAACATTCTTTGGAGTGAAGCCATCCTTTTCACCTAACCGAAGCATAAAGTCCAATGCTTCCTTTACCCCTTCACCAAGCGGTGCCTCCGGAGACGTATTTTCTTCGTCAAGTACACTTTTGATCCTCAGGAGTTCCTGAGCGTCTTTGATTAAATCACTCTGTCTTTTTTCTACTTCCTGTGTCCAATTGATTGAAGTCATCCATTCAAACCTCCCAATTTACTTTTATATGTATAAAGGTGGTATTCCCTTTACAGGAACACTTAAGCGCGAAGATGTTTTTATTGTACTCTAAATCCCCACTTGAAAACTTGAATATTATTTTACTCCTTATAACCTCTTTTCGTAAACTCTGGGTAAAAGTTAAATTAAAATTCGTTGTATTTTTGTAATTTTCTAATAACTGTCATATTTAACCTGTTTAACACCATATTGTTAAGTATATAAACCATTATGAAGGGGGTACGTTCTGAGTAAATTATTAATTTTTCATAAAAAACAGTAAATAATCTGGAATTATATTTTATTAAAGTGTAAAATAGTCCAAAAGGTAAGACATCTTAGGACTGCCTTTTAAAATGGACGCAAAAGGAGCTGTCTGGAAAGAAGAAAACTACATACTTGGGGATTCGTCTTCAACTCAAAAGTCGGTTGCAGGAAAATGACAAAGGGGTTTAAAAAAGGATAGGGAGTGGTTGTTTGAAACCTTCGACTAACCGGATGATAAACCGCATCAAATCCATCTACATGTATATATGTCAGAATGGTACTGTCACAACTCAAGATCTTGTAGAGGAATTCGGAATTACTCCTCGAACCATCCAGAGGGATTTGAATGTCCTGGCTTATAACGACTTAGTGAAAAGTCCGAGCCGAGGTAAATGGACAACGACCCAGAAAAAGGTAAAGATGTCGTCATAATTCGAAAAGCGCAAGCGCCTTGGTCAGCCCCGACAAGCGCTGGAGGGCATGACATTGAAGTCGTTTTTTGACTTCATTGGCAGGACCGAAATAGAAATGTATAGCCGACTGTCGAGAAACTCAGAAACTGGAGACTCCGACAAAGAAGCGCTTTTTGCTTCTGCCGGCGGAGTCGAAGTTTCCGAGTTTCTAGGAGGCGACACTAGACAAGCGACTCGAGGGGCTAGGCGCTGAAGCTGGACACTTCTCGTAGTTGATAATTCGTTAAACAAAAAATCGCCAAAGCAATTTGGCGATTTTTTTATATTTCATAGGTTTGCAGCATTTCCACTTCTTCGTCGGACAGCTCACGGTATTCCCCGAGCTCCAGCGTTTCATCTAGCTTCAGCGGTCCCATCGACAATCGCTTCAGGTAAATGACCCTTTTTCCGACTGCCTCAAACATCCGCTTCACCTGATGGAATTTCCCTTCTGTGATCGTCAGTTCTATATCAGACGTCAAACCCGATTTTAAAATAAAGAGTTCCCCAGGCTTTGTTTCATAACCATCATCGAGGGTGACGCCTTTTTTGAATGCTTCGATATCCTTTTCGGTCACTTCTCCCTCAATAACCGCGAAATACGTTTTTGGCACATGTTTTTTTGGCGATAATAGTTTGTGGGAAAGCTGGCCATCATTAGTGATCAGCAGCAGGCCCTCCGTATCCTTATCAAGCCTGCCTACCGGGAATGGCTCAAATACCTGGTCTTCGATCTCAAGCAGGTCAATTACCGTTTCATCACGGTTGTCCTCCGTCGCTGATATGACACCAGGCGGCTTGTTCATCATCAAATAAATGAATTCTCTATAATGTATTTCTTCACCATTTAAAGTAATTGAATCATTTTCGGGATCCACATGGTGCTTTGCATCCTTGACAATTTCATTATTAACTTTTACAGAACCATCTTTTAAAAGTTTCTTCACGTCTTTCCTGCTTCCATATCCAAGGTTGGAAAGCACTTTATCGATTCTCATTGTGTACCTCCTTTTATTCATATGGGCAGATGCCCATTCCATTTCTTCCCGCCTTACATAGACTAATATCATACTTTACATCAGATTATGAGGAGATGACCTGAATGAACCATCGACAGCAAGGACAAGGCTTGTACATCCCGATTCCCGGTCTGCCAGGCGGAGGCGGCGGATTCCCCGGTGGAGGATACCCCGGTGGAGGATTCCCTGGCGGCGGATATCCCGGCGGCGGCCAATTCGACCAGAGACTCGATCGCCTTGAGCGGCAAGTTCAAAGATTGAACAATCAAATCGATCGCCTGGACCGCAGGGTCGACAGGATTGAGCGCCGTTTGAATATCCGTGATAACGACCAGCAGTTTTACTATTAGAATTCTAGTAAAAATGGCCTTCATAGCAGAAGGCCATTTTCTTATTATACGGGCAGCCTCAATTTACGCTTTATCTTGGTCACACGGTCCCCGAACAGCCTGTCCACCAGCTTTGTCCGGAGTCCCAGGTAAAAGTACACCGCAGCGCCTACCAGGGCAGAAATTCCTATTATGACAATCGACTGGAACTTCGCAGCCGGTGACAGGAATTCGACAAGCACTTCATAAAATGCCATCGTTACGCCTGCCATTAACCCGGAGAAAATCAAAATCAGGAAAATTCTTCTCGTCACAAAGCCCATTGGGTATTTGGCGAATTTTTTAATCACAAATAAATTGATAATAATTGCAGCCATATAGCCTAAAGCTGTAGACATTACAGCCCCTTGTGTTTCAAAAATCTTAATCAAAGGGATGTTAAATGTTAGCTTCACCAATAATCCCGTCAGCAAACTCAAAATCGTAAAACGCTGCTCGTTAATCCCCTGCAGGATGGCAGCTGTAACCGAGAATAGTGCGAATAGGATGGCTACCGGTGCGTAAGTAGTCAGTACATCCGTGCCCAGGTCATTATGTGCATAGAAAACGGTATACATTGGTTCAGCAAGTATCGCTATCCCCATGGCCGCTGGTACTGTCAGGTACAACAACACCTGGAATGTCTGGTCAAGCTGCCGTCTCATACCCTTGCGGTCGTTTTCTGTAAATGCCTTTGTGATGCTTGGCACCAGTGTTAATGAAAATGCCGTAGCCAGAGAAACCGGAATGATGACAAGCTTATGCGATTGGAAGTTCAAGACTGAAAATGCAGAGCTCGCCTCATTTTGGCTGAAACCAACTGACATCATAGCTCTGTTGAAGGTCATCATATCAATAAACTGGAACAGAGGGTTGGCAATACCGACAAAAACGAAAGGTGCAGCATACAGCAAGATTTCCTTGTAAATATCCTTTAAGGAAATATCCATCGTCTTCTTGTCATTTTCAAGCAGTTTATCTAAATGCGGTTTCCTTTTCATCCAGTACCAGCCAAGAATACCAAGACTTCCGAGCGCACCTATGAAGGCAGCGAATGTGGCAACACTAACAGCTGTAACCATGTCTCCTTCAAGTACATTCAGGACAACAAAGGCGCCGGCCAAAACAAAAACGATCCTGACGATCTGCTCGACAACCTGGGATACTGCTGATGGCCCCATTGATTGATGTCCCTGGAAGAAACCGCGAATCAAGCTCATGAACGGAACAACAATCAAGGCAAAGCTGACTGCACGTATAACCGTGGTCACATCTGCAGCTGTTATTTTCACATTCTCGTCATTACTTGTATCCATGACGAGCTCTGCTAGCCCGGGAGCAGTAATATACATAATCAAGAAAGATACAATTCCGGTCGCAAGCATAACTGCCACACCAGATTTAAACAACTTCCTTCCGACCGCATATTCTTCAAGAGCATTGTATTTCGCTATGAATTTAGAAACAGCAAGCGGTACGCCAGCTGTAGCAATACTAATGAAAATTGTATATGGAATGTAAGAGAAGGAGTATAAAGCTGTCCCATACTCTCCAACTATCGCAAAAAAGGGAATAACATAAAACAGCCCAAGCACCTTAGATAAAATCGTGCCAAGCGTCAATATGAACGTCCCTCTTAAAAGCTTTGATGACATAAGATCCCTACTTTTCAATCTATAAAATAAAAACAGATTACAAACTTGTATTTTACCATAAACAAAACCAGACACTATGATATTTATCAATGGATGCAGATATTTCCTGCATCCTAGGATGTATAAATTTCCTGCATCCCCTAGTTTACTCTTTCTCCAGCCTGACTGCCAGTTTTCCGGGCTGTAATTCATTAACTCCCGTTTGAAGAACATCATTCAAGGCAATGTTTTTAATGAAGAGATGGATTATAATAATAGAAGTGCTTATTGCATCTAAAAAGTGAAACGAAAAGTTGGTGAAGCAATGAAATACGATGTAATCGTCCTTGGCGGCGGTCCGTCCGGCTTGATGGCGGCAATTGCTGCTGGAGAGCAGGGCGCAAAGGTGCTGCTGATCGATAAAGGAGACAAGCTAGGCCGAAAGCTGGCAATCTCCGGCGGCGGCCGTTGTAATGTGACGAATCGCCTTCCAGTGGATGAAATCATTAAACATATACCCGGAAATGGACGGTTCTTATACAGCGCACTGTCGATTTTTAGCAATGAAGATATCATTTCATTTTTCGAAGGGCTTGGAATACAGCTAAAAGAGGAAGATCATGGCCGGATGTTCCCAGTCACGGACAAAGCTCAGTCCGTTGTTGATGCCCTTTTATCAAAGCTTAAGGATTTGAAAGTGAAAATCAAGACGAACACCCCTGTTGCCGATGTCCACTACAAAGATGGCAAGGCTCAAGCTGTAGAATTGAAAAATGGTGAATTGTTTTATGCGGACAGTGTCATCATTGCTGTCGGTGGGAAATCAGTGCCTCATACTGGTTCCACCGGCGACGGTTATGCCTGGGCTGAAAAAGCAGGGCATACTATCACAACTCTGTTCCCGACTGAAGTTCCATTGACGTCCTCTGAACATTTTATAAAAGAAAAAGTTCTGCAGGGACTTTCATTAAGAGGAATAGCACTCAGCGTCCTGAATCCAAAAGGGAAAGCGCTGATCACTCATAAAATGGATATGATCTTCACACACTTTGGTATCAGCGGCCCGGCTGTCCTGCGCTGCAGCCAGTTCGTCGTCAAAGCGATGCAAAAATGGAATCTGAAAGAGGTCGTCATGTCCCTTGATGCCCTTCCTGACATGAAAGAAGAAGAATTGTTCCAGGAAATAAATAAACTGATTAAAGCCGAGCCTAAAAAAGCAGTGAAGAATTTATTGAAGGGTCTTCTGCCTGAACGGTATTTACTGTTCCTGCTTGAGCTGAATGAAATTGACCCAGCGATGCAGGGCGGACAGCTAGGCCATGAGAAAATAAGAAGCTTCACCAAATCAGCAAAGCAATTCGAGTTCAAAGTGAACGGTACCCTTCCGCTTGATAAAGCATTTGTAACCGGAGGCGGCGTATCAGTCAAAGAAGTCGAACCGCAAACAATGGCATCCAAGAAAGCAGAAGGACTTTACTTTTGCGGTGAAATCCTGGATATCCACGGATATACCGGGGGATATAACATCACCTCAGCCCTGGTAACCGGACGGCTTGCGGGAAGCAATGCAGCTGAGTTTGCCCTAGAGAAATAGATTCCTTTACTTAGTGTCTGTCACTACCATGTGACGGACACTTTTTCTGGTTTTTCCCTGATTTCTGTCGGTCATGGTCTTGATGACGGACATTTTTTCTGATTTCACGATGATTTCTGTCCGTCATTCTATATAGAAAAACAGAGCCCGAGTAAATACTCAGGCTCTGTAAACAACCATGGCTGAAAAACAGTATATCTGCTCTTCGTCCATTTCTTCAGGAATGACCGCGACATTATATTTAATATCCAAAAGCTTTTTTTCATCGAGCTTTTCAAGAAATCGGTTCATTTCCTGTTCAAGATCTTTTTCATGTTCATGATCAAATACTCTGACCTGGATCAAGGGAAGTCATCCTTCCTTTTTTACATCCATTCTAGCCATATTTTCAGAATTTTATAATTACGGGCGCGTTGTTTCTCCGCCCCAGCTCATCATGCCGCCAACCATGTTGCGGACTTTGAAGCCTTGCTCGTTCATGTAGTGGCAAACGTTGCCGCTGCGCGCGCTTGAACGGCAGATGAAGATGTATTCTTTATCTTTGTCGAATTCGTTCATTCTTTCAGGAATTTCTCCCATTGGCACGTGCTTAGCTCCAGGAATCATTCCAGATTCAACTTCGTCATGTTCACGAACGTCAACCATTTCTGGCTTTTCACCAGCTTCCAGCTTCTTTTGAAGTTCTTCAGGTGTGATTGTTTCAACTTTATTCATTAGTCATTTCCTCCAATATTCAGTAAAATTAATCCTATTTTAAGGATACAATACCTTAATGTATTTTCCCCTATTTATTATATAAAAACTCTTTTTATAATACAAAGGATAAACCTTATGGGGTATTCTTTACGTTATAAAACAAAGGACCGCCATAGCGATCCTTTGCTGAAAGTTATTAGTTAGCTACAATATTTACGAGTTTTCCAGGGACCGCTATCACTTTACGGACAGTTTTACCGTCGATCTGTTCTTTAACGGCGTCATCGCCCATTGCGATTTGCTCAAGAGTCTCTCTGTTCGCATCTGCCGGTACCATCATCTTAGCCTTGATTTTTCCGTTTACCTGGACAACGATTTCGACTTCGTCGTCGACTAGCTTGGCTTCATCATATGCTGGCCATGCTGCATAGGTGATTGACTCACTGTAGCCAAGCTTAGCCCAAAGCTCTTCTGCAATATGCGGCGTAATCGGCGCCAGCATTTTTACAAAGCCTTCAACGTATGCTTTTGGAAGCTCTTCGGCTTTATAAGCTTCATTGATGAAGACCATCATTTGCGAGATAGCTGTATTGAAACGAAGCCCCTCGTAATCTTCGGTCACCTTTTTAACTGTCTGGTGGTAGACCTTCTCAAGGTTCGTGTTTTCAACATCCTTGATTTTCTCACTCAAGCTGCCGTTTTCATTGACAAACAGGCGCCAGATACGGTCAAGGAAGCGTCGTGATCCGTCAAGACCATTTGTAGACCATGCGATGGATGCTTCAAGCGGCCCCATGAACATTTCATAAAGACGAAGCGTATCAGCACCATGACTTTCGACGATTTCATCCGGGTTGACAACATTTCCTTTTGACTTGCTCATCTTTTCATTATTTTCACCAAGGATCATCCCCTGGTTGAAAAGCTTTTGGAAAGGCTCCTTCGTGTGGACAACCCCTACATCGTAAAGGACCTTGTGCCAGAAGCGAGCGTAAAGCAAGTGCAATACTGCGTGTTCCGCTCCACCGATATAAATATCAACCGGAAGCCACTGCTTTAATTTTTCCTCATCAGCAAGTGCCTGGTCGTTCTTTGGATCGATATAGCGCAAATAGTACCAGCAGCTGCCACCCCATTGTGGCATTGTGTTTGTTTCCCTGCGGCCCTTTTTGCCTGTTTCAGGATCAACGACATTCACCCAGTCATCAATATTGGCAAGTGGAGACTCGCCTGTGCCAGAAGGCTTGATATCCTTCGTTTTAGGAAGAACCAAAGGCAACTGGTCTTCAGGTACAGCGGACATCGTGCCATCTTCCCAATGGATGATTGGAATTGGCTCTCCCCAGTAGCGCTGGCGGCTGAACAACCAGTCACGAAGACGATAGGTAACCTTCTTCGTACCAATTCCTTTTTCCTCAAGCCACGCAATCATCTTATTGATGGCCTCATCCTTGCCCATGCCGTTAAGGAATTCAGAGTTGATGTGCTCGCCGTCGCCAGTGTAAGCTTCTTTTTCGATATCTCCGCCTGCAACGACTTCTCTGATTTCCAGATCGAATTTTTTAGCGAACTCGTAGTCGCGCTCGTCATGGCCAGGTACCGCCATGATTGCTCCTGTTCCGTATGAAGCAAGAACATAGTCGGCGATCCAGATTGGCATTTTATCGCCGTTCGCTGGGTTGATCGCATAAGCACCGGTGAAGACACCAGTTTTATCCTTAGCAAGATCTGTACGCTCAAGGTCGCTCTTGCTCTTGATTTCATCAATGTATTTCTCGATTGCCTCTTTTTGTTCAGTAGTTGTAATTTTATCAACTAATTGATGCTCAGGTGCTAGTACTGCGTACGTTGCGCCGAACAATGTATCTGGACGAGTCGTGAAAACGGTGAACGTTCCTTCGTGTCCGTCTATGTTGAAAGTAATTTCAGCACCTTCAGATCGGCCGATCCAGTTGCGCTGCATATCCTTCAGGCTTTCCGGCCAATCAAGTAAATCTAAATCCTCAAGTAAGCGGTCTGCATAAGCTGTGATTTTAAGCATCCACTGACGCATCGGACGACGTTCTACCGGATGCCCTCCTCGCTCACTTTTACCGTCGATTACTTCTTCGTTTGCTAAAACGGTTCCAAGTGCCGGGCACCAGTTAACCGCGACTTCATCAATGTAAGCAAGTCCTTTTTCATATAGCTTAAGGAAAATCCATTGCGTCCACTTGTAGTATTCAGGGTCAGTCGTGTTGACTTCGCGGTCCCAGTCATATGAAAAACCTAATGCCTTGATCTGACGGCGGAACGTGTTGATGTTCTGCTCCGTGAACTCTGCCGGGTCATTTCCAGTATCCAATGCGTATTGCTCTGCCGGAAGGCCGAATGCATCCCAGCCCATTGGATGAAGGACGTTGAAGCCCTGCATCCTTTTCATGCGTGAAAGGATATCAGTCGCCGTGTAACCTTCCGGGTGGCCAACGTGCAGGCCGGCACCAGATGGATACGGGAACATATCAAGCGCGTAGAACTTCTCTTTCCCTTTGTCTTCGGTCGTCTTGAACGTTTTGTTCTGTTCCCAATGCGATTGCCATTTTTTCTCGATTTCCTGATGGTTAAAACTCATCGTCAATCTCCTCCTATTTGGTTTGGATTTATTTTTAGCGGATGGTATTTTTTCCAGAAAAATAAAAAACTCCCGCCCCTGTAAAAGGGACGAGAGGTTATGTATGATCTCCCGCGGTACCACCCAAATTAGTGTGTAACACTCGCTTCATTCATCCTTAACGCGGAAAACGGCAAACGCTACTTGTGTTCACGTCTGCGACTCAAAGGCGAGTTCATGATGGTCCTGTCTGGCTTGCACCAACCGCCAGCTCTCTACATCAGGCTTTGCACCACTACTACTCCTTGTCGAAGTCTTTCATTATGAATATAGAGATATTGTAATAAAATTCCCTCCCATATGCAAGCGGGGATGAAATAAATGATTATGGAGAGTAGTTTATGTCTGTATCTTTTGTTTGGTGTGGGATTATGACACTAGATTTGGACACAAAATTTGTAAAAAACGCGGTGAATTTCCAGTTCGCGGAATTAAGGTGGATTTTCGCGGAATCCCCCCGTACTTTCGCGGGATTATATCGCAATTTCGCGGGATTCGAATGGTATTTCGCGGAATTAAATAAATTTCTGTTCAATAAAGGATTTTTTACATGGATAACGAATGTAACTGGTATCAAATTTAAATGGAGTGATGCAAGTGATAGCTAAATATCGTACAATCCCCATTGAAATCCTCATTTTTGACGCAATTACCCGCCGTTTACCTGACCATCATCCTCGGAAATCTGAATTCCATTCCAAACTAATCCGCTCAAAAGCAGGGTACAAGGGAGAAATAGAGGTGGATTATTTTCTATCCCTGTTTCCTGATGATGACTTAACGATATTCCAATACCTCAGGCTTCCACATAAAAATGGTTATTTCCAAATCGATACCCTGATTATCAGTCAGTGGTTCATGGTCATTATTGAATCAAAGAACCTTGCCGGTACAATTGAAATCGATCATGAATTGGACCAGTTACTCCAAACCTATGATGGCACAGAGAGAGGATATAATAATCCGATATTACAAGCAGAAATCCAGAGTGCTCACCTCAAAAAATGGCTAATCAAACATCAACTCCCTTTGCCTCCCCTTGAGACTTTTGTAACAATCAGCAACCCCCAAACGATAATCAAAAACCCTACTAATAATAAGGTAGTATCATACAGAACCTGCCGTGCTGCGAGAATCCCTTTTAAAATTGCAACTTTAAAAACACAACTCAATAAAGAAGTTTACACAAAAAAAGATATTAAAAAGGTCACTCGTTTGCTGATCAAACAACATGTACCATTTGTTCCTGATCCAAAGGCCATGGATATTCCCAGCGATATCATAACGGGCGTTCAGTGCCCATACTGCAGACTTTTTAGTATGGAACGCATGCATGGAACATGGTTTTGTGAAAATTGCGGGAAGACATCTAAGGATGCACACATACAAGCAGTTAAAGACTATTTTCTCTTGAATGGCCCAACACTAACGAATAAAAAACTGCGGGAATTCCTCCACATAAATTCAGAAGATACAATCACTCGAATCCTCCATTCAATGAATCTTATTTTTACAGGTAAAACCAAAAACAGAACCTATTCCCCGCCAGAAGATTTTTTCAACTGACTGGTTTTATAGAGAAGTCACTACAGATGAGATTACTCTTTTTGCGACTTATGGTTAATATGGTTCAAAGTACGTTGAGGAACTTGATGGGAGGATGCTCGATCACTTGGCTCAATACTAGGTCGGAAAATTCAACCCACATCCCATGAACCTTGCCGTCAGGTGCACAGACCTGTATAGAGCCTTATCTAGTAAAAAGCCGGCCTCCCAAAAGGGAAAACCGGCTTGATACTTATTGTATTGTATATCCCCCATCAATCACTGCCGCCTGGCCTGTGATTCCTTTGGCGGCATCACTGGCGAGGAACATCACATAACTTGCGATTTCCTCGACTGCCAGCAGGCGTTTTTGCGGAATAAGCGGAAAGATGACTTCCTCGAGCACTTTTTCAAGCGGCACGTTCCTTGTCTCAGCAAGACTGGAAAGCTGGTTCCTCACCAATGGTGTATCGACATACCCCGGGCAGACTGCGTTTACTGTAATGCCTTGCTCAGCAGTTTCTAACGCTGCAACCTTTGTCAGCCCAATTACTCCATGCTTGGCACTGTTGTAGGCTGCTTTACCTGCAAAACCAACGAGCCCATTGATGGACGCCATGTTTATCACCCGCCCAGAACCCTGCTTTTTCATGACTGGCAGCACATGCTTCAAGGCTATAAATGGGGCTGTGAGCATTACTTTTATCAACAGTTCGAATTTTTCAGTCGGGAATTCTTCGATCATGGAGACATATTGCAGGCCCGCATTGTTGATGAGAACATCGACACGGCCAAAGTGCTCAATGCATTTTGCAACTGCCTGCTCAATGTCTTTTTCGCTCGTAACATCACATTTTAAACCAGCGGCATCATACCCTTGCTCACGCATACTGACAGCGGCTTTTTCCACAGTTTCTTCCTGTAAATCTGTCAAAAATACCTTCGCGCCCTTCTCAGCAAAACTTTTGCCAATCTCATACCCGATTCCCTGGGCGGCACCGGTAATCATCACGACTTTTTCTTTTACCATGGGAATCTCCTTTCTTAAATTCCTAATCCTAGAGAGAATAGAACAATCGCTATTGCCACACCAATTAACGGAACAATGACAGTCACAGCAGCCACTGGATTGTACGCATCCTGGTGGGACTCGCCACAGATCGCCCGTACGGTCGTGACTACGTAACCATTATGCGGCAGTGAATCAAGCGCACCAGAGGAAATTGCCGCTACCCTGTGCAGCGCTTCCGGATTGACGCCCATATCCATATAATGCGGAGCGAGCAATGGAAGCGCAATTGCCTGACCCCCGGATGCCGAACCAGTCATGCCGGCAATGACACTGACAGCAATCGCCGCACCAATCAACGGGCTTCCAGGTATATTCGTCATCGCATCAACAGCAGTCTGGAAAGCCGGTACTGCTTTTGCGACACCGCCGAATCCTACGACCGCAGCAGTGTTACCAATCGCAATTAACGCACCCATCGTTCCTTCAGAAAGGGCTTCCCAGAAATTTTTGAAATACTTGCGGTTTAATAGATAGGCAGATACAACTCCACCAAGCAGAGCAATGATCAATGCTGACTGTTTTAATGAATCATGGAAAATGAATGAAATAACCAATACCACGATCAAAGGAATCAGGCCCATAAGAGGATGAGGCAGGTCTCGCTTTTCCATCATTGGATCGCTCTTCCTGGCTTCGAATTTCTCGCCTCTTGCAACGGCTTTTGTGATCATCCGTTTCAGCCACCAGTACCCAAAAATCATCATGAACACAGCAACGATGGCACTGACCTCCCAGCCTGCAACCGGCGATGTATCCAGAAATTGAATGGGAATCCAGTTCTGGATTTCCGGCGAACCGGCAGAAGTCATCGTAAAGGTAACCGAGCCGAAAGCCAATGCAGCCGGAATAAACCGCCTTGGCAAATTCGCCTGCCTGAACAAGCTCAATGCCATTGGATAAACCGAAAATGCTACGACAAACAAGCTTACACCGCCATAAGTCAGTACAGCACAGGCAGCGACAATCGCGAGCACGGCAAACTTCATCCCCAACTTATCAACGATGAATTCAGACACACTGTCAGCAGCGCCGCTATCCTCCATCACCTTTCCAAAAATCGCTCCGAGAAGGAACATCATGTACCAAGCAGTAACGAATCCAGAAAAACCAGACATATAATTGCCTACAAAGTTGGCAGCTCCTTCTTCAACGAGCTGTGGAAACAGTGGCATCCCACTGAACACAGCAACAAACAACGCAGAAATCGGCCCGACAATAAGCAGATTCATGCCTCTCATGGTTAAATAAATCAATAAGGCCAGACCGCCAATCAACCCAAACATACTCAGCATTCTTTTTCCCCCTTGTTTTTTTAAAATAAAGACAAACGAACACTGCCCTCCTTGTCTAATAAGATGACAACGCTTACAAAAATATTGAATAAAATTGCTGTATTATCTTATTGCAACTATCGTGCCAACTTTTTGGAGTATGACAAACAATGTTTATTCATAATTTTCAGTTATTTATTTCCGGATTTCCGGACTCTATCAACCCTTCAATACCATCACTTAATAGATTTAACCTGTCCTGTTCCTGTTGATTAATTACTATTCATACAGTGAATACTTGTTTAAATTTGCTAGAAAACAAGAAAGTCCGAAAACTCGGACAGCATTCCGAATTTCCGGACTATAAGAGACCATGTTTATTAAGTTTTTCATAAAGTGTTGACCTGCTGACCCCCAGCTCCCTTCCCACCAGAACTTTGTCATCTTTATTTCTTTCAAGACTTTGCATCAGTACCCATTTTTCTGTTTCTTCAACAATATCCTTAAGCTTCTTGTTATTGAATCGATACATAGCTGTCTGCGTTTGCAGGTAATCCGGCAGGGAATCCAGTGTAATCTGTTCTCCTTTTGTCAAATGGACCGCAGCCTCGATGACATTTTCCAATTCGCGAATATTACCCGGCCAGCTATATGATTTCAATATTTCCATGACACTCCTTTCAATCCCTGCAATCCGCTTGCCTAACCGATTCGTGACTTTGTCGATAAAATGGGCAATCAGCAATTTTAAATCCTCTGCTCGTTCCCTTAGTGGGGGAACGCTGAAAGGAACGACATTGATCCGGTAAAAAAGATCCTCCCTAAATCGCTTCTCTTCAATCATGTTCTCGAGCGGTCTGTTAGTGGCGGCGATAATCCGGACATCAACCGAAATCGATTTTGTTGAACCAATTGGTTCTATTTCCCCATCCTGCAAGGCACGCAAAAGTTTTACCTGCATGCTTAGGGGCATATCCCCGATTTCATCCAGGAAGAGCGTCCCGCCATTAGCCAGCTGAAATTTCCCCTTTTTCCCTCCTTTTTTCGCGCCTGTAAACGCTCCTTCCTCATAGCCAAATAACTCGGATTCAAGCAGGTTTTCAGGTATTGCTCCGCAATTCACCTTAATGAACGGCTTCTGGCTCCTGCTGCTTAACTGGTGGATACTGTGGGCAAACAATTCCTTCCCTGTTCCACTCTCACCCCTAATCAGAATCGAAATATCGCTATTGGATACCATTTTAACTTTTTCTTTTAAACTGATAATCTGCTGCGATTCACCAAGGATGTCATCAAGCGTATATTTTACGCCAGAATCAATTTTCTGAATGTATGGCTGCATCCTGGTCAGCAGGCTTTTAACATGGCTGTCCATTTTCATCCATTCCTGAGTATCCCGGAAAAATACAGTCCCAAATGCGGCAATTACCTCGCCATTTTTAATGATGGGCACCCGATTTGCAATCATGTAATTGCCCTTGATAAATTGCAAGTCAGCCAGTTCTTCTTTTCCAGTCTGGGCCACAATATGCATCCTGGTATTCTCGATCACTTCGGTCACATGCCTGCCAATCGTCTCTTCACGATTGACCTCAAGGAATTCACAATAATTATGATTGATATAGATGATTCTACCTTCTCGATCAACAACAACAAGCCATTCAAAGGCATTCTCGACAATGGTTTCAATAATATCTGCCGGGATCTGTAAAAGCTTTGCATTCATAATTTGTCACCTGGTTTTTTCTTTTGATTTTATCACATTTTTCTGAAAACAATATACAGGCATAAAAAAAGCACCTTAAAATAGGTGCTTTAGTCTACATTAGCTGCATTGTTGTAATACAAGTCGCGTCATTCTCAAAAGTAGATATTTCTGATTCAACAGTTTTACCATTGTGTCCAATCTTTGTTTTGAACTTTTGATCCCTTGGAAGCCACAAATCGATGAATCCATTCTGATGGGATGTCATTTTCTCATCAACGATCACGTTTCCATCCTCATCCTCAATATATACATCAAACTCTTTTTCAACCAGTTCACCTTGACAACCTGTCAAGCTATGATTCGTTCAAGGATGGGTTTGATTTTCATATGGCGCGATTGAGACGAAGAAGTCTTCTTCCGAAATATCGTAGACTTGCTTGTCCCCTTCACTGTCAGCAATTGTCAGCTCTTGTGAGGTGATGGAAGCCTTGTGATCCTTATTTTTGCCCGCGCTGTAATCACTCACCAATTCCTTGATGTTTTGTTGTTGTTTTTCAGGTTCAGCAGATTCTTCCCCGCCATTACAGGCAGTCAATAAACCCGCAGCCAAAAACACAATTCCGAGGATTTTAAATTTCAACCCATTCACCTCCTTGTTTTTCAAAGATGATTATATCATAATCTCACAGTTCTATTTTAGATGTAAAATATGCATTTTTTATCGAGAAAAAATGCATAAATTGTGACCGATAAGTCCAGACAAACTCCGAAATTTTTAAAAAGGAGCCGGGCACATCGCCCAACTCCTTACTACTTCTTATGCTTGTGCAGCCACATTGTGCGATTCCTTTAGTTTTCGATCGTAAATTACGGTAGTGAAGATCCCGACAAACATGAGCGCAATCAAAATCGCGAATAGCATTGGCATACCGTATAGGTCGACTAGGATTCCACCCATCAGCGGGCCAATCATCCTTCCGCCAGTTGCGGTGCTGTTGACGATTCCCTGGTAAAAGCCTTCCCGGCCTTTTGGCGCCAGGTCATTTGCGATCGTAGGAACCGCCGGCCAGATCAGCATTTCCCCAATCGTCAGGATCACCATACCAGCCACGAAGCCTGAGAATGCATTAGCTCCTGCAGCAACCGCATAGGAAACCATGAAGATGACCATGCCAATGATGATTTGCAGCTTCAGTTTATTCTGGAAAGGCTTGATCAGCCTGTTTACAACTGGCTGGCCAAGAACGATCAAAGCACCGTTGATTGTCCAAAGGATACTATATTGGTTAAGGGAAATGTTCAATTCCTGAGTATAAGCTGCGATCGTTGTTTGCCACTGTACGTAGCCAACCCAGCAAAGCAAGTAGCCAACAGCAAGGATCAGAAGCGCATACAGCTTTGTATGGCTTTTTATGGCGCCATTTTCCTTGAGGACGTTCGTTTGCTTCGCTGCCCTGGTGTCGATACTGCGATAGCCGAAGATGGCAATCATCATGAATACCAGGTACATGGCTGCGTTCGCCATGAAAATCAGCTGGAATGAATAAGATGCGACTAGCCCGCCAAGCGCAGCTCCAACCGCCACTCCAAGGTTCTGTGCCACATAAATGGCATTGAACGCTTTACGGCCGCCTTCCTTCCAAACCGACCCCGCCATTGCATACATTGCGGGAAAAACGATTCCAGAACCAAAGCCTACCAGTGTCAAAAAGAAAATATACTGCGGCCAGCCGGGCCATAAGGTCAAGCCAAGCAGCGCCATGATGGTAATGCTGATTCCTAGAATAATAGACTTATAGCCGCCAATTTTATCAAAAAGACTGCCGCCAAAAAGATTGCCAATAACACTGGCAGCTGAGTTCAGCATCAGAATAATTCCGGCAACAGATAACGATTTGCCGAGATGCTCATGTATATAGATGGTGTTCAGAGGCCATAAAAACGAAGATCCAGTAACATTGACTGCCATCCCGATAATTAAAAGCCACAAGGCTCGCGGCATGAAAAACGCCTTCTTTCATTAAATAAGTTTCGAAAAAACAAAAAGCGTAAGCGCCTTGTTCCGCCCCGACAAGCACTGGAGGGCCGACCGGTGAAGTCGTTCTTTGACTTCATTGGGCGGACCGAAAACGAAAAGTAGAGGCGACTGTCCAACTCCGACAAGCGCTGGAGGGCCTGCCTGTGAAGTCGTTCTTTGACTTCATGGGCAGGACCGAAGCGTCTCGAGGAGTTAGGAGCCGCAGCTGGACAAGTGACTCAAGGGGCTAGGCGCTGGAGCTGGATTCAGAAAAACATATATAGTTACCAAAACGGTATTTACTTTTAATTCCTTTTAGAATACCAAAGTAATTTTAGTGGTTTTCACAATTGGATGCAATAGGAATTTATGCGGGGGTATGAAGTTGAAATTTTCTATTTTTTCGTTGGGAATTTATTTAATTAACTGGAAAAAAGCCGCGTTTTTTTCCAGTTTGCGAATAAACAACTATTTTTTGCGAATAAAAGCTGGTTTTTTGCGAATAAATTAATTTTTTTGCGAACAAATACAGTTTATTGCGAATAAAACTTAATTACCCTCATAAAGATAACCATTTTTTCACATTTTGATTTTCGTTAAACCATTTCCTTTATCACCACTAGTTTTCAATTGAAAATTTGAAATTCCCTTACTTTCCATATAGCATGAACTATTTTTCTTGACTCCCTATGAAATTTCTGCAAAACTAAAGAAAACACCGTACAAACTACCATTTGCACAGTGTTTTCGTATTTATCTTTTCTCTAAATTTACTATTCTCTATTTTTTCGGAGCTGGCTGTTGTGCTGGGAAGTAACTGTTCACTGCTTTTTCTTTCTTCTTGAAGTTATCTTTTTCGTCGTAAACAGCCTTCTTCACTTTTTCAATCTCTTCTTTGACCTCTTCTAGATTTACGCCTTTCTTGGTCAATTCCTCGATTGCAAGATTGATTGCCTCATTTGACTCTTCAATCGATACCCTCAATGAATCCATTGCTCCCTGCGGATTATGGAATCCTGCTGCACTCTCAGCCGCGACGAAATCCCAGAACCATTGTCCTTTTCTAACATGCTCCTGAGCCTGCTTGATTTTCTCCTCACTTACACCAGAAGTAATCATCTTATTTACGTAATAGTGTGAGGTAATTGATATATCCTCGGCCTTATGAAGTGCTTCCATATGTTTATCCTGGATACCGATTACACGCTCTTTCAGTTCATCCATATCCCGGTTGGTATGGCAGGTTGCACATGACCGATCCATGGTCTTCAGTGGAGATGTCCACCAGTGTGAGCTGATTTTCTTTTTTCCATCCACTCTGTCATATGGCATGTGACAGTCTGAACATGTGACGCCAGCTTCACCGTGCGGACCTTCGATATGAGTCTCAAAGTCAGGGTGCTGTGCTTTTAGCATTGGCGTACCTGAAACATTGTGGATCCAGTCCTTCTCGAAACCTTGTTCCTTTGCCGTTGTCTCATAATACTCGTACATATCTTCAGGCTCGAAGCCGTTTGCCCAAGGATAAGTTACTTCTCCGTTATCTGCAGCAAAATAGTACTCTACGTGGCACTGGCCGCAAACATAGTTCCTCATATCATTCTTCGTTGGGTTGGACATGTCGATTCCCTGTGATTCCATTGCTTTAATGAAGCTAGGACGGGTAACCCTCAAGTCCATTGTCTGTGGATCATGGCAATCTGAGCAGCCGATTGGTGAATGGCCCATCGCTTCTGCTTTTGGCCAGATATCTTTGTTAAAATTGCCTCCCCAGTAATCGTCTCCCATTTCCTCAATCAGGTGAGGAACAGCAGTCGACTTACAAGTTAAGCATGATCCGATTGATTTGTCAGTGATACGCGCGATTGCCCGGACATCCTCATTTGCATAGATATGGCCGCGATCTTCATTGTACTCAGTCGCAAAGCCATAGCCGTTAAAAAGGACTGGCAGATACGGTTCTTTGTCATGGTCGAACTTGCTTCGTTTGACGGAACCGCTGTACTTCGTATCCTCCATTTTTTCATTTTGCTTGTAGCTGTCATATTGCAGCGGGAAAAGGTCCTTGAAGGCCTCATTGCTGATTTCATCTTTGCTCAGCCCCGTTTTCAGCTCGCTTGCGGAAGTCGCTTCTTCTTCCGAGCTGGAGCAGCCTGTTATGATGAGCATGACAGCCGCAAGGAGCAAGAATGCCCAGCGGAAATTTCTAGCCATTGTTCATCGTACCTCCTTTATTTTCTAAAAGCTCGCCTGGTTTCGGCGGTTTATAATAGTCTTCTGTTTTAAAGCCTTTGCCGTGCGGTATTGCCTGGTGGCAGCTTGAACAGCTGTCTTTCGCATCATGTGAAACGTTGTCCAGCGTATTCTCATGGCAACTGATGCAGTTCTCATTTATGACTTCCTCAGAACCTTCCGTTGCGTGCAGTACCTTCGGAATTTTTGCCTCGCCCAGTGTATTGAAATACACATGCGTCATTCCGGCCTTTGCCTTATAGGTGTATTTATTAACCATGCTATCATGCGGCAAATGGCAGTCGCCGCAGGACAGACCGGCGTGGTTGGAATCAGAGAACGAGTCATGGACCTCTGTCATGATATGGCAGCTCGAGCAAAATTCAGGTGAATCCGTATAAGCAAGCGTTTTGACAGTGACGACAGAAACAATGATTCCAGCAAATACGCCAATGAATAACAGCATCTTTTTGTCTATTCCCAGTAGCTTTTTCAGCATCTTTTTCACCTCCCTTAAAGCGGATTCTCGCAATCTACTAAAAGCTGTCTTCGTATGATTCAACCGAAAACAGCTTTATTAAAACACTGATGTGCTTTAACCAAGGTTATGGTGAAACTTTTTCCTGGATCATTCTGATTAAATCGTCCTTCGTTGTCGGGCCGGAGAAACGTTCAACAATGACGCCGTTTCCATCAATGATGATAGTTTCAGGCTGGCCGATGACGTTGTAATCTTTTGAAATGTCTTCTTTTGTATCTAAAAGATACGTAAGCTCAGAGCCGCTTTCCGAGATGTATTTTTCCATTCGTTTTTTCGATTCGCCTTTAGCGAGGATCAAAAGCTTTGCTTCCTTATACTCTTTGCCGAACGCTTCCAGTTCAGGAGCTTCGTCAATGCACGGTGCGCACCAGGTTGCGAAAAAGTTAAGGACCACTGGCTGGCCTTTAAAATCCGATAATTTATAAGTGTTGCCTTCGATATCCTGCAGCTCAAAATCGATGGACTGGTCACCAGGCTGGGCCGCTGCTTTTCCTCCCAGTCCGCTGACCAAAAAGCCGAGAACTCCGATGACGGCAGCGATGACAATGATCGGAACAATCTTTTTGCCCATTCTATTCACCCACTTTTAAAAATCTGAGTTCCATTCTTCTAGTAGTTCGAGCTCTTTCTTCAGCTGCTTCTGGCGGCGGCCAAGCACTACTACATAACCAGCGATCAACGTCCAAATAACTGAGTAAGCCATGAATAAGTAAGTCATTTTATACTCCTCCTTAGTAATTAGCCTGCAAGCTTTTCAATTGCTTTTGACTTTGCCTTCTTGACGATATGCCTCATTTTTTCGATTTCGATGCCTTTTCGCATCAGGAACGCGTAAAGTACGGTAATCGTAAAAATCGAGAACAGCAGTGCGACGAGCATATCAGGTTCGATTCCGCCGCCCGACTGGTTTTTGCCTTCACCGAAAACGACTGGATGCAGCTTCGTGTTCCACCAGCGGATTGCCATGAAGACAATCGGAACATTGATGACACCAATGATCCCAAAAACAGCTGATAGTCTTGCGATTTTCTCCATTGAACCGTCCATCTTGCGGACGAACAGGTAAGCAACGTAGATGAACCATAGAATCAGGGTTGTCGCGAGACGCGGCTCCCAAGTCCACCATGTATTCCAGCTTGATTTTCCCCAGATCATCCCGGTAATCAGTGTGATTGTTGTGAAAAGTACACCAATTTCAGCTGAGATTCCGGCATTGATATGATGCTGAAGTCTTGGTTTAATCAGCACCCTCACGCTGTAATAGCCAACGACTCCAAAGGCCAAAAAGGCTACCCAGGCACTGCCGACATGAAAGTAGAAAATTTTCTGTGAAGCTCCCATTATCCTTTCAACAGGCGACCATATAAAAATCAGATAAAGTGCTATGAAAACTGTCGGAATCAAAGTAAACAGCAACAGCCGGTCGATTATGCCAGTATTTTTTTTCATCAAGATCCCTCCATAATAAATTCGAATAAGAAAAAGCATGCAGCCAGGAACAATAAATCGTAAGCAGCCATCAGCCTGATCCAGGAAGCTGCATCTGCAATCATCTCATTTTCAAGAATGATCCTTGTTGCCTGGACCCCAGCGATCAGCAACGGGCTTAGCAGCGGCAGCAGCAACACCGGCAAAAGCATCTCGCTGTTCTTCGCGTTTGCCGATAGCGCTGCCAGGAAGGTCCCGACGATGATGAAGCCGAGCGTACCGATGATGACCACAAGGATGAACCAGCTTACTTTCCCAAAGAAGCGGTAGTCGAACAGCAGGAATAGCACTGGAATGCTGACCAGCTGCACTGCCGTTACGAGTATGAAGTTCGCCAAAACCTTTCCAAGATAGATGCTGGAAGGGTCGATTGGTGCCGAACGCAATCCTGTCAGGGCATCGTTTTCGTGCTCAGAAAGGAATGAACGGTTCAATCCCAGGATTCCGGAAAAAACGGTGATCAGCCAGACGAGCCCTGGAATGACGGCCTTTACCATATTGTTTGTCGGATCGAATGCAAAGCTGAAGATCAGGACGACGAGACTCGAGAAGATGACCATCATGCCGATTGTCTGCTTTGTCTTGACCTCATTGCTCAGGTCTTTACTGGCGATCGTCCACGCATCTCTAAGGATTGAAATCATGAGCTCTTCACCTCAGCTTCGTACCAGGTCTTCATCTCTGCCAGGCTTAATTCTTCTCCAAGGCGCCTTGTTGAGACGATTTTCCCTTTCTTCAGCACGGCTACCCTGTCAGCAAGTACATGCACCTGCTCAAAATCATGCGAGATGATCAGGATTGACGTCCCGCTGTCCCGTTTGTTTTTAATGATGTTATTCAGTAAGGTCACAGCCTCCTGATCAAGGCCGGTGTGCGGCTCATCGAGCATCAGGATATCAGGATTAGGAAGCAAAACCCTGGCGATGGCCAGTCTTTGCATCATCCCCCTTGAAAAGGAGCGAATGGGCATATCGCGAAAAAGATAAAGTCCCACTTCCTTCAAAAGTTCATTAGCTTTCCTGTCAAGATCCTTTACCTTATAAAGCTTTCCGTAAAATTTGAGATTTTCGAGCGGGGACAGATTATTGTACAAAAATGATTCATGACCTAAAAAGCCAATCCGCTGCTTAATCTCAGCTGTATTTTTCTTAACAAGCTTTCCATCCAGGAGAATCTCCCCGCTCGTTGGCTGCAGGAGTCCGACTGTGCATTTAAAGAAGGTGCTCTTCCCTGCTCCATTCGGGCCAATCACCGCTAAGATCTCCCCTTTTTCCAATGAAAGGGTGATATTCCTTAAAACGAGTTTGTCTCCCAGCATTTTGGTCATTTTCTTCAGTTCCAGCATGGTCCCCAACTCTTTCGTTAAGTGTATTGTTCCAGTTCTTTGTTTACCTTGGCGAGATGGCTCTGGTAATCAAGTTTCAGTTTTTCAAAGTTCTCTTCAGTGATTTCCGCTGCTGACAGCCTTGCTTCAAGGCCGGCCAGCTCACCTTCAATCACTTTTTTTCTGAGTAAAAGGTGTTTGAACAACTGGTCTTCCTCACCAATAATGTCCTCTGCAGGCTTCCTCCGCCTCCTTAAATACCAGACAATAGCAATGGCAGCAGCTAAAACGATCAGCAAATAGTGTGGATTCACCATGTTCAACCCCGGAGTACTGAGCCAGAAGTTCACAAGCCATTCAGGATGGTAGGCTGGCGCCATACTGATCACCCCTTCTGCTTGCGAAGCTTTTTCAGTTCTCTAAGAATTTCTGCCTCTGCTTCGGCATCCTTTATCTTCTTTTTGCTCTCTGGCAGATGTTTTGCCATGTGCCCTTGCCTTTCTTTCTTTAACATTTCGGCCGCGAGCAATTGGTAATCCTCTTTCAATTTCTCAAAATCCTCACGAGTGATTTTCTTCATTAAGAAGTCCATCTCCAGCTCATTCACAGCGCTGTAGACTTGCTCAAGCGTCAGCTTTTCACCCTCTGTCTCCATTTCACCAGCTTGCACCTCGCCTGATGAGAAAAAAGGAGATATGATGAAGTAAAAGCAAGTAATGATTACGAGTGAACCAATTATTAAAAATAGATAATCCATTTTGATCAGCTCCTAGAAAAGCTTCCGGCGCTCTTCGTCAAATGTTTTTGCTGCAATTTCTTTTTCGATTTCCGAACTCCATGCTGCCTTCGCCTCAAGCTTTGTTTCTGCCTTTTTTACTGTCAATTTCCTTAGCCAGATACCTACGATCACACTGCCAATCCCAACACCTGCAGCAGGCATTCCCCAGGCAATCCAGCCACTAGTGCCGCCGCCTGGAGTTCTCAAAGCTGCCTGCCCGTATTCATCAACATAGGACTGGATAATTTCCGGTTCAGATTTGCCGCCGTTCAGCATTTCAACCACTTCATCGTAGTAGATTTTTTTTACTGAGCAGGTGGACAATTCGTGATCAGCGTGACCCTGCATATCAAGCTGTCCGATGATGTGCTGGAATTCCTTCGAATTATACGTAAAAGCTGTTGTCATACCAGGTATCACGATTAGCAAAAGGAGTGTTGTTAAAAGAATTTTTCTGTTCAATTTTTTCACCCTCCCACTCTCGAAATGCCTTTATTGATTTGGTAGCGGGATGATGTCGGCCTGCCGCCTATGAGGGCGAATGCTGTGCCGATCACCATGATGATGCCGCCCATCCAGATCCAGCTTACGAATGGATTCACTTTTACCATGAATGTCACTTTGTCTTTGGTCTCCCAGGAGCTGAGTACAACGTATAAGTCCTGGCTCCAATTTGTCTTGATTGCTACCTCTGTGGAGGGTTCAGGCCATGTTTCATAGAAAATCTTTTCAGGCTTGATTTTGCCAATATCTTTGCCCTTATACGTCACATCGATATCAGCGACCACTATTCCATTGCCGTTTTTCGTATGCTCCGTCAGCTCGTTGAATTTCAGGCTGTAATCACCGGTTTTGATGCTGTTGCCGGCATCCACCGTTTTCAATACCTCTGTTGAGTAAGTGTGCGAAGAAATGACACCTACTGCGATGACCGCAATCCCGATATGGACAATATAGCCGCCATAGCGGCGCTGGTTTTTTATCGTCAGCTTGAACGCAGCCTTCAGGACATTCTCCTTTGTAGCTTTTCGTCTTGCGCTGATGCCTCGAGCAAATTCTTGCAGGTGCGTTCCGAACATGAAGCTTGTTGCCGATAAGCCGATAATCGCGTAAAATCCATTGACGCCAAAAGCGAACAGGATGATCGCTGTGGCAACACCCATTGCCAGCGGCCAAAGCATGTTTTTCATGAACTTTTCAAACACCGCTTTCTGCCAAGCAATCAGCGGGCAGATTCCCATCAATACGATCAGCACTAGCAGGATCGGAGCCATTACTTTATTAAAATATGGCGCACCGACATTGACCTTTGTGCCGGTAAAAGTTTCCGAAATCAGCGGGTACATTGTTCCCCAGAAAACGGCGAAAGCGGCAGCAACAAGAATCAGGTTGTTCAGCAAGAAGCTGCTTTCTTTTGAAAAATAAGCTTCAATTGGACTGCTGTCTTTTTTTAACAGTCCGTATCTTGTCATCACGATATACAGAGAAAACAGCATCATGAAAGCCATGAAAACAAGGAAGTAAGTACCCAGATTACTGTCGCCAAACGCATGGACACTTGTCAGGATTCCGCTCCTGACAAGGAAGGTTCCAAACAGTGTCAGGATGTAAGAAAGAATGATCAAGCTTACGTTCCAGGTCTTCAGCATGTTTTTCCGTTCCTGAATCATCACAGAGTGCAGGAATGCCGATACGGTCAGCCATGGCAGGAACGATGCATTTTCAACCGGGTCCCATGCCCAGTAGCCGCCCCATCCGAGTTCAAGGTAGGCCCACCAGCCGCCAATCACATTGCCGAGCGTCAGGAACAGCCATGCAAGCAAGGTCCATCTCCTCGTCAGCTTGATCCATTCTGAATCCATTCTTTTCAGGATCAGAGCAGCAATTCCAAATGCGAATGGAACGGCCAATCCAACATAGCCCATATAGAGCGTCACAGGGTGCAGGATCATTCCCGGGTTTTGCAGCATCGGGTTGAGCCCTTTTCCGTCTGCCGGAATTTTATCGGTCATTTCAAAAGGATTTGCATTAAGTGCCATTACGGTAAAAAAGAACAGGATGTTCACCATCAGGATGCTCGATACATACGGCATCATCGGGTTTTTCTTTTCTTTTGAAAAAACGACCATTGCTGCGTATAGTGCTAAAAGGACAGCCCATAACAGCAGGGATCCAGCGTTACCTGCCCAAAATGCTGTCAATTTATAAGCCATCGAGAGGCTCTCATTTGTATACGAAGCCACATATTTATATTGGAACTGGCTAGTTCCGAGAAGATAAAGCAACAGGAAGGCTGCGACGCTTGCCACAAAAGCCAGTGAAAGTACTGCGCCTCTAGCACTTTCAATCCACTTGCTGCTTTTCTTCCTAATCCCGACGAAATTGGCAATGATTCCGTAAAGCGAAATCACGATCCCAAGGTAGATTGAGATGTTTCCAATTAGATACATACAGATAACCACCCATCTGTTTTATTCCTGCTTATCATTTTTGTACATTTCCTTATGCATTTCGGTATCATAGTTCTCCATGTCTTCGCCTTCATATTTTGTCGGGCATTTTGTCTGGACTTTTTCTGCCTCGAACACTCCGTCTTCCTGGATAAAACCTTCAACAAGGACGATGACATCCTCTGAGAAGTTATCCGGCTTTATGCCTTTATGGAATACCTGAAGCGTTCCCTTGCCTTCCTCGTAAAGTTCAAAACGGAGCTCCAGTTTGTCAGCGTCCCATTTAACAGATTCCTTATTAAGCAATCCCTGCGTCATAATATAATCGCCTTCATATTTCGAACCATTTTTGCTGAGGTCGGCAATCGTGATTTCCTTGCTCCCTGCACTTGGCATCGTAGAAAACATCATGATCACAAACGCGACTGCCGCAAGACCCAAACCCATTACGATTTTTTTATTTTTGGACATCATTATCTGCCTCCCAGCTTTTTGATCAATTCGTTATATTCTGATTCGGTAATGCTTCCTTCCACCAACATGGCGCGAAGCTTAGACTTTCTGGCTTCTAAATCATTTTTTGAAGCATCGTCCTTAACCGGCTTTACTTTCTTTTTCTTCATGATAAAAATCAATAGTACTGCCGAAAATATGGTTACACTGCCAACGACAGTAATGACAAGCCACAGAGGCATTTTTTCATCATTTTGTTTTACAGTGCCAGCCTTCTTTGCGTCCCCGGCCATAGCTTCCATGATTTCCGCTGTAGTCCTTTCGTCAGCTCGTTTGTACTCAAGTGAGATATTCTTTTCATCGCCAGGCTTCATTCCCTGGCTTTGATACAGGAACATGTTCATGTTGTAAGAGTTTTTCTGGTGCTGCTCGGAAGCAGGCTCCAGCTTAAAGCTTTCCGAATTTAGGGGCTCAACAAAAATTAAGTTCAACAACCCGATATCAGCGAAGTTTTTAAAATCGTAGGTCAGTGTCTTAGTGCCGTCTTTTTCCTTGATGCTGTCGGTATAGTACTCAATCACAAACTTGTAGATCTCCTGCGGCTGTATTTCCTCGCTCGTTTCCCAGGAAATTGTTCCGTTATCCTGATCAAGTTCATATTCAATTTCATTCATTTCAGTCAGGTCACGAGAATAATCAGCAACAAAACCGATCCTGAAATTTTTCTCATCCATCGGCAACGGAATGACAACCTGGCCTTTTTGCGCTTCTTCGGCATTGTTCTTCAATGCTCCATGATAGCCGACCAAAAGTGGGGCACTCTTCTTCTTATCTTTTGGGTGATACGAATATTCTGGCATCACCTGGATCGTTAGCTCCTCCATATTGAGGACATTGGATTTTGTCTCAGCACTCCCCTTTACAGGCAGCTGGAATATGAATAATAAAATGATGGCTGATAATAACTTCATGACTTTCATTTGATTGGCTCCTTTCTATATGTGACAAATTCGTGAATGTTTTCACAAGACAACTTACATTGAAAATAACAATTTATTTTGGCTAAGGATTTTTTCAAAAATTTCCCCAAGACCCTTTTTGGTCTACCTTATTTAAACCATTTCTAAAAGCTCCCATTCTGTGATATAAATCACGGAATTTTCGTCAGTTTTATCCGATTTGTGAACGGGGGGTATTATACAAAAGCTGCTTTTCAGCTTTTAACACAAAAAAACCTCACTTCAGTTAAGAAGTGAGGGTGTTACAAATTTATGAAGATTGCCCTGGTTCAGGATGGAATTTTGATTTTACGGGCTGCCCGCCGCTTTGTTCATATTTTTTCTTCGCTTCTTTTACCGGATCTTGATCCATTCCGAGCTCGAGATCCTGGTTATTGATGCCGTTCCTTGTTTTTTGTTCAGGATTGTTCTGCTTTGAGCGCTTTTTCAAGTTTTTCCCCTCCTGTTTAATGATCAAGCAAAATCATATTGTTTTGCACTTGCTGCAGTTGAAGCCTCATTCTGTGCAGTTGTTCACGCTGCTGGGAGTTTGCACTGAAGGAAAGCTTGGCCAGATCATTATAAGCGTCCTCGAGCGCCTGCAGTGCATTTGTAAAATTGCCGTCATTATAATGCTGCTGAGTAGCGGCATCCTTGTATTGATCCTGGGCCAGATTGATTGCATCCTCACATTGCTGAAGTAACTGTTCAACCGATTGACGTGTAGCCAATTGTAGCCCCTCCTTTACTTGATGCTGAAGCAAAGTCTGCTTCTTCTTTATTTTGTTCACAATACATTTTCCTATCACGATTTTGCGAATGTTTAATGATGCCAATTATATTGGGTAAACATTGTAATCTTTTTGCAATTGGATTCACGTTTTCTAAATGGTACAATTTTTATTATTAATTTTTTTTGACAGACAGGCTTTAGGAGGTTTCTGGCATGAAACAGACCAACCCTTTTCACTATGCTACTGACGATAAACGGTACCATACTTGGAATTACCATTTGCGCAGCCATTTTGGCCATAAGGTTTTCAAGGTGGCACTTGATGGCGGATTCGATTGCCCGAACCGTGATGGTACAGTAGCCCACGGAGGCTGTACGTTTTGCAGTGCAGCTGGTTCAGGAGATTTCGCCGGTGACAGAGTAGAAGATCTTGGCACACAGTTCGCAAAGATAAAAGAAAAAATGCACTCTAAGTGGAAAGACGGCAAATACATGGCCTATTTCCAGGCTTTCACCAATACACACGCTCCGGTCGAGGTGCTGCGTGAGAAGTACGAAACTGTATTGAACGAAGAAGGAGTCGTCGGGATTTCGATCGCAACTAGACCGGACTGCCTGCCCGATGATGTCGTGGAATATTTGGCTGAGTTGAACGAGCGAACGTATTTATGGGTTGAACTAGGACTTCAGACCGTCCATGAAAAAACAGCCAATTTAATCAATCGCGCCCATGATTATGAAACCTACAAAGAAGGCGTGGACAAGCTACGTAAGCATGGTATCAGGGTTTGTTCGCATATTATCAACGGTCTGCCTCAGGAAACACCCGAAATGATGATGGAGACAGCACGTGAAGTCGCGAAACTTGATGTTCAGGGAATCAAAATCCATCTTCTTCATCTGTTGAAGGGCACCCCGATGGTCAAGCAATATGAAAAAGGATTACTTGAATTCCTTAGCTTTGAGGACTATGTAAAATTGGTCTGTGACCAGCTGGAGATCCTGCCTCCTGACATGATCATTCACCGAATTACAGGGGATGGACCGATCGAGCTGATGGTCGGGCCGATGTGGAGCGTCAATAAATGGGAAGTATTGAACGCGATTGATAAAGAATTGAAACATCGCGACAGCTGGCAGGGGAAATTTTATGCTGGAAACAAAGTGGTGATTGAAAATGAAGCTTGAACGGATCCTTCCATTTGCCAGGAACCTTCTTGAATTAGCCGTGAAGCCAGGTGATATCGCTGTAGATGCCACAGTCGGCAACGGACATGACACATTATTTTTAGCAAACCTGGTCGGCCCTGCCGGCAGGATTTACGGCTTTGATATCCAGGATGAGGCGCTCATGTCCTGCAAAACGAAGCTTCGCGAACATGATTTGCAGGATCAGGTCACACTGTTCCATACTGGACATGAAAACATCACAGAATGCATCCCACCTTTGCACTTTGGAAAAATTACCGGCGCAGTATTCAATCTAGGATATCTGCCCGGCGGCGATAAAAACATCGTCACCGTCCCTGAGACAACCATCCAGGCCATCGACCAGCTGCTGGAAATCATGGCACCAGAAGGCATCATTGTGATTGTGATTTACCACGGACATCCCGAAGGCAAGGTAGAACGAGAATATTTATTGCGGTATGTAAAATCATTGGATCAAAATATCGCACATGTATTGGAATATAAATTTCTTAACCAGAAAAACAATCCGCCATTTATTATTGCGATTGAGAAGAGATAGGAAGCCTTCCCTAAAAGTGAAGGCTTTTTTCTTTGGGATAAGAATGTATCCTTGGCCATATATTTCACTCAATGTTCCCCGTTTTTCTCTCTTGGACAGAACGGGGCACTCTTCCGGGGTTTATGTTCCCCGTTTTTCATCTTGGACAGGAACGGGGCTCTTTTCCGGGGTTTATATTCCCCGTTTTTCATCATGGACAAGAACGGGGCTCTTTTCCGGGGTTTATGTTCCCCGTTTTCCCTCTTGGACAGGAACGGGGCTCTTTTCCGGGGTTTATGTTCCCCGTTTTTCTCTCTTGGACAGGAACGGGGCTCTTTTCCGGGGTTTATGTTCCCCGTTTTCCCTCTTGGACAGGAACGGGGCTCTTTTCCGGGGTTTATGTTCCCCGTTTTCCCTCTTGGACAGGAACGGGGCTCTTTTCCGGGGTTTATGTTCCCCGTTTTCCCTCTTGGACAGGAACGGGGCTCTTTTACGGGGTTTATGTTCCCCGTTTTTCCATCTTGGACAGGAACGGGGCTCTTTTACGGGGTTTATGTTCCCCGTTTTCCCTCTTGGACAGGAACGGGGCTCTTTTCGGGGTTTATGTTCCCCGTTTTTCCTTTTTTAACTGAGACCGGGCAATTTAAATCGTCTAAAACAAAAAAAAGCCAGGATTCAATACCTGGCTTTGTCACAATTTCACTATCATTTAATAAACGCCCTCACCACTCCTGAGGGAACCCACCTCTGCAATGACCGATAAGCTCGTCCATTAATATAAAAGAAGTAGCTGACGGGGCCGGCTGTCTTGATCATTTCCCTGGCCAGTTTTCTGATTCTTTCCTGGCGCCTTACTTTATCATCGGACAGGTAAACGCCGAGGAGGCCGCGGTTGATCAGTTTATGGAATCTTTGATGGGGAAGCTTGGCCGTATGATGATCGGCATGTTGTACAAAGTGGCGCAAGCGCTCAAACAAAGCTTCTTCATTTTCATAATAAAAACAAAAGTTCAAATCGCCGCCTTCCCTGTCTTCTTCCTGGTCGATGAAATAATCGAGAAGGATGTGAAGGCCTTGTATGTAGGGGAAATATCCGTTGCGAATGCTGTCGGCGTATTCAGGTTTAAAATCATCGCGGAGCGCATAGGATACCAGGCAAAAGATTCCTAGCGTCGATCCGGCGCAAGCTGAGAATTCATACCACTCCATGTCTGGAATATTTTCACGATGGCCATCAAACCATGTTTGCAGCCTTGGGACACGGTCTTTTACCTCAACATGCTTGTGGATTTGCAAATCGCAATAATAGTCACAAAGCTCGCCAAAATGATGTTGGATATCATGGTAGTGATCTAGCTCAGACAGGACTTCCCGGCAGACGGTCACCAGTTCAATGAGATATCCCCCGTCATTCTGGTCTTCCCGCTCCCGATAATAATTTTTCAATTGACGATCCGTATCCAGGGCATCTGCCATCGATTCATGCAGCGCAGCGAAATCAGCTGGATCCAGTGATGTACTGCGGTCACAAAGATTATCAAGGTAATCGCTGATCGTCTGGTAAGCCACTATGAAACGGATCGCTTTTTTATAATTCTTTTTCGCGGTCAGGCTCAAAATCGAGCCTCCTTCGCAATGGAAGGTTTTATGCTCGATACTGGACAATGCCTGTTTCCTTAATTCCGGGTTCGGGATTTCCTCTGCCCTGCTCTTCCAATACGCCAGCTCCCTGTGTACTTGGGGCAGAACTTGTTTGTATACACGGTACATTAAACTGATTGGCATAGATGGTATCAACATGTATACACCTTCATCCTTTCCATGTAAAACAAATATCTAATAAACATACCCGATTGCCTTCAGCTGGCTGATGACAAAATCATGTGCGTAATCAAAAACCTCTTCGCGTTCAGGTTCGTTGAACACTTCATGATAGCAATTAGGCCATTCTTTATATCTTTTTTCAGAGAGCGGAGCATTGTTGAACCATTCTTTCACAGAACGTTTATCCACAATCCGATCATCACCGCCCTGCACCAGTAGTGTTGGAACGTCCTGGACTTTACTCATGTTATCAAAGGCTTGATCCATTGCCGCAATGAGTTCACGGTACCAGCGGATTGATACCTTGGTAAGATAGAGTGAGTCATTTGCATCCACAGCTCTCACATCTTCATTTCTTGTGGCCATTTCAACCGTCAGGCCTGGCGACATCCGCATGGCGGGAACTAGGACATTCAAGCCGTGCGAAAGCATATCCAGCATTTTCGAAGGATAATTGACCAAACCAAGACATGGCGATGACAAAATGAGTCCGGCAATTTCAACACGTTCCTCCTGCAGCATGCGGATCGCTACAAGCCCTCCCATGCTATGGCCGAGCAAAAATACTGGCAGGTCAAATTCATAAGCTGCCTCAACCCATTCTTTTACTTCCAAAATGTACTCATCAAATGAATCAATATGGCCACGGTTTGCTCTTGTTGTTAATCCCTGTCCAGGCAAATCACCCATTATGACATGAAATCCCGATGAGCGCCAAGCTTCAATCAGCCATCCGTAACGCCTGTGATGCTCGAGGGCACCATGAATCATAACGATTACAGCCTTAGCATCCCCGTCAGCTTCCCATTTCCACATGACCATTCCCCCACTCAAATACTTTTTCTTTCTTTAAAAGAACTATAATATATAATTAGTGAAAAATAAAAATGAAAGCACTGATAAAATCTATTTTATTTAGGAGTGTATTTTATGATTTATTCTTACAAAGGCAAGACACCTAAAATAGCGGATTCCGCTTTTATTGCAGATTATGTAACGATTAGCGGGGATGTTGAAATCGGCGAGGAATCGAGCGTCTGGTTTAACACCTCGATCCGTGGCGACGTCGCTCCCACGATTATCGGTAATAAAGTGAATATACAGGATAACTCTGTCCTCCACCAAAGCCCCAATAACCCTTTGATTCTTGAGGATGAAGTGACTGTTGGCCACCAGGTCGTCCTCCACAGCTGCGTCATTCGAAAAAAAGCATTGATTGGGATGGGCTCAATCATCCTCGACCAAGCTGATATCGGAGAAGGTGCTTTCATTGGTGCCGGCAGCCTTGTACCTCAAGGCAAAAAAATTCCGCCGAACACGCTTGCATTCGGACGCCCAGCCAAAGTCATCCGCGAGCTGAATGAAGAAGACATTCGAGACATGGAACGAATCTCAAGAGAGTATGCCGAGAAAGGACAATACTATAAAAACCTACAAAACAAAGAAAATGATTAATTAAACAAATCCCGCATCAGTCCGATATTAATTTATATATTATACCCTGCAATTATAAAAATATGCGGACGGGCCAGGTGATCGAAGTGGATATGTTATATATATCAATTGCGGCTGTTGTACCTCTGCTAGTCTTGTTTTTTCTGTTAATCCGAAATCAAAATAGCATGATAAAATCCATCTTGATGTTCTTGTTTGTTTTTACATCAGTAGCCGGAGCCTTCCTGCTCGAGAACCTGCAGGCTTCACATGTCGCCAAGGCTGTAGAGTCTGTCAAACAATGGCTTGATGAGCCCGAACAAAGTGCACTACGAGAGGCAGCTATGATAGAAGAATACAAACCTGAAATCATCCCAATAAAAAAACAGATTCTCCTGGATGCTCCGGCCATCTGGCAGATGCCTGAGCTCCCAAGAGGATGTGAAGTCACAAGTCTCGCCATGCTCCTGCAGTTCAAGGATATTCAAGTGGACAAGCTGACACTGGCCAGGGAAGTAAAGAAAAACCCGGCTGAATACCGGCTCCAAAATGGCAAAATCTATTTTGGCGATCCTAATGAAGGATTTGTCGGCAATATGTACACCTATACCCAACCAGGACTAGGTGTCTATCACAAACCGATTGCTGAACTGGCAGAACAATATCTTCCTGGGAAAATACAGGACCTTACAGGCGCAGATTTCCAGGAACTTAAAATCCACCTATCAGATAACCGGCCAGTATGGATCATCACGAATACTGAATATAAAAGATTGAACGATAGCTTTTTCCAAACATGGTATACACCTAATGGAGAAGTCAAAGTTACAACAAAAGAGCATTCTGTATTGGTTACCGGTTATGATGAAAGTTCGGTTTATTTCAACGACCCGTTAACAGGTGAGAAAAATAAAAAAGCACCCATGAAAGACTTCGTGGAAGCCTGGGTGCAGATGGGAAGGCAAGCAGTTACCTACCTTCCCTGATTTTTAAGATTGTAATACTTTCTGAGCCTCATACTCCTTCTGGAAGGAGTATTTTTTTTCGACATAAACATCATGCCACATCATGAACATCAGCACTGTCCAGATTTTGCGACTATTGTCAGCCTTGTTCTGGCAGTGGTCATCCAATAGCTTCAATAAGTAAGACTTATTGATTAGATGCTCTGTGTTGCTTTCCTTGATGATGTTCTTTGCCCACTCGTTCATTTCATTCTTCAGCCAGTGGCGAATCGGCACCGGGAAGCCAAGCTTTTTGCGTGTAAGAACGTGATCAGGTACAACGCCTTCAGCCGCTTTACGCAAAATGTACTTGGTTGTGTTGTTAGCTGTTTTCAAGCTCGTTGGAATCTTAGAAGCTGTCTCGAAAACAATCTTATCAAGGAATGGTACGCGAAGCTCCAAAGAATGAGCCATCGTCATTTTATCCGCCTTCAATAAAATGTCTCCGCGCATCCAGGTGTGGATATCGATATATTGCATTGTATCAACCGGATCGTAGCCTCTGCTCTCGCGATAAAGAGGCTTTGTGATATCTCTGTAATCGTACTGTCCATTATAAACGTGGAGCAGCTCGCTCTTCTCTTTTTCAGTGAACATCTTCGCATTTCCAATGTAACGCTCTTCCATAGGCGTCACACCGCGTTCGATGAAGCTCTTGCCCTTCATGCCCTCTGGCATCATTTTAGAAATGCCCTTCAGCATCGACTTCCCTACCTGGGGAATCTTGTTGAACATTTCTAGATCCTGCGGCTCACGGTAAATGTTATAGCCACCGAACAGTTCATCGGCACCTTCTCCGGAAAGGACAACTGTTACATGTTTCCTTGCTTCACGGGCAACGAAGTACAAAGGTATAGCAGCCGGGTCTGCGAGCGGGTCATCCATATGCCACATGATTTTCGGAAGTTCATCCATATATTCCTGAGGACTGATCACATAGCTGATGTTTTCAACACCGAGCCGATCAGCCGTTTCCTTCGCGACATCAATCTCGCTGAAACCATTTTGTTGAAATCCAACAGAGAAAGTCTTGATTGAAGGATGGTATTGCTTTGCAATTGACGCGATGATCGAGGAATCAATCCCGCCAGAAAGGAAAGAACCAACTGGCACATCACTGCGCATGTGGATTTTCACGGATTCGAACAGGACATCCCTGATCTCCTTCGTGAACTCATCCTCGGATTTGTGGATTGGCGAGAAGCTCGCTTTCCAGTAACGCTTGATTTCCATCGGCGAACCAATTTTCTTTGTAAAATAATGCCCTGGCTCAAGCTTGTAGATGCCTTCAGACATTGTATTTGGTTCTGGAACGAATTGATAAGTCAGGTAGTGCTGTAATGCCTTGTAATCGAGGACATCATTCTCAAGCGCAAGCAAAATGCTCTTCTTTTCAGACCCGAAGAATGTACGATTCTCATCTTCAAAGTAGAAAAATGGCTTGATGCCGAAATGGTCACGCGCACCGTAAAGGATCTGCTCCTGTTTATCCCAGATGACAAACGCGAACATCCCGCGAAGCTTGTCAACAGCCTGCTCTTTATAATGGCTGTATAGGGCGATGATCACTTCTGTGTCCGAATGAGTTTCGAAGGTAAGTCCTTCTTCAATCAACTCTTCACGAAGCTCAAGATAGTTGTAGATTTCCCCGTTGAAAATGATCCAGTAGCGCTCATTTTCATAGGTCAATGGCTGATGGCCAGCCTCAAGGTCAATGATGCTCAGACGACGGAAGCCGAACTGGATATGCTCATCATAGAAATATCCATCATCATCAGGACCACGGTGGGTGATGATGTCATTCATATTTTTAAACAGCTGCTTGTCATCGCTGCTGAATTCCTGTGCATTTTCATGTACACAACCGATAAAGCCACACATTATGTACTTCACCTTCTCCATTTCAGATAAAAATTTATTGTTATTTTCCAATGATTTTACTACCCTAAAAACATACCATCTAATACTATCATTAAACACAAAGTTTTTGCAGTAAAATCTGTGGGAAATTTAAGGTAATACTCTATTTTACACCTTTTGGACCATTCGCAAACCCAAGGGCTTTTCGCGTCTTCCTTGATTAGACGGCAAATAATAAAGGGAGTTACATATTTCTATGCAACTCCCTTGTGATTTTATTTTCCTTGCGCTTGAGTGCGAAGTGCCTCAGCCTTGTCTGTACGCTCCCATGGAAGGTCAACGTCAGAACGGCCGAAGTGTCCATAAGCAGCTGTCTGCTTGTAGATTGGCTTGCGCAGGTCAAGCATGTTGATGATCCCAGCCGGGCGAAGGTCGAAGTTGTTTTCTACAACGTCGATCAAGACATCTTCGCTCACTTTGCCTGTTCCGAATGTATCGATTGAAATCGATACCGGACGAGCAACGCCGATTGCGTAAGCAAGCTGAACTTCAACTTTTTCAGCAAGGCCAGCAGCTACGATGTTCTTCGCAACGTAACGTGCAGCGTATGCAGCTGAACGGTCAACTTTTGTAGGATCCTTACCAGAGAATGCGCCGCCGCCGTGGCGAGCATATCCGCCGTAAGTATCAACGATGATCTTGCGGCCAGTAAGTCCTGCATCACCCTGTGGTCCGCCGATTACGAAACGGCCAGTTGGGTTGATGAAGTATTTTGTGTTCTCGTCAATCAATTCTGCTGGTACAACAGGCTTGATGACATGTTCTTTAAGGTTGCGCTGGATTTGCTCAAGCGAAACTTCTGGGTGGTGTTGAGTTGAGATAACGATTGTATCGATGCGAACAGGCTTGTCGTTCTCATCGTATTCAACTGTCACCTGAGTTTTACCGTCCGGACGAAGGTATGGAAGGATTTCTTCCTTACGCACCTCAGTCAGGCGGCGTGAAATTTTGTGTGCCAATGATATTGGAAGAGGCATAAGCTCTTTCGTTTCGTTGCAGGCAAAACCGAACATCAAGCCCTGGTCTCCCGCTCCGATTGCTTCGATTTCTTCATCTGACATTTGGCCTTCACGTGCTTCAAGTGCCTGGTCAACACCCATTGCGATGTCAGCAGACTGCTCGTCGATTGAAGTCAAAACTGCACAAGTTTCAGAGTCGAAACCGTACTTAGCGCGAGTGTAGCCAATTTCCTTGACTGTTTCACGAACGATCTTCGGAATATCTACGTATGTAGATGTAGTGATTTCCCCTGCAACTAGTACAAGGCCTGTAGTAACTGATGTTTCAGCAGCAACACGTGCATTAGCATCTTTTGCAAGGATCGCATCTAAAATCGCGTCAGAAATCTGATCGCAAATTTTATCAGGATGGCCTTCTGTTACTGATTCAGAAGTGAACAAACGGCGTTTGTTTGACATCTGAGTTCCTCCCTTATTTATAAAAATTGATCGAGGCTGTCCCAATACAGACCTCGGGTTGATACGGTACTCATTCCCTATGTAGTATGAAATAAACGCTGAGTTTTTATTAGAAAAATTTGTTCAGGATTCATGGTGAATTTCTTTTTTTCCTAATTTTCACCCACGGGAGCAATGACACCTAAGAAGGCAGTCCGATTGCATTCTCATGCATTTGGACAGAAAAAAGCAATATAAAAAACCTCTCCAATTTCGAGGAAAGGTTTATGCTTAAATCCGCGCCTTTCGCTCTTATCGTTCAAGGGCAGTTCCCTTGCGTCAGGTTAGCACCTTTGCCCGGAAATAGCAGCATTCCAAAAGCTGTTTTTTCACGTCTGCAGGTTGCTGGGTTTCATTGGGCCTGTCCCTCCACCAGCTCGGGATAAGAGAGTATCCGTTCAAGACCAAATCATAACGAAACTACAATTGCATGTCAATGATTTTCTCGGTAAATTTGTCGATTGTTGTTGAAAGTTTTTTTGTATAATAAAATGGCCTCATAATGCTTCTTTTTGCTTGACTATATAAAGAAAGAATTATATAACGCAAGTTAGGTACAAGGTAATTTTTCGAGTCATTAGTATAGATTAATTAAACTAATGTGTTATACTAATACCGAGATGTAAACACTTACAAAATATTAAACTTTTAAAAAGGAAGGTATTCTCCGATGAATGTTGTAGGAATATCAAATGAACTTTCAGCATTATTAAAAGGAAACAATGTAAAGGTGCAGTTATCTGTTCCCCAGCTTGTTGAAAAAGTCTTGAACCGAAACGAAGGGCTCCTGACTTCAACTGGTGCCGTAAGAGCAACCACTGGAAAGTATACTGGCCGTTCACCTAAAGATAAATTCATTGTCGAAGAAGAATCCGTGAAGGACAAAATTGACTGGGGCTCTGTCAACCAGCCGATTTCCGAGGAATCTTTTACAAAACTATATAATAAGGTATTGAACTTCCTTAAAGAAAAAGAAGAAGTATTTGTATTCAAAGGATTTGCGGGTGCTGATAAGAAATACCAGCTTCCAATCCAGGTTATCAATGAATACGCCTGGCACAACCTTTTCGCTCATCAATTGTTCATCCGACCAACGGAGGAAGAGCTTGTTGATCATGAATCTGAATTCACGGTTATTTCTGCACCAACTTTCAAGGCGGATCCTAAAGTTGATGGCACGAATTCCGAGACATTCATCATTGTTTCTTTTGCACAGCGCGTCGTATTGATCGGCGGAACAGAATATGCGGGTGAAATGAAGAAGTCGATTTTCTCCGTGATGAACTATTTGCTGCCTGAAAATGGGATCCTTTCCATGCATTGCTCGGCAAACGTGGGACGCGAAGGCGATGTTGCATTGTTCTTCGGTCTTTCCGGAACAGGAAAGACAACTTTATCAGCTGATAACAATCGCCGACTGATTGGTGATGATGAGCATGGCTGGTCAGCTAACGGTGTATTCAACATCGAGGGTGGATGCTATGCGAAGTGCATTAACTTATCCAAGGAAAAAGAACCGCAAATTTATGATGCGATCCGTTTCGGTTCTGTACTTGAAAATGTCGTTGTCGATGAAGAAACTCGTGTTGCGGACTATGATGACGGCAGCCTGACTGAAAATACACGTGCAGCTTATCCAATCCAGGCAATTGAAAACATCGTGGACCCAAGCATTGCCGGACATCCAAACGCAATTGTGTTCCTGACTGCCGACGCTTTCGGAGTTCTGCCTCCAATCGCCAAGCTTACAAAGGAACAGGCAATGTACCATTTCTTGAGCGGATATACTTCAAAGCTTGCTGGAACTGAGCGCGGCATCACATCACCGCAGGCAACGTTCTCGACTTGCTTCGGCTCACCTTTCCTTCCGCTTGCAGCAACAAGATACGCCGAAATGCTCGGTGAAAAAATCGACGAGCACAACGCGAAGGTATTCCTTGTGAACACAGGATGGACAGGCGGAGAATATGGCACTGGCAGCCGCATGAAGCTTGCATACACTCGCGCAATGGTCCAGGCAGCACTTGAAGGCGAATTGAACAACGTCGAAACCGTCAAAGACGAAATCTTCGGCCTGGATATTCCGTCACATGTACCAGGTGTACCTGACGACGTCCTTCAGCCAGTCAAAACATGGAGCGACAAAGAAGCCTACTACGCAAAAGCAAACGAACTTGCTGGCAAGTTCCGCGAAAACTTTAAGAAGTTCTCAAACGTACCTTCTGAGATCGAAGAAAAAGGCGGACCGACAGCGAAATAAGAACAAAAAGCGCAAGCGCCTCGTTCAGCCCCGACAAGCGCTGGAGGGCCGACCAGTGAAGTCGTTCTTTGACTTCATTGGGCGGATCGAAATCGAAAAGTATAGCCGACTGCCCAGAAACGCAGAAACTGGAGACTCCGACAAAGAAGCGATTTTTGCTTCTGCCGGCGGAGTTGAAGTTTCGGAGTTTCTAGGAGGCGAAACTAGACAAGTGACTCGAGGGGCTAGGCGCTGGAGCTAGATTAAAAAAACCGCATTGAGTTATCCACAACTCAATACCTTTATAAATTCCTTATCCACAAGAAAAGCGCAAGCGCCTTGGTCAGCCCCGACAAGCGATGGAGCTGACAATTCTCGAAGTAAAATTCATCCTTTCTTATCGCATAAAAGGGCCATTTCCAATCGGAAAAGGCCCTTTTCTATTTCACAGTCTATTGGTTGCGGTTTATGCCAATAGCTATCATTTACTCCTGTTCCTTAATGCTTCCCTGTCAACATTTTGGGGAGGCTGTTCCATCCATCTGTTATCAATCATTATTTTTATCCCGTCGTTTGCATATTGAAGAATTTCAGTCACAAGCCTCGTGTAATGTCCGCCTAAATCTTTTCTTAGGCTCGCTCCAATTGCAGTTCCGTATCCACCAACACTAATAGCACTTAAACTGTTGGTTTGAAACATCATTAGCTTATCTGAAAAAGGCGGTACAATTGATTGAGATATCGCTGAGTCCCAGGTGCTTGGAAGCGGGACTCCGTCTTGTACTAAAATTTCTCTAAACACAGTTTCATGTTTTGCAGCTATTTCAGAACCTCTTTCCATAAACTTTCGTACTTCTGGTGACTGGGCTGTCTGAGAGAAACCTGCCAAAAAAGTTCTGCCAATTGAATTCGTCTCTGTGTTTTTTGATATATGAGCCAGCTCTACAGCAGTAAGTGGGCGATGTCTTCCCATTAAACTAGATAAGAATGATTCATCTTGCAGATATTCTGCTTTCTCCATTGGAGGTATTGTTGGCGAGCGTACGAATGTACCTTTTTTTAAAAGCAAGTCACAAGAATCATTATAAAGTTTCATAAATATCTCAGAAGTCTCCGAAAATAATTCTCTTACATCATTCCTGGCCAATACTTCTAAAAATGCTGCAGATGCAACAGTTCCTGCTGAAGCCATATATTTAATATAGCGCAAAGTAAAAAGATCTGAGTATACTCTGCCTGCCATTAAATTCACGTCATCCTGAGTAAAACCGATAGGCAGTGCATGTTGATCTTTTTCGAAAATGGTCTTGACTTGATTTACTACAAATTTCGTATTTGATAACGCGGCATTTATGATTTCCGTCATTTCGGTATCTTCATTTACCTTTGCAAAATGCTGGACAATGCAATGAGCCATTGAATTTTGCATATAAGCTCCCCACATCGCAGCTACTTCTGATGAAGTCAATTGAGGGTTATGTTCCATTTCAATTCATAACTCCTTCTTTTTGCCTTATTTTTAGGCTAAAGAAGAGATAATATTCGTTGATAACTATTCAACTAAAATAAGTACTGTTTTTTTTAAAATTAAACTTATAACAATGACTGTAAAGAAAAAAAACAGAGCACAATATGTGCCCTGCTTAGTTGGTTGAGTTCAAGGAAATCAACTGATACGTAAGTGTTGTTGTGCTTTCTGTCCATTCTACTTTTTTGATGACGCCGATTCCGGTAAGGTCACCTTCGATTGTCTTTTTGACTTCTAGTGGAATGTCAACTGGATAAAGCCTGTAGCCTTCCTTGGTCAAAGAGAAGAAATTGTCTTCGAGCCGCTTTTCCCGGCCCTTTGTCACGATCATTGTATTCAACTCTAATGGCATCCCCATTGTACTCGCTCCTCTATTGTTCATCATTAATACCACTTTCATTTTATCATTGTTGCTATTGTGATTTCATCCAATTCGTTAAGTCGGACACAACTTTCCGGTTCACTACTGGCGGAAAGTAATGCGTGTAGTCATCAAAATACCAGCTTTCGACAGGCTTGTCCAACTCTTTTAACCGCTTCTCGATCCGATAGGAGTGTTCAACCGACACATTGCGGTCGTTCCGGCCGTGGATCAGCAGCACCGGTGCTTTCAGGTTTTCGATATCGTATAAAGGCGTGCGGAACTTATAGCGGTTTGGCACCTTTTTAGGCGACCCCCCGATCACCCTTTTCATCATCCTGCGCAGGTCCTTTCTTTCCACATACGTTAAAAACATATCCGTTACCCCTCCCCAGGTAACGACCGACGCCGTCTCCGGAAACTTAATGGCAGTCAGCAAAGCCATCAACCCGCCGCGTGAAAATCCAAAGACATGAATCCTTTCAACCCATGGCAATGTTTGCAGCAGCGTGAATCCTGCAAATGCATCGGCTCGGTCATCGCCGCCGAAGTCCTCATCTCCTTCCCCTCCCTGATTCCCACGGTAAAAAGGAGCGAAAACAGTGAAGCCTTCAGACGCAAATTGCGCAATACGTGCAGGCCTTACCTTACCTACATTTTTAATTCCACCACGCAGATACAGGAATCCTTCAGTCCCGCTTCCATCAATCGGCTTGGCAAGAAGTCCTTTGACCCGCAGTCCGCCTGCATAGTAGGTCACCATCTGCAGCTCTACTGCCGGATGGGGGGAAGGAAATTTGTTAGCCGAGATCATTAGTCCGTCTTTTTCCAAAGTAAACACTCCTCTCTTATATGAAATTCTTTAAATTTGGTTCCTGGGCATTCACACATTTTTAGCTGATTCATACGATATCGTAAGCCCAAATTAAGACAGATTTTTAGGAGGCATCATGATGAAAAAATGGTTCAAAGCCGGTTTTGCTTTATTTATGGTTGCTGTACTTATTATACCTCTTGCAGCCTGTGGTCAAGACAAGGTACAGACTGTCAAAGTTGCAGAGGTGACGCGGTCAATCTTCTATGCTCCTCAATATGTTGCCCTTGAAAAAGGATTTTTTGAGGATGAAGGATTGAAAGTAGAATTAACTACAACATGGGGCGGCGACAAAACCATGACAGCCGTACTCTCGAACGCAGCAGATATTGGACTCGTTGGTTCAGAGACATCCATCTACGTTTATGCCCAGGGATCAAATGATCCAGTCATCAACTTTGCCCAGCTTACGCAAACAGATGGGACCTTTCTTGTATCCAGAGAAAAAATTGATGATTTTTCATGGGATCAGTTAAAAGGAGCCACCTATCTCGGCCAGCGTACGGGCGGGATGCCGCAAATGGTCGGTGAATTCGTCCTCAAGAAGCACGGCATCGATCCAAAGGCAGATTTAGAGATGATCCAAAATATTGATTACGCGAATATTCCGAACGCCTTCGCTTCCGGAACTGGTGACTTCGTCCAGCTATTCGAACCGCAGGCGAGCCTGTTTGAAAAAGAAGGCAAAGGTCATATTGTCGCTTCATTCGGAACAGAATCCGGTCATGTACCTTATACCACATTTATGTCAAAACAAAGCTATATGAAGAAAAACCCGGAAACTATCGAAAAATTCACTCGCGCAATCTATAAGGCGCAGCAATGGGTGGAATCACACAGTGCCAAAGAAACAGCGGAGGTTATCCAGCCATTCTTTAAAGATACAGATCTGTCCCTAATCGAAACGGTTGTAGATCGCTATAAGAGCCAGGGTTCCTATGCGACAGACCCGATTTTAGATGAAGAAGAGTGGAAGAACCTACAGGACATCATGGATGAAGCAGGTGAACTTCCTGAGGAAGTCAGCCATGACACATTAGTCAATACAGAGGTAGCAGAAGAAGTCATGAAATAACAGGAGGTTGCAGCCCAATGGACTTTTTGACATTAAGAGGGATCCAGCACACTTATTTTACAAAAACATCCGCTGTCACTGCTCTGAATGATATTTCACTCGATGTCCAGGAAGGGGAATTTGTTTCCTTCCTGGGTCCGAGCGGCTGCGGCAAAACAACGCTGCTATCGATCATCGCAGGGTTGATCGATCCCACCGATGGACATGTGAAACTGGAGGGTAAATCGGTCAATGAGGCTGCGAATCAAACTGGATACATGCTGCAGCAGGATTATTTATTTCCATGGAAAACAATTGAGGAAAATGTTTTTCTCGGCTTGAAGATTAGCGGAACTTTGGAAGATTCCAAAAAAGCTGAGGTTTTATCGCTGCTAAGGCAAATGGGTTTGGAGAATGTGGAAAAACTTTATCCCAAACAGCTGTCCGGCGGAATGCGTCAGCGCGTGGCCCTGGTTCGGACTTTGGCAACAGAACCTAAGCTGCTCATGCTCGACGAACCATTTTCCGCATTGGACTATCAAACGAAATTGAAGCTCGAGGATTTGGTTTCAAACACCTTTAAGACTTTCGGAAAAACAGCGATTCTCGTAACGCATGATATCGGAGAAGCAATAGCAATGAGTGACCGGATCTTCCTCTTTTCACCTAGACCTGGCCGCCTGCATAGAACTTTTTCGATACCAGAGGAGTTAAGGAACCTGAGTCCTTTCGAGGCCAGGAACCACCCTTTATACAATGAACTGTTCCAGACAGTATGGAAGGAGTTGGAGTCAATTGAGCCAGAAGAAAACTGAACTCCTCCATCAAGAGTATCTTAAAAAGTTAAGTCGTGAGCGAAAAGTCGTCCGCATTTATCAATTGCTGATTTTCATAGCCTTTTTTGCCTTATGGGAAATCTCCAGCCAGCAAAAATGGATCGACCCGCTCCTATTCAGTTCACCGTCAAAAATCTGGAACATGCTAATCGAAAAGACGATGGATGGTTCATTGGCCGTGAATCTTGGAGTGACATTGGCCGAAACCGTACTGGGATTCATCCTGGGAACACTCGCCGGCACGATATTGGCAGCTATCTTGTGGTGGTCACCGATACTTTCCAAAATATTGGACCCGTACCTTGTTATACTTAATTCAATGCCAAAGGTCGCGCTGGGTCCGATTTTGATAGTTGCGCTTGGAACCAATATGACCTCCATCATTGCGATGGGCGCAATCATCTCAGTAATCATCACTACAATCGTCGTGTATACCGCTTTTAAAGAGGTTGACCCAAATTATCTGAAGGTGCTGCAGACATTCGGAGCAACTAGGACACAGTGCTTTCGGGAGGCAATTTTGCCAGCATCTTTTCCTACCATCATTTCCACCTTGAAAGTGAACGTTGGTCTCTCCTGGGTTGGAGTCATTGTCGGTGAATTCCTCGTGTCTGCCCGGGGTCTCGGATATATGATCATCTATGGTTTCCAGGTTTTCAATTTCACGCTCGTGTTCCTGTCGCTGCTAGTCATCGCCGTGTTCGCCACTGTGATGTACCAGCTGGTCGAACTGCTTGAGAAGAAACTGATCAAAAGCAATCAATAACGAAGCCGGGATGATGATCCGGCTTCTTTTCTGTCTCAAAAAAATCTGGCACATGTAAACTTGGTCGAAAAAAATGGATTTTCGCCAATAAAGTTGTGAACTCCGCCAATAAAATGAAATTATCGCGAATAAAATTGTGAACTCCGCCAATAAAATTAGATTTTCGCCAATATACCGGATTTTGGGTTAACAGTTACTACTTTTAACTCCGCAAAAAGTCAAAAAAGCGGCGGTACTCAATGAAAGTCCGCCACTTTAATGCTTTTTGCTTAAAATTTCAAGGCTATGCTTGATTACATCGTCCTTCATAATAAAACTGTACTCGTCCTTCATTCTTTCCACAAGTAAATCACCGCTTATAAGTACTGGGCCGCCAGTTTCCAGGTAATTATCCTGCGGCAGTATTTTTTCTGCTACACCGAAAAAGATTCTTTTTACAAATGAACCTTCTTTATCGCTCACCCGATACTCGCCAATGCTCTCAAGCCTGCTTAAGACTCCGCCAGTTTCCTCCATAACCTCACGGCGAGCTGCACCTTCCAAGGTTTCGCCTTTCTCCACTTTGCCGCCAGGAAACTCAAGACCTCTGACTTTATGTTTGGTCAAAAGCCATTTATCTTGATATTTACAAATGATCAGCACATGGCGTGCACTTTTTTCAAAGGCGTTTTCCTGAAAGGATAAGGTCACCTCTCCGCCGTTTATATCTTTAAACTTTTCCATAACAGTCTCCCCCGCCACTAAATCATGATCTAATTATATAGAAAATGAGAAAATGAATAAACCGCAGACATCTGTCTGCGGCTGTTCTATTTTTCAGGGAGGATCCCCATGCTTTCAATATGGTTCCTGGCTTCTTCATCGCCTAGTTTATAAATCATTTCATATGTCTGGATCAGTTGTCTGTCGAGCGCATCATTCTCACGGTCATAATGGTATTGCACATATGGAACGTGCGCCCTCATAAAATTCTGCCAGCCTGTGGAATGGCTCTGGTCGAATATTTCCCTCAACGCGGTGATTTCCTCGTCATTTGCCTCAATTTTAAAATTCCATGGAGATGCAGTTGAAACGCTTTGAATCTCGCCATCACTGATGTTGATGTAGTATGTTTTTTTGCCATCTGGCATGTGCCTCACCTCAAGGATATCGTTCCCTGCGTCTATATTCGTTTATACTGAATATCATTAAAATAAATAATTTTTTCTGCCCTCCAAATTACTCTTCAAGTTGTGTGTATGTTAAAATTAGACCAAATAAAGATAAAGATAAATCGCAAACCCCACAGGAAAACACTTCAATTCCAAGGCATATTTTTTCCACTCGAGGGTATTTAATAAGTATAAGGAATTATGGACGATTAAGAAGGAGAGGTGAAATCTAATGAAACTGATTGATGAGCTATACGAACTGTACCGCAATAAATTGACCGGTGATGAAGAGGATATCGATATGCTCGCTTTTGCCTTCCTTGAAGAAATGAGCCGTGAGGACTTGTTGAAAATTATACAGGACCTTGATAAGCAGGAGCTTTATGATTTGATGGGCCTTTACTTGATCGAGAGCTTGAAAGGAAAGTTTGCTCAGGATGATTTCGGCGCACGGTCTGTCAATTCATATCCTTCCCGCAACGTGCACTAATCCTTGTAAATAATCATACATACAAACCGGCTGCGTGCCGGTTTTCTTTTTGTCTTTTTTTCGTTTTGAAAGAACAAAAAGCGCAAGCGCCTCGTTCAGCCGTTACAAGCGCTGGAGGGCCGACCAGTGAAGTCGTTCTTTGACTTCATTGGGCGGACCCAAATCGAAATGTGTAGCTGACTGTTCAACTCCGACAAGCGCTGGAGGTCCTGACAGTGAAGTCGTTCTTTGACTTCATTGGCAGGACCGAAGCGTCTCGAGGAGTTAGGAGGCGAAACTAGACAAGCGACTCGAGGGGCTAGGAGCTGAAGCTGGATTAATTCCACTACATGTAGTTATCCACAACCAAATAAATTTATAATTTCCTGGTAAACAATGAAAAAACTGGCCGATTTTTTCCGGCCAGTTTCCTTTTATCCAAGATAAGCCTTGAACATCCACATATGCTTGCGAAGGCTCATTTTTACCTCTGTCATCATATCCGCTGTAGCTGTATCCTCTGCCTTTTCTGCGAGTTCAATCGCATTATGGAGCTCGTCCACGATTTTTGCAAAGTCATCATGCAATTGTTTGACCATGTCTTCTTCATTTTCTGAACCAGTTGCTTCTTCAACCGAAGATAATTCCAGATATTCTTTAAGCGTTGCAACAGGCTTTCCGTCTAATGCAAGAATCCTTTCCGCAAACTCATCAATGATTGTCGCTGCTTCGTTATAAAGCTCTTCAAATTTCACATGCAGCGTGAAGAAATGACGCCCTTTTACATACCAGTGATAATTATGAAGCTTTGTGTAAAGAACCGTCCAGTTTGCAACTTGCTTGTTAACTGCTTGGATTAAATCTGTTTGTGCCATTGTTATTTCATCCTCCCTTTTAGTCATAGTTTATATTCCCCTTCCAGCTTTATAAAAAACATGCTGCCAGCAACTTTTTACCTACCAAGGTAAAGAACATGCTAAAATAATTTTGAAGCAAAGGAGGCCGTTTTATGTATACCGTTTTGATTATCTCAGTCATTATCGTTATCATTGTCCTAATATTAAGTGTAGTCACCACTTCAAAAGCATATCAGTATAAACATACTGTCGACCCGATTGATGAAAATAGCACCCACGAAGATTCTAATGATGAAAATAAATAAAAGGAGCTGCTACCAGCTCCTTTTTAGGATTTAAAGAAGGGATGAACACCATGCTAAAAAAAGCATTCATCGGCATCATTCGTTTTTATCAAATTGTGATTTCGCCATTAAAACCGCCTACATGCCGTTTCTACCCTACATGTTCCCATTACGGGCTTGAAGCGATTAAAAGATTCGGTCCCTTTAAAGGCGGTTGGCTGACGATTGTACGCATCCTTAAGTGCCAGCCTTTCCATCCAGGAGGCATGGACCCGGTACCGGAAGAGTGGCCATCAAAGAAAAATGCTAAAGCTCATAACCATTAAAAAATTACTTTTCATAGCCATCGATTACTTGATCAAGCCTTCCCGTTGAAGGATCAATCACTAGTCCATGGACCGGAACATCCTTAGGCATCAAGGGGTGGTTTTTAACGATTTCCACACTGTGTGCAACGCTGTCCTTGACATTGTCGAAACCGTGAAGCCATTCCTCTACGTTTATTCCTGAATAATTGAGTGTTCCCAACATATCATCTGTAACACCGCGTTTTTTCATCTCGTCAATCATGATGTCGGGCTTCATCCCGCTCATTCCGCAGTCATAATGGCCAATAATCGCCACTTCCTCCGCCTGCAGCTGGTAAACAGCAACAAGCAGACTTCTCATGATACTTCCGAATGGGTGCATGATCAGGGCACCGGCATTCTTGACAATTTTCACATCACCATTGCGGATATTCAAAGCCCTTGGCAAAAGTTCAACAAGCCTAGTATCCATGCAAGTTAAAATAACCATTTTTTTATTCGGAAACTTAGTTGTGGTGAATTCTTCATATTTCTTTTCCGCCACAAATTTCCCATTAAAATCAAGGATTTCATCAAGCATTCTCATATTTTCCTTCTCCTTTTAAAAATTTTCTTTCTAATAGCATACCGTAAACTGAACCTGAACCAAAATGTTTTACTTGATTTTGCTCTCATCATTTTGTATGATACATAAGGTAAATCGTAACCATTACGAATTAATATTTATTTCTTATCATTAAAAAACTAATAACAAATAAAGTTCATTCCCTAAATCGTAATGAATCCGTTTTGACTAACAGGAGGCACATATGAAAAAACCTGCATTTATTTTAACTATATTTATGGTGATTGCTGCTTTTCTAAGCGGCTGTGGGCAAGATGGCGCTGACCAGAAGAAGAATGATGATTTGCTGCAAGTCTATACCACTGTTTACCCGCTGCAGTTCTTTGCACAGCAAATTGGCGGTGATTATGTAAATGTTGAAACTGTTTATCCACCGGGAGCAGATGAGCATACATTCGAGCCCTCCCAAAAAGATATGATGGCACTGGCAGATGCAGACTTATTTTTCTATATCGGCCTTGGCCTAGAAGGTTTTGTTGATAAAGCCAGCAAGACACTTAAAAATGAGGATGTAAAAATGGTACCCGTTGGTGAGTCTTTGCACCTGGATAAGAATGACGAACATCAAGACGAGGCACACAACGAGGATGGCTCGGCTGAAGAAGGTCATGATGAAGAAGCTCATAACGAGGAAGAGCATGCTGATGAAGAGCATGCAGAAGAGGATGAGCATGGTCACGGAGATTTTGACCCGCACGTCTGGCTTGATCCAATTTACGCAAATGAGCTGGCTCTCGCAATCAAAGAACAATTAGCAGAACAGATGCCTGAGCATAAAGATACTTTCGAACAGAATTATACAGAGCTGACTGCGCAATTGAAGGACCTTGACAAGGAATTCTCACAGGTTATTGGTTCAGCCAAGCGCAAGGAAATCCTAGTATCACACTCTGCCTTTAGTTATTGGGAGGAGCGTTACGGAATCCAGCAAATCAGCATTTCTGGCCAATCAACTACTAATGAGCCATCTCAAAAAGAACTTCAAAAGTTGATCACCCACGCCAAAGATGAAAAAATCAAATACGTTTTGAACGAACAAAATTTCAATTCCAAGCTGGCAAAAATGGTTCAGGAAGAAATCGGTGCAAAATCGCTGACCCTTCACAACCTTTCCGTATTGACCGATGAAGATCTTAAAAATAAAGAAACCTATTTCACATTAATGGAAAAAAATATTGCTACCCTTGGAAAAGCGTTGAATGAATAATCTAGTTGCCTCCCATATATAGGGAGGCTTTTTTTGTCCTAAAAAACAATACATATTATCTCTAAAAATGAAAACAATATTGAAAGTCATATTACGGAAAGGAAGTTAAATGATGGATGATGTTTTAATTGCCCGCTCACTGTTTGGCACGACTATGGGCTTCCATATTATCAATGCAACAATTGGTGTTGGACTGCCGTTGATGATTCTGGCTGCAGAACTTCTCTACCAAAAAACAAATGACATCGATTACGCCGTCATGGCAAAAAGATGGACAAAAGCATTTGCAGTAACACTGGGTGTCGGCATTCCAACTGGTACGATTGCAGGAGTTCAGCTCTCCCTCCTATGGCCAGGATTCATGGAAGTCGTCGGCAGAGTAATGGCGCTTCCATTCCAAATTGAGATTTATGCTTTTTTTATCGAGGCTTTATTCATGTCTATCTATGTTTACGCAGCTGACAGGATCTCACCTTGGATGAGGATTGCAAGCCTAACCCTTGTGGCTCTCGGCGCTCTTGCCTCGGCAGTACTGATTACGAATGTCCATGCATTCCAGGGTACACCAAGAGGGTTCCGCATTGAAAACGGTGAGCTGGTCGACATCGATCCCTGGGCAGCCTTCTTTAACCCAAGTTTTGCTGTAACAGCAGGTCATGTCGTTGTGACTGCTTATATGACAGGTGCGTTTATTATAGCCACTGTGGCTGCTTATAAGATGTTGAGAAGTGATTTTGGCTCAAAAGTATACAAGTTTCACCAAAAAGCCCTTATGGCCAGTTTGATCATCGGCGGAATCTTCTCCATCCTGACGGCAGTGAATGGCCATTCTGCCGCACAGTATCTTCATGAATACCAGCCTGAAAAACTGGCAGGTGCTGAAGGGCTTTTTGAGACACAGAAATATGCGCCACTGGCTATTGGCGGCTTCACCGACAGGGAAACGGAAACGGTCAAATGGGGGATTGAGATTCCATGGGCATTAAGTTTCCTTGCTGGCAATTCATTTGATACCGAAGTAAAAGGACTGAACGATTTTCCCGAGGAACATTGGCCTCCACTGTTTATTCATACATTATTCAATGCAATGGTCGGTGTCGGGATGCTGTTGATTATGCTCTCAATGATTGCCTTTGTCTGGAACAAAATTTTAAAGAAGGACCGGTTTCCCAAATTCCTCATGTGGCTGTTTGTAGCCACAGGTCCGCTCGCAATGCTGGGAATTGAATTCGGCTGGATCTTTGCCTGCACAGGCAGGCAGCCGTGGGTGATCTACCATGTTCTATCAACAGAAGATGCTGCGACAACCGCCTCAAATCTGGGCATCTTATTTATTCTGTTTGCCGGAGTATACGTTTTACTGGGAGTTATGGAAATCATCGTCCTTCGGTACTTCTTCAGGAGAAATACGGTTCTCGATGATTTAAACAGAGCGAAGCAAAAAGAAATCCCTCTGTATGGTTCCAATACGTGAAAGGATGATCCGTTTTGACTGACGCGCTAACTGCCATAACCGTGCTCTGGGGATTTGTTTTTATCTATGCTGTCATGGCAACGATGGATTTCGGAGCTGGGTTCTGGTCGATGGTCTATATCAATAAAACAAAAACGAAAGCAACCAATATTGCCAACCGCTATCTGTCGCCGACATGGGAGGTTACGAATACATTTATTGTTGCTCTCGTCGTCGCTGTTTACAGCATGTTCCCTAGAGCGGCTTACACTTTGGGAACTGTATTGCTGATTCCTGGCAGTATGATATTGCTGTTATTGTCATTGCGAAGCGCTTTCCTTGTTTTTTCCAATATAGCTGAGGATTATCGGAAGGTACTAACTTATATTTCTGGAATTAGCGGAATTCTGATACCAGGCTTGCTGATCAGCGTCCTGCCAATCACTCATGGAGGTTTCGTAGATTTTCCAGATGGAGCACAGAACCTGGATTTGGGCAAACTGTTTACAAGTCCAAATGTCTACGCTTTTATTGGTTTTGCTGTAGCCAGTACACTGTTCCTGTCGTCCCTGCTGCTAGCCGATTACTCCAAAGCCTCCGATGAACTTCATGCTTACCATGTGTATAGGCGTGATGCATTAATTATGGGGCCGATTTCGCTTATCATGGCTTTTGCTATCATGCTGACATTAAGAAATGAAGCAGCATGGATTTACGATAAAATGATGGATGACCTCTCCATTCTGATTCTTTCGGTCATATTCTTTCTGATTGGAGGCCTGGCACTTATCCTTCCATCGATAAATAATAAATCACTCAGAGGAATTCCAAGACTTGCAGTCATCATGATCACATTCCAGTACCTGGCAGCAAGCTACGTTTACGGAAAGGCTCATCTGCCTTACATCGTATATCCAGAAGTAACAATCCAATCCGCTTTTACAGATCCAAACTCATTCCGGGCCGTATTCACCACATATATTGTCGGATTTTTGATCCTTTTTCCTGGATTCATCTATTTTTGGAGTTTGTTCATGCAGGATAAAAGGTACTTGCGGCAGAAAAAAACGAAAGAACAAACTTGACGCTGCTTCCTAATTTTTGCTGGAATTGCATCTCGCTCGCCGTAGCATGCTAAAGTTGTATCAATCAAAAAAGGAGTGGTACAACTATGGCAAAAGATGTATTGTGTGAAGTCAACAACTGTCATTATTGGAAGCATGGCAACTTATGCAGTGCTGATAAAATCTATGTAGTCAGCCATTCAGGGGAAACCGCTGACAGCCAAAAAGAAACAGACTGCAAGACATTTGAAGCGTTGAGTTAATTGAATAAGACCGGGTTTTCCCGGTCTTATTAACTATTTTACTGCACCCTTTTTACCTGATGATAAACCAATAAACACAAATAATGCCTGTGTCACTCAATACATGTCCGATTATAGCCGCTGTGATGGTTCCAGTTTTCTCTCTGACATACCCCCAAAACATACCCGCAATGAAGACAGGCACTGCTGCAATAATGCCGTAAAAACTTTCAAAAATTGGAATCACCGAGAGCAAATGATACAGAGTATAAAATGATGCAGTCATCAATATCGCATACTTAGCTGTCCCTTCCGTTCTCAGCTTCTCATAGATATAGCCTCTCCAATAGATTTCTTCCAAAATTGGGTTTGCTACCAGTAGGATCAACACGAGCCATATCTCACCGCGTCCAGAAAAACCCCACTCCAAAAGCAGCACCCTCAGCTGATCAATATCCAAAAGGTAAATATGCAGCCAGTATAACCCTCCATAAATGAACAGGAAAAAGAGCAGTCCGCTCCCAACACCCAATATCACAGCCTTGCTTGTCACTTTGAATCTTTCTCTTTGAATCCCACGCCCAAGCCACGGGACTGCAAGGAGCCAGCTATAAAAAAGTACAAAGGTAGCTAAGACGCTCTCCAGTACTTGAAGTCCAATAAAAATCATAAGTGTTGGCCCAACGAACAGAAAAATTTTCTTCATATCCACCTACCCCAGTCCTGCGTCCTTCTTTTGGTGATCATTGAGTGCCCGTAAAAAAGTATCGATAATTGCATTGAATTCCTGATAAGATCTGGGCGGCAGCTGATGGGTTCCGTTCTTTATATACACCACTTGTGTCTGCGGAGCTTTTTTTTGAAAAGGAATACGGTAACGGTGCATCGGTTTTGCTAGAGAACCGTATATAAGAAGGATGGGCATATCCAGCTTATGAAGCTCGCTGCTCGAATCATATTGAAGACCAGATTTGATATACTCATACGAACGCTCGGCATCTGAACGCTGCGCTAATTCAAATATCTTTTTTTCATCCTGCAGACCGCATTTATGAAACTTTGCCTGCCAGCTTGCAGCAAGAGGCACTTGACCGAATTTGACCATAAGCTGCACTAACTTAATAATAATCTTTGGGATAATAGTATCAATTTTTGAAAACCCTCCAGACAGGATTAACGCTTCTGACCGTTCGGGATACTTCAGTGCAAATTCCTGTGCAACCAATCCTCCGTAGGAATAGCCACAGAGCACCACTTTTTCAATCCCTAGTTCGTCTAGCATCTTTTTCAAATCTGCTGCAAGTCCCGCAATACTTACAGGCTTGTTTCCTCTCGAACTCCGGCCATGCCCGGCCAGGTCAAAAAAGATCGTCCTATAGCGACTGGAGAGAGCTTCCTGATGCATAAAAACATTGTGTCCCATCACAAAAGGATGAATAAAAACAATAGGAAGTCCTTTACCTTTAATGTGATAGTAAAGCGAGAGAGAGTCATCTATTTTGGCATACGGCATAAAAAGTTTCACCCCTTTATGCTGCATTTACCCGAATCTTAAATATGCAAAAACAGCGAGGGATTTCACAATATGATTTGTGCCTTTAAATTAAATTCTTTCACTCCTCTTCAACTCTTCAAGCTCTTTGGAGATCCTATCCGGGTCAATACGTTCGAATAATGGCTCTACTTGAGTTACCATTTGAGGATTTACTAATAACGGCTGCCAGCTTTGGTCCGTTATTTGCAGCATAGCTTTAACCTTTTCGCTTGAAAAAGGAAGGAATGGCGCAAGGATATTAGCCAGATTTCCGATGATATATAAACAGTCTGAGAGAGTCTGTTTGCAAGCTTCTGTGTCTTCACGAACCTGCTTCCATGGCTGTTGTTCATCGAAGTACTTGTTTGAATATCTTACTAGTTCAAACACTTTTTCAAGAGCTTTTTTAAAACTGGCGCTTTCAATATTTCGTCCCGTTTCTTCGTAAAGAAGATTAATTCTGTCTACTATTTCTTTGTTAATCTCCTTTTCCGGAATAATACCATCAAATGTTTTCTGTATGAATTTCAAGGTCCGATTCACAAAGTTTCCATACGTGCCCAACAATTCACTATTGTGACTGTAAATGAACTCCTTCCATGAAAAATCCGCATCCCGGTTTTCCGGTGCATTGATGGTCAAGAAATAGCGGATTGAGTCAGAGCCGTACCTTTCTATGATATCAGGGACCCAAACTGCCCAATTTCGACTTGTGGACAATTTTTTCTTTTCCAATGTTAGATATTCATTAGAAATGATATGGGTTGGCAGTGCTTCGAGTCCAAGTCCTTCGAGAATCCCGGGCCAAACGATGGAATGGAACGGGATATTATCTTTACCGTGAACATAATAAGACTTAGCTGCGGAATTCCAAAAAACTGCATCATCCTGTCCGTTTTCTTCAGCCCAGAGCTTGCTTGCTGTGTAATAACCTGAAACAGCCTCGATCCACACATATATTTTCTTATCTTCATAACCTTTTACCGGCACACTTACCCCATTAGGCAAATCCCTGGAAACACCCCGATCCTGCAGGCCTTCATGTAAGTACTCTTAGTCAATGAAATGGCGTTCTCTCTCCAAAGCTGTTTCTGTTCAGCATTCTTTGTATAATTCTCCAATGCACTTTGGAGTGAACTTAACGCAAAGTAAAAATGCTGAGTTTTTCTCGTTGTTGGCGGATTGCCGCAAATTCTGCACTTTCTCTCCAGTAAATCCAGCGGCTCAAGCACGCTTGAGCAATAATCGCATTGATCGCCTCGAGCGTTCGCCCCACACTTTGGACAGATGCCTTCAACGTAACGGTCAGGCAAAAACTGCTGGTCCTGTTCACAATACGTTTGTTCAATTTCCTTTTTATAAATTAACCCTTTATCAAGCAGCTTTAGAAAGATTTCCTGAACGATTTTATGATGGTGTGCTGTATCTGTTCTTGTGTAGATATCGTACGAGAAACCAAGTTTCTCAAAGCTTTCCGTGAACTCCTGGTGGTATCTGTCAGCAATTTCTTTTGGTGGCACACCTTCTTGTTTCGCTCTAATTGCAATCGGCGTCCCATTGCAGTCACTGCCTGAAACATATAGAACCTTTTCGCCTTTCAATCGATAATACCTCGCTAAAATATCCCCCGGCAGCAGGCTCGAAATATGCCCCAGATGCAGTGAGCCATTAGCATAAGCCCAAGCTCCTCCGATAAAAATACTCATTTGAATGACCTCCTTATGGAATCGGCGTTCTTTTCGAGGAAACTTTTGAAGGTGAAATGCATCAAAGTTTGCGAAAAAAGCCGAAAAAAATAAAAAAACCCCGCCCTTAACTGCAATAGTTAAGGACGAGGTTTGGAATCCCTCGTGTTACCACCTTATTTTGCAAACGGTTCACACCATTTGCCTCAGCAAGTACGGAGCATGTGATGCCTGCTCTTATACTGTGACATTGATAACGAGTGCCAAATCTCGCCGTATCCTACTTATACCAAAAAGCATGTTCAGGACGGAGCTCAGAGACCATTTTTCAAGTATCTGTCTTTGCTTCTTTTCAGCTGCCGAAGCTCTCTGTAAAAAACAGGGGCACTCTACTTTTTCTCTTCATTGCTTTTAAAAGTTATTAATCTGTATTTTATTCAGAATTTTCCAGGAAGTCAACAACCGTTTTGAAAATAATCTTAAAAACTCTCTATTACAATCATAAAACCATCTTACAAATAACAATGAAGTTGGCAGGTAAACTGACACACACGCAAGTTTACTGATTAAATATATTATCGCATCCAAAATATGTTTATTCTTATTCAACCGTTCAATAAGCAATTCGTGGTTATTCAAGAATACCTTTTTTCTACCGCGTTCAGCCATAAAGGGCGAACCTTCCCGGACATTGATGAGGAAATCAGCGGCGGGTTGATAAATAGCGGAGAAATTCCACTTAATTTCGAAAAAGCTCTATAAATAGCTCAAATAGCCGGAGAAATTCCGACTATCGAATCAAAAAACAGGCAAATGGACAATTTTACATCGTTTAATCGGAAATTCTCCGCTTATTTCTACCCAACCGAGCCATATTCTGCAGTCTTACCGGAGAATCTCCGGTTATTTCATGTCTTGTTGGTAACTCAAATGAAGAAAAGGCCCCTATAACCTTTTGGCATGGTAATCTATTTAGAAGTTCATTAAATGAAAGATTATTATAACCAAGTGGGGGGTGTAAATTTGGCACTGCCAAAGTTTGTTTTCAGTCCTAATTACATATGATTTTGCAGCAGGCTATTATGCCGCGGGCAAAACGTATTCCTGGTTTTTCAGTAAACCCTAAGGGTAAAGAAATACTATTACCATGGAATAAGGAGATGTTGTAATGAGCATTAAAGCGCTAGTTTTGAATTGCAGTTTGAAAGATAGCACACAGCAATCCAATACCCGTGCGCTGATTAACGAGATTGTAAAGAAATTCGATGAAAACAAAGCAGAGACGGAAGTCCTCAGGATGGCTGATTATAATATCGGTTTTGGGATTACCCACGAGGCAGTTAATGATAAGGATCAATGGCCAGAGATTTTTGAAAAAGTGAAGCAGGCGGATATCCTTTTAATCGGTTCACCGGTTTGGCTTGGCGAACAGAGCAGCCTGGCCACTTTGGTTGTGGAAAGATTGTATGGCGGAAGCAGCATTACGAACGAAAAAGGCCAGTACATTTACTATAACAAAGTGGGCGGAGCGGTTGTGACCGGAAATGAAGACGGTGCGAAAAACGTCTCAAGCTACCTAATTTACGCATTGTCGCATATTGGATTTACGATTCCTCCCAATGTGGATACCTATTGGGTAGGTGAAGCGGGTCCTGGTCCGTCCTTTATTAAGGCAAACGGGAGGGAGAACGATTTTACGATGCAACACGCAAAAATAACTGCTTACAATTTACTGCATTTTGCCCGGCTGCTGAAAGAGCATCCTATTCCGACAGAAGGAAATGCGAAAGATAGTCAATAGTAAGGTGGCTTGAAAAGTTTGAATTTATGCGAAACTAGCAGTCCGCTTTAAATAGAAGTGGATTGCTTTTATTTCGAAAAAATCCTACCCTATTATTAGATTTATAGTTAGTTTATTTTTCTAAAATATATTTTAAATTATGATCAAACGTTCATAAATCAACTCGCTTCGTTGGTTGAATAAGAACAAAACCGACTTATAAAAGCCGGATCATAAGCTCGTACAGGAACTGAAGAGCCTTTATTCTGGTGCCACCAACTTGTCATTGGCACACAATATTACTATATGGATGTCAACTTGTAACAATATAAAGTCTGATACAAAAGGAAAAATGGCGTGAATATTTCCCACGCCATTTGCTATGCCATTTTTGCCGCATGCACCTTAAAAACAACCAGTTTATTGCCATTAACCAGCTTGCTTCTTATTGCTGAATGGCTGTGACGACTAATCGCTCTTCGTGATTTTTTGTGAGCGGGTTGAACCATCCTGTGCATGTAATTAATTGTAAACGTTTTTGTGAAGTAAATCCGAAAATCTCTTCGATTGGTCCGTCATCATAAGGGTAGGATTCAATCTTTACGATTTTATAGCGCAAGGTCTTTTCACTGTCTGACAAAATTACTTCATCATCAAGAGCGACATCCTCCAGATCGAAAAACACACCTTTTCCAAGATAGTTATCGACATGCCCAGCCAAAACTGCATTCCCATTCTCCCCTGGCCTGGCGCCTTTAGTGTACCACCCAATTTCCATTACATCTTCCGGGACTTCCATTGCTCCATCCTCTTGAAGTCCAACAGGAATGATTTTTGCATCAAGCCCGATTGATGAAATGGTTAGGTTTAATGGGACCATGCCTTTTTCTTGTGTGACCTTTTTTGCGGAAGGTTTCGAATTCGAAGCCGGTGAATTAACAACTGGTTCTGCCTGTACTTCTTCTATGTCCACAATCGGATCAGAGTTCATGGGTTGACAGCCTGCAAGAATTACAACTAATAAGAGTTTAAGATTGAAAAGCATTTTTTCTTTTATAGAAAAAGAAACTTACTGCACCGATCAGCAATACAAATGGGAGCATACTCATCATCAGACCTGTCACTCCGCCCTTACCGGTGTCAGGCATTTCTTTAGGCATCGCTGATGTCGAAGGGTCTGCTAAGACAATGGCATCAAGTGCAGGCTCTCCGCTGGCAAGACCAACAGCAAGCACAGTATAAATCATATCTGCTTTCAGCTCAGTTCCTGGTAAAGACAGCACCACATCCTGCGTACCGGCTGCCCTAACTTCCAAATCTAATGTAGCGGGATCAACTTCCATGTAATCCGTGACACCCTTGAATGGTGCGTTCGGAAAAAGAACATCTCCACCAGTCACTGCGACATCAACGGCTGGAGCGTCAGGGGAGAAATGGCCGACTCGAACCTTTGCTTTGCCCATTTCTGTCATCATGTCATCATTCATCACTGCAACTTCAAGTGCTTCTAATTTGTTGATCGCCAGAGCGGTGTAAGCCTTCTCTGCTTCAACGGATAATTGTGTTGTCAATACCGGCTTGCCGTCAGCTACTGTACCAGCAGCAAAAATGCTTACTTCATGGTCGCCAGCTGGCACCATCAGGTAATCTGTTACAGCCTTAAACTCTGCGTTTTCTACAACTACATCACCATTAACAGTGATATCGACTGCTGGCGCATCAGGGGAAGCATGAACGATCCGTACCTTCGCTTGGTCATGACCATCAGCGAGCACAGAACCTCCAAAACCGGAAAACATCATCGTGAAAATCAGCAAAAACAAAAACTTCTTCATCTCCATCTCTCCTTTGTTTAAATATCGTATAACTTATAAGCTGATTATGTATAAATCCAGTTTAATAAGTTATACAACACTTATACAAAACTTATATAACATCTGTCAATTGATAACCCTTTCGAATGTGCTGAAATAAAAAAGCATCCTTCAATGTTAATAACGGGTTTACTTGTGAGGTGCAAAACGGCAAATCACAGACAAAATCACATATTAATTCGCACCGATTCCACACTATTCACAATACAAAAAGGCTTAGAGAAATTTTCATCTCTAAGCCTTTTTTCATATTATCTTATTGTGCTAAAGCACCCAATAGTTCAATAAGCGGTCCGTGGTTATTCAAGAATACTTTTTTCTGCCACGCACAGCCCGATCACGGATAAGGGAAACAGCGGCGAGTTGATAAATAAGCGGAGAAATTCCCCTTAATTTCGAAAAAGCTTTAAACATAGCTCAAATAGCCGGAGAAATTCCGACTATCGACTCAAAAAACAGGCAAATGGACAATTTGGCACCATTTAATCGGAAATTCTCCGCTTATTTCCACCCAACCGAGCCATATTCTTCACACTAACCGGAGAATCTCCGGTTATTTTAAGTCTTGTTGGGAACTCAAATTTGCCTTCACTATCCTCCATTGTGCAGCTCCTTTTACAAACTCATTTATTGACATTATAACAAAATTATCCAAATACTTCTTCAACATTACTGCTTCGTTACTTCAATAAGAAAAGCCTCAGAGAATGGCATCTGATCATTATCTCAAGCACCCGTTCGTAGAAGATACTACCACTTAAAATAGTCCGGTACCTGATAATTTTAGCAATGTGTTCACTATGTATTTTTGACCAAGTTCATGATTGGTAAAGAAGTTATCATCGTATATATAACCTCTCTCTCTAAAACAGGTATACCATACACCATCCTCCTCAAAAAAATGGAATCCATCAGTCATAGAATATCTACTCGTTGAATAATTCTCTGGAATACCATTAATTGAGACATATTCGTATATCTCTTCTTTACTCACCGTAAAAACTTCTGAGTAAGTATGATTTTCCATATCTTTAACACCAAGCGTTTTACATGCAAATTTTAATGGATTTCCACAGAGTAGTATATTTATCTGCGTTTCTTTATCAACCAAGAATACCTACCCCTTATAATTATGTTTTTTTATGCTATCCTGCTTCTTTAGCGCAATAAGAAAAGGTGCAGTTTTTATGACTTGACCTTGTTACTGAAACGGTTTATCCAACCATCTTCCGTATACAGTTCTCCAGCTAAACCATCACTAATATCCTTAATACTAACTGGTTTGTTACCGTCATTTATGGTTACATCTATAGATTCATCTTGTTCTAATGTCCATAACAAATGATGTAGTGTGGTATCTACAATTTTAGGGACCAGAGTGTTAATTAACTCACTTTGACCGCTCAAAGATATAAGGTTGTATAACCTTTGGCTTTCTTCACTCTTCATTTTTCCTTGAATTGTCATATCCCATTGCTCTATTGCTTCATCTCGAACATTTTTAATTAAGATTTCTCCAATTAAATCTAGGAACTTAGCATTCATTTATAAAAACATCTCCTAACCAAATCGCTTCTTAAACTAACCTGCTCCTTAGCTAAATAAGGAATTCAACAAAAAAGGTGGTTAATCCTTCCTGGATCAACGCACCCGGTAGCTTAATAACATTTAATTTCCATATTTATCTTCTCTTGTGGGGATACCATATTCCTCTGGATGATTAAAAATATCTTCATATGTTAATGACCCAACAACGTCAAACTTTTTAGTATCTGGGTTATATTCAAAAACCACAAGTTGCTCCCAACCATTTGTATCAATAACTCCAATTCTATTAGGTGCGATTTGAACAATTCTCCCACCTTGATTAACAACATCAACATTAGAAGGTGGTATTTGAATTTGCTCTTTAGTATTCATTTTAAAGGCAATGACAATCAAACACACTAATATTCCACTTAAAATAACTTTAATAAAAGTATCATTTTGCATACCCTTACCTCCCTTTTCGACTGAATTTTACCTTATGCTTGTTCAACTAACCTGCTCCGTTACTTTAAGTACATTATTTCACAAGGTCTTCGATAGTCTTATTTCAATTTTAACATAAATATCCAAACACCTTCACAATTACCATAAAATCCACTTACCAAATCACCACAAAATCACATACCCTCCAATAATTATTTCCGTCAATGTGAAATGACCTGTGAATTGATGTGTGATTTTTAAATTATATTACAAAAAAACATTGATATAACACGAAAAATCGCACGGTGAATTTCAATGTGAGAATCCGTGCGATTTGCTTTGTGTTTTACTTGTTTGCACCTCTGAAGTAAACCCGTTATCAATGTTAAAGGGTGCTCGTTTGTATTATGCCTATAAACTTGCCATTGGTCCAAAGAATTCGAAGTGAATTCTGTCTTCTGTGACGCCAAGGTCTTTTAACGCTGCGTTGATTGCTTTCATGAATGCTACCGGGCCGCAGAAATAGAAGTCTGATTGTTCAAGATTCACGTTTTCTTTTAGCCATTCCTTCGTTACGTAGCCCTCAACATCATAGCTGTTATTCTGGCGGTCTTCTTCAGTTGGCTGATCGTAGAATACCACTGAATTCACCTTTGCTTTTGCCGCTGTCTTTGCGACTTCATCTTTTAGTGCATGGACTTTGCCGTTTTGTGCTGCATGGATGAAGGTAACTTCTTTTTCCGGCTGAAGGTCTGCTACTGTGTTAAGCATGCTGACCATTGGAGTCAAGCCAACTCCGCCGCTAATCAGGACAACCGGAGTATCTTTTTCTGTATCAAGGAAGAAGTCTCCTGCTGGCGCGCTTATTTGTAACACTTCTCCTTCTTCTACAGTATTGTGAAGGTAATTGGATACCTTGCCATCAGGAGTTTCCATGCCGGCTTCCTTTTTAACGCTGATGCGGTAGTAGTCTTTACCTGGTGCATCAGACAAGCTGTACTGGCGGATATGAGTGAAATCTTCTCCTTCGATTTCAAGCTTGACGCTGATATACTGTCCTGGCTTGAAAGCAGCGATTTCTTTTCCATCTACAGGCTTCAGGTAAAATGACGTGATGACTTCACTTTCCTCGACTTTGTTCGCAACAATAAATGGACGGAAGCCATCCCATCCTCCTATTTGATTCGCTGCTGCACCATACATTTCCGCTTCCACAGAGATGAACGCGTCCGCAATTACACCATATGCCTCTGCCCAGGCATTGATGATTTCATCAGTAGCTGCATCTCCTAGCACTTCCTTGATCGCAATCAACAAATGCTTCCCTACGATCGGGTAATGCTCAGGCAGGATGCCAAGGCTGCGGTGCTTGTGGGCAATCTGGTTTACAACCGGAAGAATGGCTTCAAGATTGTCAATGTATTTTGCAGCTGCATATACAGTTCCAGCCAACGCTCTCTGCTGTCTGCCCTGCTTCTGATTCGCATGGTTAAAAATATTCAAAAGCTCTGGATGGTTTTCAAACATCGTTTTATAGAATACTGTCGTGATTTGTTCACCGTGAACTTCAAGCACCGGCACTGTAGATTTGATGATTTCAATTGTTTTTTGATCTAGCATAATAAACACTCCCCTATGTCTATCTCTTCTCGTCGAGGCTTATTTACCTCATTCCCATAGTGATTATAATAAAATACTTCAGCAGACTAAGTGATTCAAATCACACTATCGCAAAATAGTACTTTTCAGCTAGGGTTTTTCACAGGGATCAGCTTCAATTTAAGTCATTACGTGGCAAAAGTACCTTTTTAACCGAAACATGATAGTATATAGCGATCAAAGCATTCATCAAAAAGAGCGGCAAAACTTTTTATAGCGGAAAATTCGTTTTTATAGCGATTTTTTCATTTTTATAGCGACTTTTTGATTATTATAGCGACTTTTTAACTTTTATAGCGCAAATCAACTTTTTATAGCGAATTGGAAATTCACGCTGATTTTTTCCAGTTTTAAAACAAACAAAAGCACTGCCTAAGCAGTGCTCCTCCACTTTAAAATTCAAAACGTTCTTCAAAAATAGTAACTTCCTTCATGCGCTTGTTATTCAGTTCAAAGCCAATGCCTGGACGCTCTGGCATTTTGACCATTCCATTATGAACCGTGATTTCCGGCTGGATAATGTCTTCTTCCCAATAGCGGTCTGAACCGGAGATATCACCCGGAATCGTAAAGCCTGGAAGCGATGCGAGAGCGATATTGTGTGCTCTCGAGATCCCAAATTCAATCATCCCACCTGCCCACACTGGAATCCCTTTAGAAACACAATAGTCGTGTATTCGCTTTGCTTCACCTATGCCGCCCACTCGTCCAATTTTAATATTGATTACCTTGCAGCTGCCAAGCTCGATTGCTTTCCTTGCGTCGTCAAAAGTGACGATGCTTTCATCAAGGCATATAGGCGTCTCTATTTGAGATTGCAGCTTGGCATGGTCAATAATGTCATCATATCCCAGGGGCTGCTCGATCATCAGCAGGCCGAATTGATCCAGGGCTTTCAAACGGTCCACATCCTCCAAAGCATATGCCGAGTTGGCATCCGCCATTAACGGGAGGTCAGGGAACTGCTTGCGTATTCCTGAGATATAGTGAAAATCATCTTCCGGACTGATTTTTACTTTTACCCGTTTGAAGCCTTGCTCTAGATAGCCTTCAATTTGTTTGATTGCTTCCTGTAGATTGGGATTGCCTACAACGACACCTGCAGGGATGGATTCCATGCCGCCGCCAATCAGGATGGATAACGGGACGCCCTCTTTTTTCGCCTGCAAATCCCAAAGTGCTGTTTCCAGCGCAGCCTTTGCCATATGATTTCTCCGCACGGAACTGAACAATGCTAAGGCCTGATCTGGATGGCTGATCGCTTTCTTTTTTAAAAGAGGAACTAAATAATCCTTTAGCATATGGTATGAAGTCTGGACGGTCTCCTCCGTATACCATGGTGATGAAAAGGCGACACCTTCACCATAGCCAATAAAACCAGTTCGGTCCTCAATCTCGACGATAATCGCTTCTCTCTCTGTCACTGAACCTAAATGGGTGGTGAACGGGTTTTTCAATGGCATTTTGACGATTGATAGTTTAACACCTTTAATGTCCAATGCCATCCTCCTCCGCTTCAAGCCACTCTCGCAGTTTGCGTCTTAATAATTTTTTCGCGGCATTTCTTGGCAGGTCTTCAACAAAGTAGAATTTTTTCGGAAGCTTGTATTTTGCGAGTTTCTCTTCACAAAGAGCCAGCAATGCCTCTTCGGAAACTCCTGAATCGCTTTTCACAATAAAAGCCACAGGCACTTGTTGCCACTTTTCATCTGGTGTCCCAATCACTCCCGCGTCAGAAACCCCGGGATGCGAAAGCAGTACGCCTTCAATTTCAGCAGGATAGATGTTTTCTCCTCCTGATATGATTAAATCTGAACGGCGATCAAGGACATAAAGGAAGCCTTCACTGTCCAAATAGCCGATATCACCGGTGTGAAGCCAGTTATCCCGGATTTTATCAGCAGTTACATCCGGACGATTCAAATAGCCAATCGTCACATTTGGACCTTTAACAAGAATCTCTCCCTCAGCTCCCTGTGGAACATCCTGCCCATCTGAATCGACAATCCGGATTTGGTTAGGAAATAAAGCTTTACCGGCAGAACCGAGGCGTTGAATGCTGTACTCCGGAGACAAGGTTGCAAATTGTGACGATGTTTCCGTCATTCCATATGTCTGGAACACAGGAATATCTTTATCTATGCAGGATTCCAACAAAGGCAGCGGAGCAGGCCCGCCGCCTAGCAGCATGCACCGGAAGGAGTCCGGCAGTTTTTCAGAGCCAAGCTCCGCGAGGACTCTCCTCAGCATCGTACTGACCACAGACATCACCGTAACTTGATATTTCTGAATATCCTCAACTACCTTTTTTTCTTCAAACGATGAATGAAGAATAACTGGCATTCCGTATATCTGGCTCCTCATCAAAATAGAGTAGCCGCTAATATGGAAGATAGGGACAACGCAAAGCCATTTATCATGTTCATGCAATCCAAGATTGAGAGCTGACGCGTTTGCACTCCACCAATGGTTGCCATAAGTTTGCATGACACCCTTCGGATTGCCGGTCGTGCCTGATGTATACATGATCGTCGTTACTTCGTCCAAATTGTACTCTTCAAGAATAGAGACAGTCTTCTCTGGCAACTGGCTCCATTCATCTGTACTAATATTTCTTATGTCATAATCAATCTCTGAAACTTTAGCATTAAAGCGATTCTCATATAACAGTACTTTCGCTTCACTGTCACCAAGCTGCCATGACAGCTCTTCAGATGTAAGTCGATTGTTCAAAATAACCGTCCTGATTCCAGCCATTTGCAAGGCGTATAAAATAAACACAGATTCAGCCTGATTCGAAAACAGCACCGCTGCTGTTTCACCTTTATGCAGACCTAGTGCGCCCAGCTTTGATGAAAAGGACTTAGCCTTTTCAAAAACTTGTTTAAACGTATATGTATTCCCTTCGAAAATCAGTGCTTCGCGGTCAGGAGACAAATCTGCCCGCTTTTTCAGCCAGTTTGGCATGGTTTCAGTCATGGATGTCACCTCTTCTCTACATACTAAAACAGCTTGATGGATGTCCATCAAGCTGTTTGTAAATAAGAAAAGTGCAAGCGCCTTGGTCAGCCCCGACAAGCGCTGGAGGGCCGACTGGTGAAGTCGTTCTGTGACTTCATTGGGCGGACCGAAGCGACTCGAGGGGCTAGGCGCTGGAACTAGACACAAATCTTAGTGTAAAAGGTTAAACTCTCTTTTAGTGTTACTAAATCAAGGGAATCTTGGGAACTGTCCGAAGTCTGGCTTGCGCTTTTCTTTGAACGCGTCGCGGCCTTCTTTCGCTTCTTCTGTTGTGTAGTAAAGCAACGTTGCATCTCCTGCCATTTGCTGAAGTCCAGCAAGTCCATCAGTGTCTGCATTCATGGCAGCTTTCAAGAAGCGAAGTGCTGTTGGGCTCTTCTCAAGAATTTCCTCACACCACTTGAGTGTTTCCTCTTCAACCTGATCAAGAGGTACAACTGTGTTGACAAGACCCATGTCCAAAGCTTCCTGGGCATTGTATTGACGGCATAAGAACCAGATTTCGCGAGCCTTTTTGTGGCCGACGATTCTAGCAAGGTAGCCTGAACCGTAACCAGCATCAAAGCTTCCTACTTTTGGTCCTGTCTGGCCGAAAATCGCATTATCTGCTGCAATTGTAAGGTCACATACTACATGAAGAACATGTCCCCCACCAATTGCGTAACCTTTAACCTGAGCAATTACCGGCTTAGGAATCACACGAATCAAGCGCTGAAGGTCAAGGACATTCAAGCGTGGAATTTGGTCTTCACCAACGTATCCCCCATGTCCGCGCACTTTCTGGTCTCCACCGGAGCAGAATGCATCATCTCCAGCACCAGTCAGGACGATTACTCCAACACTGGCATCATCACGTGCATAAGCAAATGCATCGATCAATTCCATAACCGTTTTAGGGCGGAATGCATTGCGCACTTCCGGGCGGTTAATAGTGATTCTGGCGATGCCATTATATGTTTCATACAGAATATCTTCGTACTTGCGTTCTGAAACCCATTCAACTGTCATAAAGACAACCTCCTATTATGTATTCGACAAAAACTCACTTACTATTGTACCAAATTTTTCACGTTCTTCCACATGAATTGCATGGCCACAATCAATTATCGACAAATGTTTTGCATTTGGAAGCTTTAAAGCCATGTCAGCAGCTATTTTACAGAACTTATAATCCAGTTCACCAGTAATCAAAAGTGTCTCGAAAGCAAAAGTCGTTAGCTTGTCCCACCATGATGGCTGGGCACCTGTCCCCATTCCCCTCAGGCTGTTAGCCAATCCGACGGGGTCATTCCTCAGCCTTTGACTTCTTATTTGTTCCCTTACTTCTGCTGGAAGATTCAACTGTGACTGAAAAAGCGGGATCGATTCCCAAAAATCAATGAATCTCTCAAGGCCTTCATTCTCGATTTTATCTGCCAGCTTGTGATCTTGTTGAATTCTCGCTTCACGATCTTCTGAATTGACCAAACCTGGTGTCGTGCTTTCTAGCACCAGCTTCCTTACTCTCTCAGGATACAGACTGGCAAAAGTGATTGCCGTCCTGCCACCCATTGAGTATCCTAGGAAATCCGCTTTTTCGATGCCCAGCTGGTCTAGCAGCACCTTTAAATCCATAGCGGCTTTCTTGATGTCATATCGCGCCATATCGCCTGGCGATTCAGTCTCCCCATGGCCAATAAGATCGACCATCAACATATTTGAATGTTGTCCCCACATAGGACAAAACGGCCTCCAAGTGGAAGCCGCACCTGTAAAACCATGAAGCAACACAAGGGGAAAACCATCACCGCACTGCTCGACATGATATCGTACGCCGTTAATCATGGTTTTCATTTTGTGTCACCTTTTAGCATAGTAGTTATTTCCCGGGAAACAGAATTCCACAAATCTCGATGTTCCTTCAGGTTGGAATCCCTTGTTGTCCTGATTTCCATCACTTTTAAGCCGCCAACCTCTTGGTTTTTGGCAAAAGTCTCTGAAAATTGCTCCCAATCTTTGATTAAATCATATTTCCCGTTGTACATTTCGACAACATGGCTGAAATCCAGGTCCAAAGGTGTACCGAAAAGCTTTTCAAAATGCTTCGGTTCTTTTGCCTGAGGCAGGAATGAGAAGATTCCGCCGCCATTATTGTTGATCAGCAAAATATTTATATCGATATTATATAATTTTGAAGCCAATAATCCGTTCAGATCATGATAGAATGTCAGATCGCCCAATACAAGGTAGCATGGCTGCGATACGCTGGCTACTCCAAGTGCGGTAGAAACGATACCGTCTATACCGTTCGCTCCTCTGTTTGCCATGACCTTTATATTTTTTTTATTTAATAGGAAGAACGAATCAAGATCCCTGATTGGCATGCTGTTGCCGACAAACAATGTTGAGCCTTCCGGCAGCATTTCAGTGAGCTGCTGGAATAGCTTCCCTTCACTTAAGTCCTCAACTTGAGAAATAGCAGCTAACTGTTCTTTTGCCAGTTCATTTATAGTAAGCCATTTTTGCAGATAGTCAGACTTGCCTGCTGGTACAGCGGCCTCGCTGATTTTTTTGCAGAATAAAGCTTCATCGCAATATAGCATTTCAGAAGCCGACATCGTAGGCTCACGCCACCCGGCGCCGCTGTCGACAACGAATTGTCGGGCAGTCCGGTTTTCTTTTATAAATATAGTCAGAGCTTTTGAGATTGGCATTGCTCCAAACCGGATGATAACATCAGGCTTCAATGCTTCCTTCGCATCTTCATTCCTTAAAAACGCATCATAAGCATCAATGATGTGTTGGCCATCATGTTCTCCGCTTCGCAATTGTGAAAGTGGATCAGCAATTATCGGGAATTGTAATTTTTCTGCAAGGGCAATGACTTCACCTGTAAATTCGCTGTTGTCTAGCTGTCCGCAAACAATAACCCCATTCGTATATGAAGCAATATCCTCACTGATTGCAGCAAACGTTTGATCAGATAAACTGAGGTGACCTGTCTCAATTTCCACATAACCGCCAACGCGCTCAGGCAGCTCGAACATGTTTTCATCCATAATAGGAATCAACGGTTCCCTGAATGGGAAGTTCAAATGGACCGGTCCCTGTGGATAACTAGATGCGGTAGCGGCTGCCCTTCCGCAAACTGTCCGAGCATAGCGGATCATATCCTCCGTTTTTTCCGGCGGTGCCATTTCGACAAACCATTTTACATTCTTGCCGTACAGATGGATCTGGTCAATGGCCTGCGGGGCACCAACATCTCGCAATTCATGCGGACGGTCTGCTGTCAGGACAATCAATGGAACCCTTGAAATACTGGCTTCAATCACCGCTGGATAGTAATTCGCAGCAGCTGTTCCTGACGTACAAAGCAAAGCGACAGGCTTTCGAGTGGCCTTCGCAATCCCAAGGGCGAAGAATGAAGCAGATCGTTCATCGACCTGTATATGGATGCGCAGGTCTGGGTGCTCAGCCATCACCAGTGCCATAGGCGTTGACCTCGAACCAGGACTGATGACAACATCCTCCACTCCTGATTTGGATAATTCCGAAACGAATGCTGCGATATATGCTGTTAAACCTTCCTGGTGGCTCATGTGATCTTTCCTCCAAGTGCTGTAAGCATCGGCCTGAACTTGATGCTAGTCTCTTTATATTCGCTTTCGGCATTAGAATCTGCCACAATGCCGCAGCCTGCAAATAGCGAAGCTTCATTCCCCTGAATCAGTCCTGAGCGGATCGCTACGGCAAATTCACCATTTCCCTGATAATCCATCCAGCCAACCGGAGCTGCATAAAGACCTCTGTCCAATTGTTCAATTTCCCTGATTTTCACGATCGCTGCCTGCTTCGGCAAGCCGCCCAGTGCAGGAGTCGGGTGAAGTCTGTTTACTAAATGAAGAAGTGATGTACCTTCCCGGTTCTTGCCGATTACAGGTGTATACAAATGCTGTATATATTTCATTTTCATCAATACAGGCTGTTCAGGAAGAAGCACCTCATCACAGGTTTCTTCCATCGCTCCCTTAATCATATCGACTACATATTGATGCTCTATTAAGTTTTTCTCGTCTGTTAAAAGCTCTTCACCGAGATTCTTATCTTCTTCAGGAGTGCTGCCCCTGGCGATTGAACCGGCCAGGCAGGCTGAAAACAGGCTTGCTCCATCCTTCTTGACCAACCGTTCAGGAGAAGCCCCAATAAAGCAGTCACCATTGGATTCGAAGGCAAAAGTAAAGCTTTCTTGCTGATTCTCAAGTAGATTCGCCAGGACACTTTCTGACTGGACTTCATTTGTAAAATGAAGACGCAACTCCCTCGCAAGCACGACTTTCTTCAGTTCGCTTTTTTCAAAACCGTCTACAACATCTGTGACAGTCTGCTTCCATGCCTCAGGATTAATTTCGATAATATCTTTAAGATCAAGCCTGGCTAGTGCTGGTTTCTGTCCAGCCTTCGAAAGTACACCTTCCCTCTCCTTTGTGACTTTATCAAAAAGTGACATATCGTCATGCTGGGTGCAGACTACATTGGTTGTAAAGTACGCCTCCCCTTTGACAATAGTCAGCATATATTTCGGAATGTGGAAAAGAGCTTCCGAAAACTTGGACCATAACCCTGTTTTCTTCTTCAGTGGATCAAATGTAAATCCGCCAAACATAGAAGGTCCCGTTCCATTTACATTGTATTTATTAAAAACCAGTGCTGTATCCATGAAGCGCTTCCACTCTTTTTCAACATGAAAAAAGCGGTCAGCTTCCTGATCCGACTGTATTTGTCCGCATATACCCAATCCAGTTAGGAAGTGTTCCCCTTCAGGATCCTTCCAGAAAAAGCGTTCTCCAAAAAACTTTTCCCTGCCTGAAGCAAAAAAATAAAAAGGATCTATACGATCTATTTTATGGACCTCGCTGACCAAAATCGACTGAGATTGTCCTTTGGCTCGCTCAATCGCATCAAGAATTCCCTGTCTAAGTTCCGTTTCCTGAATGGCAACCAAAATTATCCCCCCAATAACAGCCTCTCATCTGTTATCACAACGTTTTCAAGCTTATTTTAAGATACACCTCATACATCACGATGTCAATGATGGCGGGCTTTCTTAACCTGTTAATATCCTTATTATATATTACACGCAAACACCAGAGGCAATCTGGAAAATCCATCCTCATTATACGCGAAAATACTAATTGACAGTGTTTATGTGAATATCTACACTTATAATTGTAAGGTAATTTAGCCTAGATATGAAAGGTCTTTTTGACAATTTTGGCTCATTTAGATAAAATATTAAGGTTTGATAGATTGATATATAAGGGAGAGAATTAGTTATGCAACCACAGCTTCAGCCTAGTTCTTCACCAGCAGTCAATGGCGCAGACTGGAGAGTCTGGTGGCAGCTTACAAGGCCGCACACTTTGACTGCCGCATTTGCCCCTGTCCTTTTAGGGACTGCTTTAGCGATCGAATACAGCGGTGGAATTCATTGGGGAATGTTCCTCGCAATGTTAATAGCAAGCCTGCTAATCCAGGCAGCAACGAATATGTTCAATGAGTACTATGATTTTAAACGCGGTCTTGATAATGAGAATTCCGTTGGGATCGGCGGAGCGATCGTCCGTCATGGCATAAAGCCTAAAACGGTGTTGAATCTTGCCTTTGCCCTTTATGGAATCTCAGTCCTTCTTGGGGTATATATTTGCATGAGTACCAGCTGGTGGGTCGCTGCTGTCGGCGTCGTTTCCCTCGCAGCAGGATATCTTTATACAGGCGGTCCATTGCCGATTGCCTACACTCCTTTTGGTGAGCTTGTCGCAGGCTTTTTCATGGGTGTACTGATCATCCTTATTTCTTTCTACATCCAGACTGGCACTGTCACTCCAACTAGTGTACTTGTTTCGTTCCCTAGCTTCTTGCTAGTCGGAGCGATCTTGCTTGCGAATAATATTCGCGACCTTGATGGAGACAAGGAATTTGGCCGGAAGACATTGGCGATTTTGCTAGGACGAAAAGGCGCCATCAAACTGCTGGCGGGTATGTTCATCGTATCCTACTCATGGGTAATCGGCTTAATCATTGCTGGAGTCGTTTCACCATGGCTTGCGATTGTTGCCCTCAGCATTCCGAAGGCTGTAAAAGCAACGAAAGGCTTCATCGGTAAATCCAATCCGTTGCAAATGATGCCGGCTATGGCTAACACAGCAAAGACCAACACCATTTTCGGCTTGCTTCTATCAGTAGGGATTTTCATCAGTTTAATATAGTCACATTCGAGAAGCTTCTGCCTTTGGCGGAAGCTTTTTCTATGTTTCTTAAAATCACGAGCGGGTATTTAGTACGTATGATACGAATCAAAACTAAGGATGTGTAATGATGCTGAAAAATGAACAGCTTAACCAACTGAAGCAAACACTTATAAATGAAAAAGAAACGCTTAATTCACAAATAGATAACAATGAAGAGAATGGCTATCTGGAAGGCAGCCAGCGGGAAGCGACAGGAGAACTTTCTTCCTACGATAACCATCCTGCGGACAGCGGGACAGAGCTGTTTGAGCGCAGCAAAAATCTGGCGATGGACGAGCATTTTGATACACAAGTTGAAAAAGTCGATCAGGCCTTGGAGGCAATTGAGAATGGCACATACGGAAAATGTGCGGAGTGCGGTAAAGAAATTCCTTTTGAGCGACTTGAAGCAGTACCTTATACTTTATATTGCGTCGAGCACTCCGCCGAACAAACTCTTTCAAATGACCGTCCAGCTGAAGAAGATGTCCTTGAATATACCCATGAAGCCGATTTCAATCGCAGGCAAAACGAGGAAATGGCCGATAACCGGAACAGCTTTAATGATGTAGCTGAATTCGGTACATCTGAAACACCATCTGACCTTACAGGTGATCATGAAGATTATAACAAGCTCTATATTGATAATGAAAAAGAAAGAGGGTTCACAGAAGACTTTGAATCCTTTAGCGCTACTGACATTGAAGGTGATGACCGGCAAGTACTCCAGAGTGATACCGAGGAGGATTACGAGGACATGCTTGACGAAGCAGGCATCGAATCCGAGCTAGGAGATATCCCTTATAAAGAGAGAGACAGTTATATTGATGATGATAAGAAAAAGAAATAAGGAATAGACAACAGCCTCAGTTAACTGTTTAACTGAGGCTATTTTTTGAGAGGAATTTATAGAACAAACAAATGTATTGGTATCATAAATCACAAAATAAGGAAGATGAGTTCAAAATGTTATATTATGTAAAATATAACTACTAATAAAGCTAATAGGAGACGATATTAGCAACGATTAGTGCTCAAAAATTTTCCATATTATACGGTAAAACAAAAACGATTGGAGTTGTTACTCTCCAATCCCTGTATTCAATATTTACTCGGCAGCTTCAGCATCTGCTTTTGTTTCGTGGACAGTTCCAAATGGATGCTCAGGTGGTGCGTAAATAACATATACCTTAAGCTTTGTATCGCCTATATTGGTTACGTTATGCCACTTTCCTTCAGGTATCATGATCGCAAAGTCATCAGATACTCTGGACTCAAAATCCAGATTATCTTTAGTGTCCCCCATCTGTACGAGTGCTTCTCCTTCTTCCACTCGGATGAATTGATCCCCGGTTTCATGGACTTCCAGACCAATATCTTCGCCGACATCGATGCTCATCACTGTCACCTGAAGCTTGTTACCTGTCCAAATCGCTGTACGGAATGTCTCGTTCTGCAAGGTAGCGTCTTCAATATTTATGATAAAAGGCTGCTTTCCATTATCCATTAATGGCCTGTGCCCTTCTTGCCTTAAACAGCCGAATCTTGTAGCATGCTCGATCTCATCTGCAAATGCCCGAAAAAAGACATTGCCTAATGGAAGATACTGAGTCAGCAAATAACTGTTACGATATTCGTGATAATCTTCAACTTCTGCTTCATATGCCTTTTGCAAGCCTTCCTGATAAGATTCGAATTCCACTTGTTCAATTTGGTACTGCGGCGTTTGTCCCGTAAGTGTGACAAACAGGTCCGTAAATTGTTTTAAGTGAACTTGCTTATCCTCTAACGCCTTCATTATCGCTTTCTTATGTCTCTGGTTTGGCGCAGATTCCGCCAGGCTGCTATAAAAATCAACTGCTGAAGCTTCCCCTTTTATTCCAGCAAGCAGCGCTTCAAGTACTTGCTGATGGCTATTTTGGCTGGATCTTGGGCTATATACTGAAGAATTAACATAATATGGATAGGAATAGGATGGAACGTTATACAATTAGCTCATTCCCTTCACAGGTTTTATCAACCTATCCTATGCCCAGTACCCAGGAAACGTACATTGTTCGATTTTTGGACAAGAATATTCCTGCAGCAGAATCTCAAACTAAGATTACCTTATTAGAAATGGAGATAAACGATGAGTATCATTTTAGCTTTACTGGCCGCGCTATTTGCTTCCTTTACCGCCATTCTTGCGAAAATTGGAATTAAGGATGTCGATTCAAACCTGGCAACTGCCGTCAGGACGATCGTTGTTGTGATTATGGCCTACCTGATGGTTGTGATCACTGGGCAAACGGGGCACATAATGGAAGTATCTTTGAAGTCATTCATCTTTCTTGTCCTTTCCGGATTGACGACCGGTCTTTCCTGGCTTGCCTTTTTTAAAGCGATCCAAATTGGCGATGTATCAAAAGTTGTCCCTATTGATAAGGCCAGTGTCGTATTGACGATTCTGTTATCTTTCATAGTATTAAGGGAGCCTGCAACCATGCCTGTTGTCGCTGGTGGTGTCATTATATCTATTGGTACCTTTGTGCTGATCGGAAAAGACAAAAAGAAGAAAAAGCAGAAGAAGAAGGTGTTCAACACCAAATCATATATTTTTCTGGCCATCATGTCCGCAGTCTTCGCTGCCCTGACCAATATCCTCGCAAAAATCGGAATTGAAGATGTTGATTCAAATGTGGCTACATTTATCAGAACAGTCGTAATCATTATTTTTGCCTGGGGAATTGTGTTTTTCCAGGGAACTGTGAAGGAGCTTAAGAAAATCTCAAGGAAATCTTACGTATTCCTAATCCTATCAGGTGCCGCAACAGGATTCTCATGGTTATGTTATTTCGCCGCACTGGCAATCGGAAAGGTAAGCATCGTCAACCCAATTGATAAATTCAGCGTCGTCTTGACGATGATCCTGAGCTTTATCATTTTAAAAGAAAAACCAACAAAATCTACCGTCGCAGGTGCCTTACTGATCACGATTGGAACTGGGTTACTGATATTATAGAGGCAATGTAAAGTAATGCTGCTTCTATAGTTCCCTTTGCGTCTCACTTACCCCATTCGGGCTTATAGAATTTTTCTATGTGACCTTTTGGCGTTCAACGGCCTCATTCGGGCTTATAGAATTTTTTTATGTGACCTTTTGGCGCTCCTACGATCTCATTCGGGCTTATAGAATTGTTCTATGTGACCTTTTGGCGCTCCTACGATCTCATTCGGGCTTATAGAATTGTTCTATGTGACCTTTTGGCGCTCCTACGATCTCATTCGGGCTTATAGAATTGTTCTATGTGACCTTTTGGCGCTCCTACGATCTCATTCGGGCTTATAGAATTGTTCTATGTGACCTTTTGGCGCTCCTACGATCTCATTCGGGCTTATAGAATTGTTCTATGTGACCTTTTGGCGCTCCTACGATCTCATTCGGGCTTATAGAATTGTTCTATGTGACCTTTTGGCGCTCCTACGATCTCATTCGGGCTTATAGAATTGTTCTATGTGACCTTTTGGCGCTCAACGGCCTCATTTGGGCTTATAGAATTTTTCTATGTGACCTTTCGACGCACCTACGACCTCATACGGGCTTATAGAATTGTTCTATGTGACCTTTTAGCGTTCCTACGACCTCATTTGGGCCTATAGAATTTTTCTATGTGACCTTTTGACACTCAACGAACTCATTTGGGCTTATAGAATTCTCTGGCAGCTTTCAATCCAATGAAAATAGCAAAAAGGCCAAATCGTCACCGATTGGCCTGGAGCTTCTTAAACTTTTAAAGCAGATTGTACCTTCCAGATCTGATCCGCATATTCCATGATGGTCCTGTCACTGGAGAAATAACCTGACTTCGCGATATTAACCAGGCTCTTTTGCAGCCATGTATTTCGATCCAAGTAACTTAGGCTGACCTCCTGGTGTGCCTCTGCATAGGAAGCAAAATCCCTCAATACGAAGTACTGGTCGTTATGGCCAAGCAAGGTATCATAGATTTCATTAAAGTGGTTTTCCGTATCTGGGAAAAAGCCATTGATCAACTGGTCGACCACTCCCCGAATCCGTTCATCATGGTGATAATATTCGAGTGAGTGGTAGCCGCCATTATTTTGATAATCCAGCACTTCCTCTGCCGTCAGCCCGAACAGGAAGATATTATCCCTGCCGACCAAATCGGTGATCTCGACATTTGCACCATCAAGCGTGCCTAGTGTCAAAGCCCCGTTCATCATGAATTTCATATTCCCTGTGCCAGAGGCTTCTTTGCTGGCAGTTGAGATTTGTTCGCTGATATCCGCAGCCGGAAAAATCTCTTCGGCAAGCGACACTCGGTAGTTTTCAAGGAAAACAACCTTCAGCTTGCCATTCGTTTCGGGGTCATTGTTCACCTTATCAGCAACAGAGTTAATCAGCTTAATGACCTTTTTGGCAAAATAATAACCTGGAGATGCCTTTGCCCCAAAAATAAATGTGCGCGGATATAGCAATGCTTCAGGATCTTTTTTCAAAGCATTATAGAGATGCATGATGTGCAGCACATTCAGCAGCTGCCGCTTATAGGCATGTAACCTTTTTACCTGGACATCAAAAATCGATTCCGTATCAACCTGAATACCCGTTTTATCCAAAATCCGCTTTGCCAGACGTTCCTTGTTGGCCTGCTTAATTCTGTGCAACTTTTCAAGGAAAACAGAGTCATCCTTATACCGCATTAACTCCTCCAACTTTTGAGGAGAAGAAACCCAGTCACTCCCAATGGCCTCGGTAATCAATCCGGACAGCCCCGGATTCGCCTTCAGCAGCCAGCGGCGGTGGGTAATCCCATTTGTCTTGTTGTTAAAACGTTCAGGATAAAACTGATAAAACTGGTTCATCTCTCGGTTTTTCAGAATCTCTGTGTGAAGCTGTGCAACACCATTGACGCTGTGGCTCCCGACAATGGCAAGCGGCGCCATACGCACTTCGTCATGGGCGATGATCGCCATGCTCTCAACCCTGCCCCAGTCGCCAGGATACTGCTCCCAAACCTTCTTGCAGAAACGCTCATTAATTTCCTCGACAATCATGAAAATGCGTGGCAGCAAAGGCTTAAAGATTCTGACTGGCCACCTCTCCAAGGCCTCCGCCAGTGTCGTATGGTTCGTATAGGAAAGCGTCTGCACGGTGATGTCCCAGGCATCGTCCCACCCAAGGCCTTCCTCATCCATCAATATTCTCATCAGTTCTGGAACGGCAATCGCAGGGTGCGTGTCATTAATATGGATGCTCACATAATCATGAAACTCTAGCAAACTCTTATTCTTCTTTTTAAAAGAATTCACAATCGCCTTCAAACTGGACGTGACCAGGAAATATTGCTGCTTGAGACGAAGGATTTTCCCTTCATCATGCGTGTCATCCGGATAAAGAAATTCAGAAACCGATTCTGTATCCTTCTTGTATTTAAAAATATCTGCATTTGCCGGGAACCTGGATGGCTCGGCATTCCACAGTCTCAACGTGTTGACTGTCTGAGTCTCGTAGCCGATGACAGGCAGGTCGTAAGGTACAGCCATGATTGTCTCGGCGTTCAGGTGCCTGAAAACAAGCCGCCCATTCTCCATCCTGCTTTCGATTTCACCCCAGAACGGGACCTCGACCGCATCATCCGCCTTGCGCACCTCCCAAACATGGCCATGTCTCAGCCATTGCTCAGGAAGCTCCACCTGATAGCCATCGACGATTTTTTGCTCGAATAGACCGTGTTTATAGCGGATGCCACATCCGTGTCCAGGCAGATCAAGGGAAGCGAGGGAATCTAGGAAGCATGCTGCAAGGCGGCCGAGACCGCCATTGCCAAGCCCGGCATCCGCTTCGATCTCCTCCAGCTGGTCCAGCTCGATGCCCAGCTCCCTGAGCCCCTCACAGACCACTTTTTCGACGCCTAAATTAATCAGGTTATGCCTCAGCAGCCGGCCCAGCAGGAACTCGATCGACAAGTAATAAACCTGCTTTTTCGCGCCGGCACGATATAATTCATTTGTTTTAATCCAATCAGAACTCACATGCTCCCTGATCATATGCCCGAGAGTCTGGAACTGCTCTCGGCTCGTGCTTTCTTCAAAGCTGGTTCCAAACATCATCTCGAGTTTTTTCAAGAAAGCATTTTTGAACTTGGGAACACTAGAAAACATGCGATTCACTCCTTGAGATGAGATCGGAATACAATTCCTTATATTGTCTGGCAGACTGAGCCCAGCTATAGTCTGTCTGCATAGCATTTTTCGCCAGTTTAAGCCATTTTTCGCGCTCATGGTAAAAAGACAGCGCCCGTTCAAGTGTAAACAGCATGTCATGGGCGTTAAAGTTTGCAAAGGAAAATCCATTGCCTTCACCGGTAAATTCATTGTAAGGCTGTACTGTATCGTTCAGGCCGCCTGTTTCTCTTACAACGGGAATTGATCCATAGCGCATCGCGATCATCTGGCTAAGCCCGCATGGCTCGAACTTGGATGGCATCAGGAACAAATCGGAGCCTGCGTAGACTTGATGGGCCAAATTCTCATCAAAGCCAATGTATACGCCACACTGTTCAGGGTAATGCGCGGCCATTTCCCTGAAAAATTGTTCAAACTCAGGGTCGCCTGTTCCCAGCACGACAAGCTGCATTCCCGTCGCCATGATTTCATGGAAAACTCCCCTGACCAAATCGAGACCCTTCTGCTTCGTCAGCCTCGTAATCATTGCTGCAACAGGGATATTCTCGTTTTCTGGCAAGCCGAAATCCCGCTGTACCTGAAGCTTGTTTTCGACTCTTCTTTCAAGTGAGTCCACTCCGAAATTGGCAGCCAATCCAGGATACTTTTCAGGATCATATAAATCGTGATCAATCCCATTCAGGATTCCCGATAGATCTTCGCTTCTTTTACGCAGGATGCCATCCAGCTTTTCACCATAAAATTCTGTCTGGATTTCCTCCTTGTAAGTAGGACTGACCGTAGTGATATGGTCTGCAGCAATCAAAGCTGCTTTCATAAAATTGGCGTTCCCGAAAAACTCCAGCTGCTCTTCATTGAAATAACGATTGTCAATTTGAAGTAGGTCACCAAGTACTTCTGGAGGGAATATTCCCTGGAACTGCAGATTATGAATCGTGAACACGGACCTGATCAATCCGTATCCGGGCCGCTTATAATACTCCGTCCTTAGTAAAAATGGAATCATGCCTGTATGCCAGTCATGGCAATGAATGACATCAGGGTAGAATTCAGTTTCTGCGATCAATTCAAGGACAGCCCTGTTAAAAAACGCGAACCGTTCCCCATCATCATAATGTCCGTAAAGGCTATCTCGTTTAAAATAATACTCATTGTCTACAAAATAGAAAGTAACGCCTTCATGCTCAAGAGTTTCAATGCCACAATATTGCGAGCGCCAGCCTAACTGCACATTATACTCTTTCACTTTCTTCATTTCAGAACGGAATTTATCAGGAATCAATCCATACTTCGGTAAAATAACCCTGACATCCGCTCCGAGCTTTTTCAATTCCTTCGGAAGCGATCCCGCTACATCCGCCAGTCCGCCTGACTTGATAAACGGGACGCATTCCGATACGGCAAATAACACCTTCACGAGCTGCTCCCCACTCCCTGGACCGAACCTTTGCGGATAACAGTCGGTGAGTCTGCTGGCGCTGTAATCACTGTTCCTGCTTCTATTCTTGCATCCTTATCGACAATCACTGAATCCAATAGACAATTCTCCTTGATTTGTGTCTTCTGCATGATGATGCAGTTGCGGATGACGGTACCTTTGCCGATTTTTACCCCGCGGGCAATGATGCTGTTTTCGACAGTACCCTCAATCATTCCGCCATTGGCAACCATCGAGTTTCTTACGGATGCATCAACATCATATCGGGTAGGCGGCTCATCCTTCACCTTAGTCAGAATCGGCCTATCCTTCGGGAACAGCTCCTTCCAGACTTCGGGCTTCATTAGGTCCATGCTGGTCCTGAAATAGTTTCCAATTGTATCAACCATAGAGGCATACCCTTCAAAGTTGTAATAGCAGAGATGGAACTGGCTATCCAGGTCGGTGGCGACATCCCTCATATTCGAGTAGCCAGTTTCACTGCGAGTCGTGATTAAATCCATCAACAACGTCTTTTTAACAAGATAAATGCCCAGTGATTTTCCTTCCTTCTGTACCTCTGTGATATCGCAGCCTGATTTGATATGCCAATCTAGCAGCGGCTGGAAATCCATATTGAATACCGTATAGGAATTAGCAATCAGCGCATACTCCTGGGTACTCCGTTCAAAAAAGTCAATGTTGTCAGCAAAGTGGTCGAGCGTGCCGATTCCCGTATAATGTTTATCAAGGTTAGGCGCAGGGAAGAAAAATAGTCCATCCCTTTTTCGATTAAGATCCCAGTTCCTGCCTGACCCTAAATGATCCATCAGCGACCTGTATTGGAATTTAGGAAAAATCGCCACGCTCTGGATACCAGAGTTGACCATGTTTGATAGGATAAAATCGATCAGTCTGTATCTTCCGCCAAAAGGGATCGCTGCCACCGACCGGTGAATGGACAGTTCATGCAAATCATCGTGAACCGTTGTCGCATCTATTACTCCTAATAATTGTTTGTTCATTTCTTTTTCCTCCCGAATCGGTTCAATTGGATTGCAATTCTCCGATTGTTTCTTCAGATACTAGTGTAATGTCATTCGCGCTCTCGCCCGGCTTTATAATTGTTCCATCCGGCACATAGACTCCTGGGGATACAATCGCCTTTTCAATCACACAATTGTGTCCAATAACAGCATCCGGCATAATAACAGTTTCCTTTACAACAGCTCCCTTTTTCACGGTCACTCCCTGGAATACAACCGTTCTGGAAACCTCCCCTTCGATCTTGCAGCCTTCATTGACCAGCGACTCTGATACTTCTCCTTCTGGGCAAATATATTGCGGCGGCTGATTCGGATTGACAGAGTAGATTCGCCACGAATGATCAAACAGGTTCAATTCACAATCTTTATCCAATAAATCCATATTCGCTTCCCAAAGACTTTGTACTGTCCCAACATCTTTCCAATAGCCTTTAAAAGGATAGGCAAATAAGTTCATATTTTCTTGTATTAGCAGAGGAATGATATCCTTCCCAAAATCGTGGCTGGAATCAGAATTCTGATCATCTCTTATCAGATATTCCCTTAAAACGCTCCATTTAAAAATATAAATTCCCATCGAAGCGAGATTATTTTTCGCTACGTCTGGTTTTTCTTCAAATTCAGTGATTCTTAGGTCAGCATCTGTATTCATGATGCCAAAGCGATTTGTCTCTTCCCAGGGAACTTCAATGACTGAGATCGTCACATCGGCTCTTTTTTCGATATGGTAATTGAGCATCAACTCATAATTCATTTTATAAATATGGTCACCCGAGAGAATCAACACGTACTCAGGGTTATACTGATCAAGATAGTTCAAATTCTGAAAAATCGCGCTGGCCGTACCGGAATACCATTTCACTTCAGAACTCTCAGCATAAGGCGGCAGCACAGTCACCCCACCATCCTTCCTGTCGAGGTCCCAGGCGCTGCCGATGCCAATATAAGAATTGAGCAGGAGCGGCTGGTACTGCGTCAATACGCCCACAGTATGGATTCCTGAGTTCGTGCAGTTGCTTAACGGGAAATCGATAATTCGATATTTGCCGCCAAAAGGGACAGCTGGTTTAGCGAGATTCTTCGTCAGTGAGTGCAGCCGGCTTCCTTTTCCTCCTGCCAACAGCATTGCTACGCATTTCTTCTTTTGCATGATTGTTTCTCCCCTTTCTTTTTATAACAGGACGTAGAACTGAGATTCCGAATGGAGAAATACTCATCTCTATAGAATATGGCCTTCCATGGAAGGCTATTTCTTCAGCTTTCAAAACTTTTTTGTTTATTACGCCTGAACCTCCAAAGACTGTAGCATCGCTGTTCAAGATTTCCCGATATTCGCCAGGCTTCGGTACACCGATTCGATAATCGCTATATACTTTCTCTGTAAAATTGCAAACAATGACCAGAAGTTCTTCAGGATTCTTCCCTTTCCTGATAAAAGAAAAAATTGACTGGTCCCGGTTATCAGCATCGATCCATTCAAAACCTTCATAGCTTTGATCGACCTCATACAATGGCTTAGACCGCTTATACAATTTGATTAGTTCCCTATTATAATGATTCATCTTTTCATGCATTTCATAATCGAGGAGCATCCAGTCCAACTGTTCCTTGTCCTTCCATTCCGAAAACTGCCCAAATTCAGTCCCCATGAACGTCAGCTTCTTTCCTGGATGTGCTGTCATGAACCCTAGCAAACCCCTTAGCTGTGCGAACTTTTGCCAGTAATCGCCCGGCATCTTATCAAGTAGCGACTTCTTCCCGTGGACGACTTCATCATGTGAGAAAGGCAGGACAAAATTCTCTGAAAAAGCATACAGGAGCGAAAAGGTAACTTTATCATGTATATGCTTCCTTTTATGGGATTCTTCCTCCATATACTTCAAGGTGTCATTCATCCATCCCATATTCCACTTGTATGTAAAACCAAGACCTCCATACTCCACAGGAGCAGTCACCTGCGGCCAGTCAGTCGAATCCTCGGCAATCATCAGCGCTCCCGGCTCAAAATCTTTGACCGCTTTGTTCAGCTTCTTTAAAAATCCCACTCCATACTGGTTCGCAGCCTGGATTGAATTCGGCCAGTAGATGATATTGGCCACTGCATCAACCCTGAAGCCATCGATATGATATTTTTCGAGCCAGAAAAGCGCACTTGAAATCAGGAAGCTCTGTACTTCCGTTTTTCCCAAGTCAAAATTGGCGGTCCCCCAAACTTGGTTCTCTCGATCATTCTCCCGCTGATATTCAAACACATAGCTGCCATCAAATTTATACAGCCCATGCGCATCTTTACAAAAATGCCCGGGAATCCAATCAAGGATGACCCCGATGCCGTTTTGATGGCACATATCAACGAAATACATGAAATCATGAGGAGTTCCATATCGACTCGTAACTGAAAAATAACCTGTGGATTGATAGCCCCAGGAGATGTCGAGCGGATGCTCAGTTAGAGGCAATAATTCAATATGTGTGTATCCATGCGCAACAATATATGGAATCAATTCATCAACAAGCTCACGGTATGTAAGGAACGAACCATTATCATGCTTTTTCCAGGATCCCACATGAAGTTCATAGATGAACATTGGCTCGCCAAGTGTGCTCCTCTTTTCACGCTTTTGCAGCCATTTCTGGTCATTCCATTTATAGCCGTCCATTGGGTAGACAATCGAAGCCGTATTTGGCCTTAATTCCGAGAAAAAAGCATAGGGATCAGATTTGAGCAATCGCTCTCCTGTTGCTGTTACAATCTCATATTTATAAATGGCGCCTGTCAAATCACCCTCATGAGCGAGCTGCCAGACCCCCTCCTGATTAACTTTATGAAACTCATAGCCATTTCCATCCCAATTATTAAAATTACCTGTTAGCCTTACCTGAGTCGCATTTGGAGCCCACACACAAAATCGAGTATATGTTTCAGTTCCATTTTTAATGACATGTGCTCCAAATAAATTGTAGCTTTGGAACAGATTCCCTTCATGGAATAAATGCAATTCAAACTCTGTAGGATTAATCACCAAGATCCTTCCACCTGCCTTCTGCAAAACTTATGAAAACGCCCCTTTTCAGTAGTATTCTAGTTACCAGAAAAAAATCCTTGTAAACATTTTCTTAATTTTTCGACAATAGTAGTTATAAAATCGGCACATTCGACAAATCCAACTAAATGGTAGCGCTTTAATGTACTAAATCTTCCAATTACGCGAAATTTGGAGAACGAAAGTTGAAATTGAATAATATTTTTTTTGTAGGTTGAGTTGATTTTATTGGGATTGATAGAGATATTAAGTTGAAAAACATTTTTGGTTGATAGCGTTTTCATCTTGTCGAGAAAGTGATGGAAAGTGATTCGAGGTAAGGGATACTAGGATTGGGCTTGCTACTAATGTGGATCCAGCAATTCTTTATAGCCAGCTATTAGAAGAAGCCCCTATCGCTGCCTTATGTGACCCGTTCTTCTCTTTCTTCTCTTAACCAGGTACATATCTGGTCTTTATGTGACCGCTTTTTCCCTTGCTTCCCTAAACAAGGTACAAATCTCTTAGTGACCTTTTGAACATCTCATTTTCTTAGTGCAAGCTGCTTAAGTCGCTTGTCAGAAGCATTATTCGTAGTTAATACCTGGTGAATCTGTGGATTCCAAAATTTTAAGAAACAGAACAAAAAGCGCAAGCGGCTCGTTCAGCCCCGACAAGCGCTGGAGGGCCGACCGTTGAAGTCGTTCTTTGACTACATTGGGCGGACCGAAGCGACTCGAGGGGCTAGGCGCTGGAGCTGGATTACGATAACCCCTATAGTTATCCACAACGAAATTATTTTATAATTTCCTAAGCAATAAAAAAAAGCCGTTAGCATAATTGCTAACAGCTTTCCTTATGACCCCTACGGGATTCGAACCCGTGTTACCGCCGTGAAAGGGCGGTGTCTTAACCGCTTGACCAAGGGGCCTTATGGCGGAGAAGGAGGGATTTGAACCCTCGCGCCGGTTACCCGACCTACACCCTTAGCAGGGGCGCCTCTTCAGCCTCTTGAGTACTTCCCCATAAAAATGGCTCCGCAGGTAGGATTCGAACCTACGACCGCTCGGTTAACAGCCGAGTGCTCTACCACTGAGCTACTGCGGAATAATATAAAAAATGGGCCTAAGTGGACTCGAACCACCGACCTCACGCTTATCAGGCGTGCGCTCTAACCAGCTGAGCTATAGGCCCTTATGGAGCGGGTGAAGAGAATCGAACTCTCATCATCAGCTTGGAAGGCTGAGGTTTTACCACTAAACTACACCCGCAAAAAATGGGGCGACTGATGGGAATCGAACCCACGAATGCCTGAACCACAATCAGGTGCGTTAACCACTTCGCCACAATCGCCATATCTATAATGTAATATTAATTGAAATTAAATAAGGTGGCTCAGGACGGAATCGAACCGCCGACACAAGGATTTTCAGTCCTTTGCTCTACCGACTGAGCTACTGAGCCACTATTGTATTGACCCCTAAAGTTTAATCGCTTTAGGTCCTTTGCTCGAATGACCTTCGGTCTTTCTCGCAAGTTGCCGCAGAAGCTTACTCGGAGATGTGAGCAACTTGCTCTACCGACTGAGCTACTGGGAAAACATAAAATGGCGGTCCCGACCGGGATCGAACCGGCGATCTCCTGCGTGACAGGCAGGCATGTTAACCGCTACACCACGGGACCAGATTGCGGGGGCAGGATTTGAACCTGCGACCTTCGGGTTATGAGCCCGACGAGCTACCGGACTGCTCCACCCCGCGACGATAATATTTAATTAAAAATGGAGGAGGTAGAGGGATTCGAACCCCCGCGCGGTGTTACCCGCCTGTCGGTTTTCAAGACCGATCCCTTCAGCCAGACTTGGGTATACCTCCGTGTTAAAATAAGCAATGGTGGACCTTGTAGGACTCGAACCTACGACCGGACGGTTATGAGCCGTCTGCTCTAACCAGCTGAGCTAAAGGTCCATGTTTAGCTGGATTGATCTAGGTTGTGGAATATCCTAGTGGGTCTGTCCCCATCTCAGAAAGTCTATTCAAGTAGCAGCTCGATGGGTACAACTCGAAGCAAGTTCATTGATGGCTTGCTCGTTGCTCTAACCAGCTGAGCTAAAGGTCCAGGATATCCTAGATTGAATAGGTTCAACCAGATTGAATTTGGTAGCGGCGGAGGGGATCGAACCCCCGACCTTACGGGTATGAACCGTACGCTCTAGCCAGCTGAGCTACACCGCCAAATTATTATTTTAAGTGAATATGGTGGAGCCTAGCGGGATCGAACCGCTGACCTCCTGCGTGCAAGGCAGGCGCTCTCCCAGCTGAGCTAAGGCCCCATATTAAATAAGTAGCATGGTCGGGAAGACAGGATTCGAACCTGCGACCCCTTGGTCCCAAACCAAGTGCTCTACCAAGCTGAGCTACTCCCCGATAAAGAGAAAATATAATGGCGCGCCCGAAAGGAGTCGAACCCATAACCTTCTGATCCGTAGTCAGACGCTCTATCCAATTGAGCTACGGGCGCAAATGTAATTATTTATTAGCTAACTTGGTGGTGCCGAGGACCGGAATCGAACCGGTACGGTAGTCACCTACCGCAGGATTTTAAGTCCTGTGCGTCTGCCAGTTCCGCCACCCCGGCTTAAGAACTATGGAGCGGAAGACGGGATTCGAACCCGCGACCCCAACCTTGGCAAGGTTGTATTCTACCACTGAACTACTTCCGCAAACTTTATGTTTTTTTAAAAATGGTGCGGGTGAAGGGAGTCGAACCCCCACGCCTTGCGGCGCCAGATCCTAAGTCTGGTGCGTCTGCCAATTCCGCCACACCCGCATATTTGATTGAATGTCATTTTTACTTTCGTAAAAAAACATTGGTGAGCCATGAAGGACTCGAACCTTCGACCCTCTGATTAAAAGTCAGATGCTCTACCGACTGAGCTAATGGCTCGTACAAAAGGTGCCGGCAAGAGGACTTGAACCCCCAACCTACTGATTACAAGTCAGTTGCTCTACCAATTGAGCTACACCGGCATGGTAAAATGTAGATTATTTCACTGTGCGAAAAAAATCATGGTGGAGGATGACGGGATCGAACCGCCGACCCTCTGCTTGTAAGGCAGATGCTCTCCCAGCTGAGCTAATCCTCCATTTGAAACTGCCCGGCGACGTCCTACTCTCACAGGGGGAAACCCCCAACTACCATCGGCGCTGAGAAGCTTAACTTCCGTGTTCGGTATGGGAACGGGTGTGACCTTCTCGCCATCGTCACCAGACATTTTTTTAAAGACAATATCTATTATACTGGCTTTAAGTTATTTTGCAAGAGAAATTTTAAAAGTTTTTAACTTGATAAAAACCTTTATTCCCTCAAAACTAGATAATGTTTGTAAGAAGAAAAAGAAGAACGAGTAATCTATTTGGTTAAGTCCTCGAACGATTAGTATCAGTCAGCTCCACACGTCACCGCGCTTCCACCTCTGACCTATCAACCTGATCATCTTTCAGGGTTCTTACTAGCTTGCGCTATGGGAAATCTCATCTTGAGGGGGGCTTCATGCTTAGATGCTTTCAGCACTTATCCCGTCCGCACATAGCTACCCAGCGATGCCTTTGGCAAGACAACTGGTACACCAGCGGTGCGTCCATCCCGGTCCTCTCGTACTAAGGACAGCTCCTCTCAAATTTCCTGCGCCCACGACGGATAGGGACCGAACTGTCTCACGACGTTCTGAACCCAGCTCGCGTACCGCTTTAATGGGCGAACAGCCCAACCCTTGGGACCGACTACAGCCCCAGGATGCGATGAGCCGACATCGAGGTGCCAAACCTCCCCGTCGATGTGGACTCTTGGGGGAGATAAGCCTGTTATCCCCGGGGTAGCTTTTATCCGTTGAGCGATGGCCCTTCCATGCGGAACCACCGGATCACTAAGCCCGACTTTCGTCCCTGCTCGACTTGTAGGTCTCGCAGTCAAGCTCCCTTGTGCCTTTACACTCTGCGAATGATTTCCAACCATTCTGAGGGAACCTTTGGGCGCCTCCGTTACTCTTTAGGAGGCGACCGCCCCAGTCAAACTGCCCACCTGACACTGTCTCCCGCCCCGATCAGGGGCGTGGGTTAGAATTTCAATACAGCCAGGGTAGTATCCCACCGACGCCTCCACCGAAGCTGGCGCTCCGGTTTCTCAGGCTCCTACCTATCCTGTACAAGCTGTACCAAAATTCAATATCAGGCTACAGTAAAGCTCCACGGGGTCTTTCCGTCCTGTCGCGGGTAACCTGCATCTTCACAGGTACTATAATTTCACCGAGTCTCTCGTTGAGACAGTGCCCAGATCGTTACGCCTTTCGTGCGGGTCGGAACTTACCCGACAAGGAATTTCGCTACCTTAGGACCGTTATAGTTACGGCCGCCGTTTACTGGGGCTTCGATTCAGAGCTTCGCGTGAGCTAACCCCTCCTCTTAACCTTCCAGCACCGGGCAGGCGTCAGCCCCTATACTTCGCCTTGCGGCTTCGCAGAGACCTGTGTTTTTGCTAAACAGTCGCCTGGGCCTATTCACTGCGGCTCATCTAGGCTATTCACCCAAATGAGCACCCCTTCTCCCGAAGTTACGGGGTCATTTTGCCGAGTTCCTTAACGAGAGTTCTCTCGCTCACCTTAGGATTCTCTCCTCGCCTACCTGTGTCGGTTTGCGGTACGGGCACCTTTTATCTCGCTAGAGGCTTTTCTTGGCAGTGTGGAATCAGGAACTTCGGTACTATATTTCCCTCGCTGTCACAGCTCAGCCTTCACGCAAGCGGGATTTGCCTCACTTGCAGCCTAACTGCTTAGACGCGCATATCCGACAGCGCGCTTACCCTATCCTACTGCGTCCCCCCATTGCTCAAACGATAAAGAGGTGGTACAGGAATATCAACCTGTTGTCCATCGCCTACGCCTTTCGGCCTCGGCTTAGGTCCCGACTAACCCTGAGAGGACGAGCCTTCCTCAGGAAACCTTAGGCATTCGGTGGATGGGATTCTCACCCATCTTTCGCTACTCATACCGGCATTCTCACTTCTAAGCGCTCCACCAGTCCTTACGGTCTGACTTCAACGCCCTTAGAACGCTCTCCTACCACTGACATCTAAGATGTCAATCCACAGCTTCGGTGATACGTTTAGCCCCGGTACATTTTCGGCGCAGAGTCACTCGACCAGTGAGCTATTACGCACTCTTTAAATGGTGGCTGCTTCTAAGCCAACATCCTGGTTGTCTAAGCAACTCCACATCCTTTTCCACTTAACGTATACTTTGGGACCTTAGCTGGTGGTCTGGGCTGTTTCCCTTTTGACTACGGATCTTATCACTCGCAGTCTGACTCCCACGGATAAGTCTTTGGCATTCGGAGTTTGTCTGAATTCGGTAACCCGATGAGGGCCCCTAGTCCAAACAGTGCTCTACCTCCAAGACTCTTACAACGTGAGGCTAGCCCTAAAGCTATTTCGGAGAGAACCAGCTATCTCCAAGTTCGATTGGAATTTCTCCGCTACCCACACCTCATCCCCGCACTTTTCAACGTGCGTGGGTTCGGGCCTCCAGTTGGTGTTACCCAACCTTCACCCTGGACATGGGTAGATCACCTGGTTTCGGGTCTACGACCACATACTCATTCGCCCTATTCAGACTCGCTTTCGCTGCGGCTCCGTCTTCTCAACTTAACCTTGCATGTAATCGTAACTCGCCGGTTCATTCTACAAAAGGCACGCCATCACCCATGAACGGGCTCTGACTACTTGTAGGCACACGGTTTCAGGATCTCTTTCACTCCCCTTCCGGGGTGCTTTTCACCTTTCCCTCACGGTACTGGTTCACTATCGGTCACTAGGGAGTATTTAGCCTTGGGAGATGGTCCTCCCAGCTTCCGACGGGATTTCTCGTGTCCCGCCGTACTCAGGATCCACTCAGGAGGGAACGAAGTTTCAACTACAGGGTTTTTACCTTCTCTGACGGGCCTTTCCAGACCACTTCATCTACCCCGTTCCTTTGTAACTCCATGTTGAGTGTCCTACAACCCCAAGAGGCAAGCCTCTTGGTTTGGGCTATGTCCCGTTTCGCTCGCCGCTACTCAGGGAATCGCGTTTGCTTTCTCTTCCTCCGGGTACTTAGATGTTTCAGTTCCCCGGGTCTGCCTTCAATGCCCTATGTATTCAGGCAAAGATACTGTTCCATTACGAACAGTGGGTTTCCCCATTCGGAAATCTCCGGATCAAAGCTTACTTACAGCTCCCCGAAGCATATCGGTGTTAGTCCCGTCCTTCATCGGCTCCTAGTGCCAAGGCATCCACCGTGCGCCCTTTCTAACTTAACCTAAAAGGTTATTTCTCTAATTGAATAGAGAAAAACTAAAATGGCGATCACTCGGTTTTTTCTTGGTTCTTCTTACTTACGATTATCTAGTTTTCAAGGAACAAAAAAGCTTTGAGGCAATTGCTCCCTCAAAACTAAACAAACAAGCGTACAACAGTACGAATCGAAAGATTCGCATTCCGATTGCCTTTACGGCAATATCCTTAGAAAGGAGGTGATCCAGCCGCACCTTCCGATACGGCTACCTTGTTACGACTTCACCCCAATCATCTGTCCCACCTTAGGCGGCTGGCTCCAAAAGGTTACCCCACCGACTTCGGGTGTTACAAACTCTCGTGGTGTGACGGGCGGTGTGTACAAGGCCCGGGAACGTATTCACCGCGGCATGCTGATCCGCGATTACTAGCGATTCCGGCTTCATGCAGGCGAGTTGCAGCCTGCAATCCGAACTGAGAATGGATTTATGGGATTGGCTCGACCTCGCGGCTTCGCGACCCTTTGTTCCATCCATTGTAGCACGTGTGTAGCCCAGGTCATAAGGGGCATGATGATTTGACGTCATCCCCACCTTCCTCCGGTTTGTCACCGGCAGTCACCTTAGAGTGCCCAACTGAATGCTGGCAACTAAGATCAAGGGTTGCGCTCGTTGCGGGACTTAACCCAACATCTCACGACACGAGCTGACGACAACCATGCACCACCTGTCACTCTGTCCCCCGAAGGGGAACGCCCTATCTCTAGGGTTGTCAGAGGATGT